>PKTE01000215.1 GCA_002869335.1 Salinivirgaceae bacterium | reverse complement strand
AAATATTGTCACCTACTGCATCATAATAACCAACAATACCATATTCACTTGCATCTTCCGGATTTGGAATATCAGCTCCATCTACACGTTCCCATGTATCACCACCATCAGTAGTTGTATATAATTCATATTCACCACCTTCTGGGTCACCTTGTACAAAACCATCATTTTCATTAAAGAAATGTACTACATTAAAGAAACTTGAAGCTCCTGCTCCGCTTAAAATTGGTTCCCAGTCAATTCCACCATTTGTTGTGCGAATGATTTTATTTCCAGTTCCTGTTCCATAGGCTGCAATATATGCTGTGTTTGCATCTAAACCGCAAATCATTGAGAATGCTGTACCGTAGCTTAAAGATTTACTTTCCCATGTGGCACCACCATCTTTTGTGCGGGTATAAACTTTATAATCAGCACCTCCGCCACTTCCGTCGCGACCAGTTGCCCAAGCAACATTTTGATCAACGGCATCAATGTATCCTGGATATGTTGATGCATTAGGGAAGTCAGTAAATTTACTTGTCCATAGCATTTTTTCCTGTCCTGCGGCTGCTGGAGTGACATTGTAGACAACGCCATTTGTAGCATTGAAATCACCTGAATTTGTGTTTAATGAACCTATTGCAAAATATCCATTCTCCGAACCAGACCATCCCCAGTTAAAGTGAAATAAATCACTATCATTGTAACCGTCGCAAATAAATGCATGGCCACCAGCAGAACCACTACCGGAATATACCATAGGGCGTGAGGCATCTAATTCCCCTTTAAGTAGGTTTTTCCATTCTGTATCTGTATAGTTTGCTAATTCTGCAAAGTTGATATTTTGATCATACTTAAAATAATTCGCAAGTACAAATGTTAAGTCGCGAGTTTGGGCTCCCGATCCACCAGGTGCATAATTCATATTAACTGCAACACCAAGGTGATAAGATAAAATAGCTGATGCATCCGTCCCATAAGTATTTGGCATGTTAGCCCAATCGTAAGTTGTTTCAAAGAAATTTGCTGATTGTACACCGTAAGTTGGGTGCGTATACTCATGCCATCCAACTCCTGTTGTTGGGTATTCATGATATTTCATTAACATTGCAGCAGCAGTAGCAACACAACCAACAGGCGTTCCTGCTGGAACATATTCATCCCAGCCACCTGATTGTCCCCATAATGATTGAACTAAAGGTTCAACGGCTTTTGTGTTTTTTGGAAAATCATTGCTTAAAATTTTATTCCAAGCAGGGAGTGTTGAACTATTACTAATTTTTTCTTCAATAATTTGAGTAATTTGCTCATTGTAAGAGGCAAACCATTCTTTTGCTGCAGGGTTGTCAGAATCCTGATGAAATTCCGATGTTGTAGAATAACCTAAAATAGGAGTTACTGCATCATCAGCTGCTACCATTACAAAACCACCTGCATTAAATACAAATGTGTAGTAGGTTGTAAGTCCTTTTTCAACAGATGCAAATGATTGCTTAATTGAAAAATCGGCTGTTTTCGCAGGAGCGTAATTTGTGTAATAATTTATCGCTACCTGTTTTGCTGTTTCCTTACTTATCGGAGATGCGATAAGTATACTCATTGAAAATAAACTGAGTAGTAAAATAGTTAGTAGTTTTCTCATAACTTTAAATAAAGATTTGTAAATAAAATTTAATTAGTGAGTTCAAAAATAGTAAAAACTATATCCACAACAAGCATTTAAATCAAATAATATACTTGATATAAATACCTGAAAGTCTTTAACTATGATTCCTTTTGGTAGTTATAAGATTTAGTATATCTTTCAAACTTTGATTCGAAATTATTAGGAAAGCATTTGAGGAAATATAAAATGAAAAAGCTAAAAATTAATTATGGTTTTATACTTGAGTATTATCTGGTATTAACCCTTATGGGAATGATTTTCGCTATATATAAGAATAATATTTTTCTATTTTTAAGTTATCTGTTTTTAGTTTTTGTAATTGATTTTATTCCTACGCTTTACATTATTTTAAATTACCTGGAATATAATTCGAAAACAGAAGTAATGTTTTTTGAGGAAGCTATAAGTGTTGTATCTAAGAATTTTGAGAAAACCATATTAATAGATCAGATTAATCAAATTTTCATCTTTGCTTCTCCATTTATAATTAAAAAAAGGAAGCTTCGCTTTAGCGTTCATGAGAGTTTATTTTATGCCAGAATTAAAATGAAGGATGAGGAGGATATTATTTTAACAAGTTTGCTAAGACCAAATCTATATGAAAATCTTGAGAAAATAGGAGGAGATAAAATTGTAAAAATGAAAGGGTTGTTCAATACCATTAAAAAATAAAAAAAGCTGCCCAATCGAGCAGCTTTTCTGATTTATCTAAGGATTGATTAAATATCGAATTTAATTCCCTGAGCCAATGGTAAGCTTGTACCATAGTTAATAGTTGTGGTTTGCTGGCGCATGTATGCTTTCCATGCATCAGAACCTGATTCACGACCACCACCAGTGTCTTTTTCACCACCAAAGGCGCCACCAATCTCAGCTCCTGAAGTACCAACGTTCACATTAGCAATACCACAGTCAGAACCGCTGTTGCTTAGGAACATCATTGATTCTTGTACATTGTCTGTGAAAATTGAACTAGACAATCCTTGTGGTACTCCATTGTGCAATTCAATAGCTTTTTCAAATGTATCGTATTTGATTAAGTAAAGAATAGGTGCGAAGGTTTCTTCCTGTACAATTTCGAAATGGTTTTCTGCTTCGCAAATAGCTGGTACTACATAAGTTCCGGTTTCGTAACCAGGCCCTGAAAGGACTTCACCACCAAATAATACTTTACCACCTTCTTCTTTTACTTTAGCTAAAGCTGATGTAAATAATTCAGTCGCATCTGTGTCAATAAGTGGTCCAACAAGATTTTTTTCATCTAATGGATTACCAATTTTCTTAGACACTTGCTCGTAAGCATTGATCAAACGTTTTTTTACATCTTCGTAAATGCCTTCCTGAACAATTACACGGCGAGTTGATGTACAACGCTGACCTGCAGTTCCTACAGCACCAAATACAATGGCTGGGATAGCCATTTCAAGGTTTGCACTTGGAGTTAAAATAATAGCATTGTTTCCACCTAATTCAAGAATAGTATTTCCTAAACGTTTTCCAACTTTTTCAGCTACGCGACGACCAACACGTGTTGATCCTGTAACAGAAATAAGTGGTACACGCTTATCTTCAATAAAGTTATCTCCCATAACAGAAGAGCGACCAACTACAAGGTTGAAAACTCCTTCTGGTACTTCTGGCTCGTCTTTAATAACTTCAGCAACAATCTTTTGCGTTGCAATAGCTGTAAGAGGAGTTTTTGATGATGGTTTCCAAATAACAACATCACCGCAAATTGCAGCAAGCATTGTGTTCCATGCATATACTGCTACAGGAAAGTTAAATGCAGTTACAACTCCAACAATTCCGTATGGATGATAGTGATCCATTAATCGGTGATTTGGACGTTCACTTTGCATTGTATAACCAAATAATTGACGAGATTGGCCAACAGCAAGGTCAGCAATGTCAATCATTTCCTGTACTTCTCCAAGACCTTCCTGGTAGCTTTTACCCATTTCCATGCTTACAAGCATTCCAAGGTCTTCTTTTTTATCACGTAAAGCATTTCCTATTTTTCTTACAATTTCTCCACGAACAGGAGCAGGCACTTCACGCCATTTTTTAAATGCTTCTTGAGCTTTAGTAATTACATTTTCGTAATCTTTAAGCTCAGCATTTTTAACTTTTCCTAATATTGAATCGTCAATTGGGGTAGTAGACGTAGTTAGTTTTCCTTCAGTATCGATCCACTCGGTTCCGGTGCTAACTCCCATGTTAACTTCACCGATGCCAAGGTTCTCAAGTACCTTTTTCATTTTAGAATCCATAGTGATTGTTTTTATGAAAGCCCGACATTATATGCCGGGCTATTTGGTTTAATAATTATTCTTCTCCTAAGAAAGGATAACGATAGTCTGTTGGAGGTACAAATGTTTCTTTGATTGTACGTGGAGAAACCCAGCGCAATAAGTTAATTTTTGCACCTGCTTTATCGTTTGTACCTGATCCGCGAGCTCCACCAAATGGTTGCTGTCCTACAACAGCTCCGGTTGGTTTGTCATTAATGTAGAAGTTACCAGCACAATTGCGCAAACGTCTTGCAGTTTTGTCAATTACGTAACGATCCTCTGCAAAGATAGCTCCAGTAAGCGCATACATTGATGTTGAGTCAAGGATGTCAAGTGTTTCCTCATATTTTTCATCGTCGTATACATAAACGGTAAGGATTGGTCCAAACAACTCTTCTTCCATTGTCCAGTAATGTGGGTCATGTGCTTGAGCTACAGTTGGGTAAATGAAATATCCTTTGCTCATATCATATTCTCCACCAATTACTATGTCTGCATCTTTGTCCTCTTTGATCTTATCAATAGCAGCTGATAATTTGGTGAATGAAGTTTTATCAATAACAGCGTTAAAGAAATTTCCGAAGTCTTCTGTTGGTCCAACTTTTATTGACTCAATATCGCGCTTCATGCCTTCTTTTACTGCTGGCCATAAACTCTTTGGAATGTATGCGCGAGATGCAGCTGAACACTTTTGTCCTTGATATTCAAATGCTCCACGAGTAAGTGCAGTTATTAATGAAGGTACATCAGCTGTTGGGTGTGCCATTACAAAGTCTTTTCCACCTGTTTCTCCTACTATGCGTGGGTAAGCCTTAAATTTGTGGATGTTAGTTCCAATACTTTTCCAAATGTTCTGGAATACCTCAGTTGAACCTGTAAAGTGAATACCTGCAAAATCTGGGTGCTGGAATAATACTTCACCAGCTACAGGACCAGATACGTATACAAGGTTAATAACACCATCTGGTAGACCTGCTTTTTGGAATACTTCCATCAATACGCGAGCTGCATAAATTTGAGTGTTTGATGGTTTCCAAACTACAGTATTTCCCATCATAGCAGGCGATGTAGGTAAGTTACCTGCAATGGCTGTAAAGTTAAATGGAGTTAATGCGAAAATGAATCCTTCTAATGGACGCCACTCAAGACGATTCCAAATTCCTTTTGAAGATTCTGGTTGTTCTTTATAGATTTCAGTCATGTAATACACATTGAATCTTAAGAAATCAATAAGTTCACATGCTGAGTCAATTTCTGCCTGAAAAGCATTTTTCGACTGGCCAATCATTGTGGCAGCATTAATTTTTGCACGATAAGGACCTGCTAATAATTCAGCAGCTCTTAAAAAGATAGATGCTCTATGCTCCCATGAAAGGTCTTCCCATGCTGGCTTAGCATTCATTGCTGCTTCAATTGCCTGGTTTAAATGATCAGCAGAACCTTTATGATAAACACCTAGTTTATGGTGAATATCATGTGGGGGATGCATTTCAACAGTATTACCGCTTCTAACTTCTTTACCATCTATAATCATTGCTGCGTCTACTTCCTTAGAACGCATTTCTTCGATAGCTTTTTGAAGTTCAGCTCTTTCTTTAGAACCCGGAGCATAATCTTTTATTGGCTCGTTCTTTGGGTAGGGTACATTGAAAAATCCTTTAGGCATAACTTTATTATTTTTATGTAGTTTATTTAAAAATGTCTACAAATCTATAAATTTTGGTAATTAATTCTTATGAAAAATATCATGTTTTCAACTAAATCTGTATAGATGTTAATAGTATACTTGATTTATATGTGTAAATACTTGTATTTCAGGTCGTTATGCTGACGCAAAAAAGGCGACCATATTGGTCGCCTTGTTCGAAATTGTTTATTAAATCTTATTTTAAAAATATTTCCTCAATTTTTTCAAGAATTTCTGTAATTATTACCGGTTTTGCAATAAAATCTGCAGCACCTAATGACAATGCTTTGTGTTTTTCTTCCTCTGTACTTTTGGCAGTAATTATTATAACTGGTATTTTAATTTGTGCCTCATTCATTTTTTCCATCATTTCAAAGCCACCCATTTTAGGCATCATAACATCTAAAAGAATAAGGTCCGGGTTTTCAGATTCTATTTTTTCCATAGCTTCAATACCATTGTGAGCAGATATAACGTGATAACTCATTTCAGTCAATAAATCTTCCAGTAAAAGAAGGTTGTTAAATGAATCATCTACGATTAGTATTTTTTTGATATGTGCCATGTATAATAAAAATAAGAATTATAGGAAGCGTCTAATAAAAAGGCGCTTCCTTATTTTTGTCTAGAAATTTTCGAATTCACTGTCGCTTGTATCGTCCATTTTGATATCTACACCCATTGAACTACTTGCAGTATGAGTAGGTGTATGTTTAACTGTTGGAGCAGCATGCTGAACTTTAGCTTTTGGGCTGCTTGTTTTTACTACTTTATTTTTTTTCCTGGTATTATTAATTTTAAAGAATGCCATAGTATCACGCATTTGATCAGCCTGACTAGCCAACTCTTCTGAACTTGTTGCCATCTCTTCAGCAGCAGCAGCATTTTGTTGTGTTACCTGGTTCAATTGCTGTATTGCACTGTTAACCTGATCTGCTCCAGATGATTGCTCAGCACTTGCAGCAGCAATTTCCTGTACAAGCTTGGCGGTTTTTTGAATATCTGGTACAATTTCAGCTAATAATTTTCCTGAGTTTTCTGCTATTGATACACTGTTTTTGGAGGTTTCGTCAATTTCTGCGGCTGATTCCTGGCTACGAGCAGCAAGTTTTCTTACCTCGTCTGCAACTACAGCAAATCCTTTTCCATGTTCTCCTGCACGGGCAGCTTCTACAGCTGCATTTAATGCAAGAATATTTGTTTGACGAGCAATTTCGCTAATAATGGTAATTTTATCTGCAATGTTTTTCATTGAATCAACTGTTTGGTTTACAGCTGTATTACCTTGTGCAATGTCGTCTGATGCTTTGAGTGATATTTTTTCTGTCTGTTTTGCGTTATCAGTATTTTGCTGAATATTTGAAGCCATTTCTTCCATTGAAGATGAAACTTCTTCTGCTGAAGATGCTTGTTCAGATGAACCTTGAGACATTTGTTGCGATGTAGAACTCAACTCTTGACTGGCAGATGCAATATTTTCTGCTCCTTCAACAATATCTTCAACAATCTGGCTTAATTTGTCAGCCATGGCTTGCAATGCATTGGCCAGAATTCCAATTTCATCTTTTTGATTTAGGAATTTATCTTCAATTTCCACAGTTAGATCTCCTTTGGCAATAGTCTGTGCAAATAAGACTCCCTTATTTAGACCTTGCGTAATAGAACGAGTAATAATTAAAGCTAATATGATACCAAGTACCATCGCAAATATTAATCCTATAATCATTATTTCATTAGAGGTATTGATGATATTAACGGCGTCATTTGCAATTGCGTTTGTCCCTGCAACTGCTGCTAAAGCTGTTTTTTTAGCATTCTCTGTGACAACTGCTGAAACAGGAACTCTTTCTGCACCTATAGCGATCATTTTATTGTAGTTCAATAAATAATCATTTATCGCTGCCATATATTCTTTACCCGCCTCTTCAATATTATCAATGGCTTCTAAATCTGCTTCAACTATAGTATATTTTCGAATTTCATTAAAATAGCTAAATGTTTTATCAAATTCAGCCACGGCATTTTTAAGCATAACTGGATCTCTTTCAGCTTGTGCCTTAAAATTGGCTACACGTATATTGTTACCGGCATCAACAATATTGTTTATGAGGGTTATTTTTTCAAGTCTCGCTAAATTCGTGTTATTGCTATTAATTTCTCTTTTCATAGCCCTATTTTGGTCGTCGAGGTATTCTGCACAATTTTTCATGTATTGACCAGCTGCAGCATCCATTTTCTCTCGGTCAGCCTCCATTTCATGAATTACTTCCTCAGTTTGATTTAGTAAATCTTCATATTTTTTTAAGTTTTCATCTACTCCTTGTGCTAGGCCTTTAAGTGTGGTTAATCTATGGGCTCTGTCTGCAAGAGCAAAAGCATCAGAAAGATATGATTTAGTTTCTGTTAAAAGTTTTCTTCCCTTATTAATAAACTCATCCTCCATTGTGTAATTATATGCACGAAGCTCAAATATTGCAGCAAGAAAGCTTCTTTCTACATTATTTGCTATTTCCATTTCAGACAAATACTCATCAGCTAAATAGTTAGTTTCTGTTTTGATAGTAGTCATGTTTATTACAGCCATAATGCCTAAAGCCACCGCAATAACAATTAATAAGCCGAAGCCGATTCCAAGCTTACCACCTATTCGTATATTTTTCCAGTTCATAATTTAGTATTTTATAAGGATTTAATTTGTAATAAAATTAGCATTAAGCATAAGGGATTAAAACCGTAAAAATGCCCGATTATAAAGTCAGAATTTTATGTGAAAATGTGATTAAATGTTTGTTTAATAGGATGTTGAGTCTTTTGTGTGACCGATGTTTGTAGCAATTATGAGGTTAAAGTACGTATTACTACCTTATAAAAGGAATATAGCCATGTTGAACTTATAGGTTATTTTTTATTTACACTCCTAAAGTTTGCTTGAAATAAAATTGAATAATTGATTCAACGATTTCTAAAGTGTTTAGTTTAGTGCCTTTTCTACACTATCTATAACATTCATTATGTTAACAGGTTTAACAATAAAGTCTAAGGCACCCATGCTAAAAGCCCTTTTTCTATCTTCTTCGCTTGATTTGGCTGTAATGAATATAGCCTTAATATCAGGGTTTATTTTTTTTATTCTTTCAAATAAGTCAAAACCATCAACTTCAGGCATCATGATATCTAATAATGCTAAGTCAGGCTTTTGTTCATCAATTATCTTGAGTGCTTCATTATGATTATTAGCGATGTGCACATCGTAATTTAGCTCGCTGAGTAGATCGTGGAGTAATAATAAATTATTATCGGCATCATCGACAATGAGGATTTTTTCCCTGTTCATTTTTCTATCCCTTTCAGATTGGTAACGCAATAATTGTACCTCTTCGTATAATGAGTCGGTTATAATTCAACTAAATTATTTTTTACGGCAAACAGAACTAGACTTACAGTATTTTTTGAATTTGTTTTGCTTAATAAATTTGCTCTATGTCCATCTACTGTTCTAGGGCTTATAAATAGTTTTTCTGCAATTTCCTGATTTGATAATCCCATGCAAAGTTGGTCTAGCACTTCTTTTTCTCGCTTGGAGAATTTAATACTAACCTTTTCTTCATCGGTCATTCCTTCTTCCTTAATTTTCTTAAGAAGATATTCAGAGAAATACGTGTCACCTTCAATTACTCGTGTAATTGCTTTGCGTATTTCCATCATTTCAGCATTTTTAAGTAAAAAGCCCTGGACACCTAAATCAACCATTTTGTTGAAATAGGCAGGTTCTTCAAACATTGTCATTACAATAATCTTTAATGATGGTTTTAGTTTGAAGGCTTCTTTTGCCGCTTCAATACCATCCATTTCCGGCATTTTAATATCTAGAAAGATTAGATCCGGGTTATATTTTTCCAGGCTTTCAATAAATTCTCTTCCATTTTCAGCTTCACCAATAACTTTTATGTTATTAATCTTATTGAGCATAAGCGTGAGCCCTTGTCTGAAAATTGCATGATCATCAACTATAAATGCTTGTAAAATATTCATGGCAGTATGTTTTCTTTTATTGTAATGGTACCTTTATTTTAATTCCAAACCCCTTATTGTCAAGTAGTTCTATTTCTCCGGATATTGCGTTAACCTTACTTAATAGGTTTTTAATGCCTAGACCGCTTTTATTTTGGTTTATCACTTTTTCCATTTCAAAACCAATTCCATTGTCTTGTAATGTAATAATAAGATTTGATTGCTTTTTTTTCAATGAAAGCAAAATCTCACTGGCATCAGCGTGCTTAATCGAATTGTTTATAAGCTCTTTTATGACTGTGTAAATAACATTGCGAATTGAATTGCCTAAATTATAATGTTTTGCATCATAATCAAAATTAATTCTGATAACTCCCGTTTTATTTATTTTTGAACAAAAATCATTTAATGCCTCTATTAATCCAAAATCATTTAGTACTCCGGGCATTAGATTACGTGATACTTCTCTTACTGTTTCAATGGCCATGTGAATAATTTCATTCATCTTTATGGCATATTCATCTATTTCGTCCTCGCTAAGTTCTTCGCTTTTTAGCAAGTCAATATATATTCGTAAGGTGCTTAAAAGCGGCCCTACGTCATCATGCAGTCCTTCAGCAATTCGCTGTCGCTCTTTATCTTCAGTTTCAGAGATGGTTTGTACCATCATCTTACTTATTTCACGACGGTGTCTTACATCCCTGGCAATTATAAGAATAGATAATTTATCCTGAAATCGAATCATCTTTTCACGTGTTTCAACCGGGATTGATTCTCCATTCAGATTTATCACCTCAGTTCCAAAAATCATCTGGTGGGATTGTATCATTTCAAATGGAATCTGCGTCAAATTTAAATTTTCAGATTTTGATATGTCAGATACATTTTTACCTGTGAGTTCTTTTTTACTATAACCTGTAAGTGTCTCAGCAGCTCTGTTTACCTCAATTATTTTACCATCAAGTTTTACAATGAATACAGCATCAGAACTACTTTCAAATATATTAAGGAAATTGTCATTTACTCTTTTTAGTTTTTCACTTATTTCATCTTGCATTAAGTTATTTAATACAATTGAACCTATGGTTTTAATAAATTCAATGTAATTATTTTTCCAATGGGTAATTTTCGGAAAACCTAAAATAATGACTCCAACTAGTCGCAAGTTATGTTTGAGAGGCAAAGCATAAAACGCATGTATCCCAGTTTTAAGGAGTTCGTCTTTATAAATAACTTTAGATTTATTGACATTGGCAATTTTAATTTCGTCATTTATTATAAGTTGCCTGGTAAAATATGGAATAATATCAGCATCAGAGATATCTGGTTCTGCATTAATATAATAAGTGTCGTTGACCAATGCAGCATTAACAAAGAGAGCATTTTTGCTTTTAAAGTGTATTATACCACACAGATTAGTAGTTAAAACTTCATTTATTTGGGCTGTCATTTGCTTATAGCCACTTGTGTGGTTATCTGCACGGGCAAAATCATCTGCAATCGTGTATAGGTAGTCCTGTAAGCGCAGGTTTTCGAATTGAGTAATCTCGTCTTCTTTATCCTTAAGAAAGGGAATAACTTCAATCGTACAATTGGTGAAATTATTTTTATCGTTAGGCGTTAACTTAAGAACAACACGAAGTTCCGATTCGTTATTCTTGATTACACTTAATGTTTCACCGAATCTTCCAGAATCTATTACTTTTTGATGTAATCTCTCAAATGATGGAATGTAGCTTTTTTTTATAAATGAGGTAAAAAGTTGTTCATTTTTAAGTAATTCCTCTTTTTTTGTTGAAATGAATGGAAAGCAGTTTTCATCTGATTCCAGAATTTTATGTTCCACATCAATTTTTAAATTCCATGCTTTTGATGGCTTGTTGGACACTGGTTTATTCGATTTTAAAACCTTTTTTCCTTTACACAGTATGTACTCCTTTTCAAATAGTTTTACTGGGATATATTGGGCAGTTATAACATAGTCATAAGTTTCATCAAATGTAAATGAAATGTTTGTTTTTGAATCTGAATTTAAAGATTCAAGCCTGCATGCATTACATTCTAAACAAAAGTTTTTGAATACTTCACTACAGTGAGTTTCATTCTGTTTATATTGCTTAATGTTTAGATTTTTTTTTGCAGAATTATTCAGATAAGCAACTGACATATTCTTGCAGAGAATGATAATATCCTCATCGAAGAATGATGCAATTGTCTTTAAATCAATATCTAAGTTTGTCCTGATTTTTTCCTTTTGCATGCCAGGAATTTAATTCTTGAATTTAATAATTATTCTTTTAATAAACAGCTTTATTCAAAAGATTTAATAAGAATGAGTTGAAGAGTTTAATTGTTTTGTAGTAATGTTTTTTACTAATTATTAGTAGGTACTATTTTATTAAGTAGGGGATACCATAAATAACCTTTAACATTATTGTAGCCCATTTCTTTGAAAAGTGAACAATACTCATTAACCTGCTGAATGTACTGGTCTGATTGTTTTTGCCCAAATTTATAATCGATGATATCAGTTCCATTATTATGAATTACTATTCTGTCAGGTCTTTTTGAGCTTTTGTGTGGTATAATTATGTCAGCCTCATTGATGACTTTAATATCGCCACTAAACCATTTGGATATTTCTGGTTGCTTTAGCCATTCTTTAATCTGTTGAATGAGTATCTCGGCTTGTGGTGCACTAATATTGCCAAGATCATGCTGCTTAATAACGGCTGATCGTATATCAGATTGATTTTCGATGCGCTCAAATATTTTATGCCAGAAAGAACCTTTTGCTATAGCATAGTTTTCGTATGAATCTGTTTTGTATATACTCTGTATTGTTGATTTAACGGCAATATTGTTTTTTGCAGAAAATGTTATTTGAATTTTCTCTAATTCACTTTTTTTAGTCATATCAGGATTTGGAATTTCACCAAGCTCATAACAATCATCTTCAATACTTTTGAGAATATCCTTTAGTTCATTTTCATTTATGAGAATTTCTTTAATGTAATTTGATATGTCATTTTTTGAATGTGGGCTTTTATGGTAAAAAATATGCAATCCATCTTCAGCTCTTGTTGTAGCCACATAAAGCACATTGATAAGATCAATCAGAGAAGCAAATTTTTCTTCTTCATAGTATTTTGAAAGCTCATTACAGATAAGATGTGACTTATTTAGATTTACAGGAAATAGTCCGTCATTGGTTTCTTCAAATGTAAATGCACTTCCCGGCAACCATTGGGTATCTTGCTGGTTTTTAGGCGCCCATTGAGCAAAAGGTAAAATTACGTGTTTAAATTGAAGCCCTTTACTTTTATGTATGGTCATCACTTTGATGCCTGAGGATGTTGCTTCTGATAGTTCAATATTGATACTTTCACCTTTGGTTTCCCACCAGTTTATAATAGTTTCCAGATTGCTTCCCTTATCGAAAATCAGATGTTTTAGTTCATTATAAAAGCGGGAAATGAATACTTCCTGATTTGGAAAGAAATCCATTAGTTTAAACTCGCTGACTAACTCTTTTATAATTTCAATTCCTGACTTTTGTTTTAAATTTTCAAGTGTTTCTGTAAAATTATCTGGTAGATAAGTGTCTGTATCTGTTTTAAATAGCGTGTGAAGATCATCTTTTTTATTGTTGGATTTGAAAAGTAAATAAGCTATTGTTTTGATGTACAGGTCGCTGGGTGTGTTCAAGTGCCTAATCACCGCCATTATTATTTGAAGCATATCAGAACTTGCAAGCGTCAAGGCTCCGGAGGATACTACTTCATAATTTGTTTCATTGATTAAAAACTCCGAAACAGCGTTCAATTCTTTATTGGTTCTCACTAAAATACAAATATCCTCTACAGAGTGAGTGTCTTTTAGTTTTATGATTTGTTTTTTAAGTTCAATAAGGGAACCTTCAATATACTCCTCTTTTTTTTGTTCATCAATTCCCTTGATAAAAACATATCCGCCTCTTCGCTTATCTTGAATTTTT
>PKTE01000264.1 GCA_002869335.1 Salinivirgaceae bacterium | reverse complement strand
GTGCTCCTTTGTTTGAATCTACAACCTTATCCAAAGAGAATAAATTCAAATTTGCTCCATCATCAGATATTTCAATTTCTATATTATTATCGTCTTTTTGCCGACAACTCAAATCAATATACTGTCCTTCGGACACATCTGTCAACAAATGTAAAATCCTTATCAACAATGCTTCGAGCCAAAAAGACTGCAATGGCGTACCAATACTCTGCGAAGGAATATTGCCGGTAAGGTTAAATTTAAGGTAAGGCTTAGTGAGCTTTATATAATCGCTAAAAATAATTGCAATGCCTTCGATAGATTCCCTAAATGAAAAAAGCTGTATACTATTAGGATCAGTTTGATAAAATGTGGCTCCTTCAAATATCTTTTGCACATAACCTGACAAATAGGTCAATACACGAGCTCCTTCATGAGGATTATAACTTTCAGGTGAAATATATTGATTTAATAATTTGTTGTTAATAGTTTTCAAATTTACCAGGTAAAAGTTAATGACTCCTGCTGTTGTTCTATTAAGCGTATTTGCAGTTGCCTTTTGATCGGTTGCAACTTTATTATGCATTGTTTTATGACGCCTATCATTAATAGATTTTGCTTTGGTTTCAATAAAAATCAATTGAGCATAAATACCATCAATAAGCAAAAACTCCGAAGACATAGTAACTGTAATAGTTCTATTTTGACCATTATAAATATCACATTCAAAAGATGTATTTGAAGAAACTTCCTCAAAATATCTCTCAATTCTATTTAACTCATATGTATGTACAAAACTACCCAGAGGCTGATCTTTTAGATCATTAATATTTGCACCAAGTAAATCAGCCAGCAGGCTGTTTACAAATAAGATTTTCTTGTTACTGTAGACAAATGCCGGCACAGAAATATTCTTCAATATATATTCTATGTTACTATAGCCAGCCCCAATTTCAACATTGCCTGGCACATTATAACTTCTATTCCTTTTTAAATCATTGTGCAAAATGGCAAAAGAATTATATACCTCCCCTTCAATAGTTTCATCGTCGTACTTGGGTCTGAAAGGCGTCATTAAAAAATCGCCAGCATTTACATATGACAAAACCTTTCTGACGTTAAACATTGATTTTTTGTAATTATTTGAAAGCACATTGAAATCAGCCTGCAAACTTTTAAACTGCTTTAGCAGTTCGTCATAATCACTGGCTGGTTGTGCTTTTATATTGGGAAAGAATTTAAGATCGACATCATTAATTTTTTTTAATTCAATTAATGAAAATGCATCTGAGATACTCTTGGCTGTTCTCCAATGATCATACCTTTCAGGATGTAAGCTTCTTCTAAACCTCAGTAAATATTTTACCAAGGGGTTTGCTAAAACCACTACCCCATTTGACAAATGGTGTTGGTGTTGCTCCATTTTACGCATTAATTTACGTGCTTTAGGATCAAGAGCACTAACTTTACGCGTATCGAATATCACATAAAAACCTATTTTTTTTAAGTCTATTTCAAGTTGATTACTGATAGTAACTACTTTTTGCTGCATAGTTTGCACCTCAAGAGCTCCAATCCTACCATTCATTTCATAAAGAATGGCTCTATTATCAAAAAAGGCAACCCTCACATTAAAGGTTTCATCTTCGTTTGCGTACTGCCATTCTGGTAATTCGAGATAACGATAAACACGTCTCCCTATTTTCTTTGTTTTTTTATCTATACTCCAATATTCAGCAAACTTTCCTTTGAAAATATCCTGACCTTCTTGAGGTGATTTTATTCTTCGTGCAAAAGCAAGGGCATCATTTAAGTTATCAGGTAAAAGGTTTACAAATACATCAGTATTTCGCGTCCAATATGATAGAAATAGTTTAAATGAAAGCTTACCCGGAATAATCAGTGTTACATCAACACTTAGTTTACCAAGCTCTTTGCATATCAGATTAAGTGAAAAAATATTATAAACTTCACTCACATCCCAAACAAGTACAGACTTATAATTGGCAATTTGACTATTTAATTGAATATGATAGTTTTCAATAAAATGCAGTTGTTTTTTTACAACATTAGGACGCATCTTTCCTATTGATTTAAGCAATAATATACCATCAGAAGGTGTGGAAAAACTGTATCCACAATTATTGTCAGTATACTTAAAATCCCAATCTTTGGATGTTATTCCCAGTTTTTCAAATGTAAAAACCTGTTCTGTCATTCATTAATGCGTGAAAAATATAATTCATCAAAATGTAAATCCGGATTTGGCAACTCTATTTTAAAACCTTTAACCTGGCCTGTACCATCCACATCAAATATCACTTTACCTCTTGGTAATGAAGGCACAAGTGGCCAATCCAACTCAAAGGTAAGCATCTCTGTTTGGAACAGTTCACCTTTAAAAATAGTTGACTCCGTCCAATCTAACTGATATTTATTTTTAGCTTTTCTTATCTCTACCTTTCCAATGAGAGAATCATAATAATCCCCTACAAAAAAGTCAGGCTTTAGATCATCAGGTGCAGCGTACATTTTAGCATGCTCAGTTTCATGAGGTTTAAATTTTTGCATTAATTCATAAGCTGCAGCAATGTAGTTTTTATCTCCTTTACCTATGGTTTGATCTAATAAATGATACATCAATACTGTTGGTAAGGCGGTTGTTTTATTGGTAAGGAAAACAGCACCCAGTTTTTTATCGGGCACAATTACCATATGACAAACCATCCCATCTAGTCCTCCACTATGGTGCAGCACTTTGTAACCGTCATAATCCATCATTGCCCATCCCATTCCCCAACTTCTGAAGTTAACCGGCGAATTAAGATATGTTTCAACCCATGAAAGACTGGCCGGTGTTTTTTGCTTCCAAATCTCCTTCACCAAATCACCATCTATGATATGTTTATCCCCTGATATTCCCTTGTTAATCCACATTTGAATATACGTACTCATATCTTTGGCAGTAGAAAAAATACCGCCAGCAGCATTCATATTATTCCATGATAAATAGGGTTGAATAATCAATTCATCTTCCTTTTCTAAATGAGGAACTGCAAGGTTAGCCTCTGTCATTGCTTTTTCATATTTCACAATAGTCCGACTCATCCCTAAAGGAGCAGTTATTATGCTATCTACAAGAAATTCATACTTGCGATTGTAAGTCTTCTCGAGAATATTACCCACAAGTTGATAAAAGATATTTGAATAGCCGTAATGGGTTCTGAAGCCATATTGCGGATGTAAATATCGAAGCCTGCTTATGATCAAAGAATCTTTGACATTGCTACCATACCAAATCAAATCACCACTAAAATTAGTGAGTCCGGATCTATGCGATAGCGCATCGGCCAGTGTTATTTCATTTGTAACATAAGAATCATATAGTTTAAACCCAGGATAAAGGTCTTTGATTTTAGATTGATAGGTTAGCTTTTCACTTTTAACGGCATTAGCGACTAATGCACTAGTAAAGGTTTTGGTCAGTGAAGCAATACCAAAAACCGTATTTTCATCAACGGCCCTGCTATTTTCAATACTTAAAACGCCATATCCCTTTTGCAACAGCACTTTATCAGCAGTAACAATAGAAACAGACATTCCGGGAACTTTATACAACTCAATTGCGTTCGCAAAATCTTTATCTAACTGAGTAATATCCAGCTCCTGAGATTGCGAACATTTCTGAAAACTGAAAAGAATCAGCAGAAATATTATCGATTTCAAATAAAAATGCTTCATACGCTAATCTAATTTAGTCACTGTCATTTCGGTACGTCGATTTTTTGCTCTTCCTTCTTTTGATCCATTATCTGCTACAGGGTTCTCCATTCCGTAACCTTTATATGTTAATCGAGCTGCCTGAATACCTTTATTTATCAAATAATCATATACAGCTTTGGCTCTCTGTTCAGATAATTGCTGATTATATGCCTTATCACCCTGATTATCTGTATGTCCTGCTATTTCAACATGCAGCTTATTGTTTTGTTCCAAAAAACGCTGTAATCGAAACAACTCTGCTAATGATTCATCGCTAAGCTCATATGAGTTGAATTTAAAAAACACGTTGTTTAAAACAACTGTTTGACCCTGCTCTATTGGCTGTAAATCAATCTTTAGTTCTTTAACAAAGTTCTCGTTTTTTTGTATCAAATCAAAATGATCGGAGTAAAATAAATATCCTTTCTTCTCGATCATTAGGCCATACTTTTTATTGGCAGGCAAGCTTACAAGCGCACTTCCGTCAGATCCTTCAGCTTTTATATCCACGATTGTTTCACCCGTAGTTACATCAAACAAGTTAACAATAGCGCTTAAAGGTCGGAAAGACTCTTTATCGCGTACAAAAACCTTAACGTATGTAACGTACTCATGTTTAATCTCAGGTGGTACGGCAAATCTGTAGATGCTTCGCTTGGTGTCTGTATCATCAGTTGCATAATAGGCAAAATCACCAGGCGCGTCAATAAACAAGCCTATCTCGTCTGTATTTTTATTAATTGGATAACCCAAATTATGGGGTTTACTCCACTGGTTTTCACCTAGTTTCTTAACCATAAAAATATCCTGTCCACCCATACCTAAATGGTAATCTGATGAGAAATACAAAGTCTTATTGTCGGCATGTATAAATGGCGCAAACTCATCGCCTTTGGTATTTACAGAATCACCCAAATTAACAGGCTTACTCCATTTAGGATAACCATTATCTGTTTCGCCAATTTTACGACACAAATAAATATCTGATCTACCCTTACCACCTTTGCGGTTACTACTAAAATATAGCGTATTGCCGTCAGATGAAATAACTGGTCGACTATCCCACGCATTTGAATTTACAGTTCCTCCAAGGTTTATTCCCCGCTCCCACTTTCCATCTTTTTTTTGTGAAATATATAAATCACAGCTTCCGAATCCATCTCTCATACGGCAACCGGTATACAATAGGAAACGCCCATCAGGAGAGATAAAAGAGGCTCCTTCGTTACTGCGTGAAAGCACTTCGCTATTTAAACGAAAAGGCTTTCCAAAAGAGTCGTTACGCACCATACAGGTAAAAATATCTTCTTGAAAACCCGCTCCCTGCAGAGGTAATTTTGCCGTAAAATAAAACATACTATTATCAACTGTCATCGAAGGCCAATATACATCTCCAACACCATTTATATACTCATTTAACGGATGGGGATCAATATCAATAGGATTTGCAATACTTTTTTTAGCAAAATTAACTTGTTTTATCATTCGTTTAGCACTTTCAATATCAGAAGCTTTCAGCTCCGGAACGCTCAAAAA
Organism: Salinivirgaceae bacterium; assembly: GCA_002869335.1. Lineage (GTDB taxonomy): Bacteria > Bacteroidota > Bacteroidia > Bacteroidales > Salinivirgaceae > Salinivirga. Next base: position 8,507 of record PKTE01000264.1, on the reverse strand, counting down.
GTTTTGTGCATGTAACGTGGCGATATCATATTCTCCAGCTCTAAAATGGGCTTTAGCACTATTGATATAAGTATACTTAAAAAAGGTATCATTTACTTTAATGGCCTTCTTATATGTATCAGCCTCCTCCTTGGGCCTATCTAACACATTCAAAACCTGAGCCTTAAACAGATAAGCTTCAATAAAGGATTCATCTTTACTGATGGCTTCATTTACGTATTCAAGGCTCTTATCATATTCAGTATATTGGTATGCTTGCGTCGCTGCTTGAAAGAATTTAATTGCTCTATTATTTTCAGTGGAATATTTTTGAGCAAAACCAATGGTAATAAAACTAATAAATAACAGTGTAGATAAAAAAAACTTCATTCGCCAAATAATTACATGGAATAAACAAAACAATAAATGTTAAAATAACAATAAAAATCCCGATTGCGTTGTCCGTTATAGTACATTTTTATTCTAATCTACACCAAAATTATGACGTTTTCAATTTTTTTATATTTTTAACATTTCATTAGCTTACACACATAACCCGTTTGATATGAAACTTTTACTTATTTCACTTTTTGCAAGCATTACGCTATTTTCTAATGCGCAACAATACATTAATTTTGAATCAGGAGAGAGAACATCTAAATCTAGTGCTTACGAGCTACCTCAGCGTCAAATAACAGCTACTGACGCATCACATTTCGATGCACATTTCACCATTAAAGGTGGAAAAATTGCGACCCAAACACACAAAGATGAAGTCTATCAATTTATTCATGTAAATGGATTTGGAAAAATGGCCAACCCTGGTCACCCGGCATTGCCTATGACTATTGAGCAAATCTTGATGCCTAAAATGTCAAAACCTCAAATAAAAGTTACTCAAAGTACATACACAGAGCTTGATGGTTTTAATATTTATCCAGCATTAGAGCCAGCCAAAGACACTTATGATGCAGAACCACCCAAATGGCAAAAAGATGAAAAAATCTATAGTACAGATTCATGGTATCCGGCTTCTCCTATCAGCATTCATTCCATTCAGTATAGAAGAGGATTCCCAATAGCATTGATACAAATTAACCCCGTACAATATAATCCTGTAACCGGAAAAATCAGAGTATTCTCGGAATTGGATTACGACATACAATTCAATGGCGAAGAGCAATCATTAAGTGAGCTAAGCTCAAACCATACTAGTCATTTCACAAAGCTTCTTAAAAATGAAATTATAAATAAAAACATAGTTCCAAAAGGAATCACAAACCCAACAAAAACAGATGGTAAAAACTATATTATCATCACGCATGATGGTCATCTAGCAGCTGCCGACACGCTAGCAAGCTGGAAACGACAAATGGGCTATACAGTAGAAATTGTAAGTCAATCAGCCTGGACTGCAGCCCAAGTAAAAGATGCTATTCATTCCAGATACGATGCATGGACTGTAAAACCCGACTACTTTGTGATTATAGGAGACCACGATGGCATGTATGGAGTCCCAGGAGAAACATTTACAGCGCCAGATGGAAGTGGTATTTATGCCACAGATTTATATTATGCATGTATGGATGGTTACAGTGATTTCCGAGCCGACATGGCCTTTGGACGCATAGCCGTAGGCAACCCAGATCAGGCTATGACTGTAGTGCTCAAAACGGTTAATTATGAAAGAAACCCTATTACAGATGCTGATTTTTACAACAACGGTTTAGCATGTGCTCAATTTCAGGATGTAGCTGATAATGAAGCTCCAGACGGATATGCAGCAAGACGATTTTGCCACACAAGCGAAGATATTAGAGGTTACACAATCAATCAGGGTTACACAACCGATAGAATCTATTATACCGATCAAGCAAATACGCCAACTAATTACAATGATGGATATTACTCGGACGGGCAAGCAATCCCATCTGAATTATTACGATCAAATGGATTTGCCTGGGATGGTAATTCAACCAACATAAAGAACGCCATTGAAGATGGTCGCTTCTTTGTTTTTCATCGTGACCACGGATATTCAGGAGGAACAGGATGGTCAAATCCATACTTTGTGACCTCAAGTGTTAATGCACTAAACAACGGAAATCTTTTACCTGTTGTATTCAGCATTAACTGTCATACTGGAGAATACATTTTAGGCAATAGTTTTGCCGAAGCCTTCATCCGCAATCCAAACGGAGGAGCTGTAGGTGTTGTAGCTGCAGCTTACTATAGCTACAGTGGATATAACGATGGTTTCTCTGCAGGTATGATAGACGCCATTTGGAGTGATCCAGGATTAACTCCAAATTTCGGCTATGGAGGAGCAGCCTATCCTCCTGCTAGCAGTGCTAATAATATACGAACAATGGGAGATGTATTAAATCAAGGACTCACGCGTATGCAGGAAACCTGGGCTCCTAGTGAGTATTCACATCGCTTATTCCATTATTTTGGAGATCCATCCATGCGCATTTGGACAGAAAACCCCAACGAAAATTTAATTTCAGCAACACATAACACAACCATTAGCTGCGATGAATCAGTATTTTCTATTACGGATTGCAGCATTGAAGGTGCAAAGGTAACGCTTGTACAAGGTGGTGAGCTGATAGGAACAGGTGTTATCTCAAGCGGAGCTGCTGATATTTATTATGCATTTGTGAATTATAATTCTAATGCAACATTAACCATTACAGCCGAAAACTACAAGCCCTATATTACCAATCTGCAGCTTATCGGAAATTGCGCATTCCCTCCAACCGTGAGCACTGACGGAGCAACAGTAATGGATGATAACACTATCATAACTCAGGGTGAAATATTAGATAATACATTTGGGACCATTTCTGCTAGTGGTATTTATTATAGTTTATTTGAAAATCCAATACAAGGTGATGGAAATACAACTACAGTAGAGAGTTCCCCAACAACAACAGAAGGAATTATTGAAGTTGAACTAAATAACCTGGAGTATTCAAAACGTTATTTCTATAATGTATTTGCGACTAACGAGTTTGGAACTGGAGAAGGCAGTTTAAAATATTTTACTTCAACCTGCGCTACAATTAATACCTTCCCTGTAGAAGCTGATTTTAGAGGAAATCTCATTCCTGCTTGTTGGGAATCAGACGTCTATTCTGGTGATCAAGGGTGGAGATTCGACAACCCGGGAAATCACAATTTTCAATCAACAACAGCAGCCAATGGATTTGCTAGTCTCGACAGTGAATTCTATGGTGCGGGCAGCCTTCAGGATGATAATTTAATAACTGCACAATTTGATTTTAGTGCATACGGACAGGTTTCTTTATCATTTGAACACTATTTTAGATCCGCAAACTCAAATGACACAGCCACTCTTTTCTATACTCTAGATGGTGGAAGCACTTGGATAGAACTTTCGAAGTGGGGAAATACCATTGGAAGTTTATCAGCACCAGACCTTTATACAAATGACTTATCTGATGAACTTGCAGGCCAACCTAGTGTAAAATTCAAATGGAACTATCAAGGTGGTACCGATTATTACTGGTTAATTGATGATATTGTAATTGATGCAACTGAATTCAGCAGGCCAGTTATTAAAAATAATGGGCTTATAATTGAAAATGGAGGTAATATTTATGATTACACGCCAATAACAGTTGGCAACTCTCAGGTTTTTGCCTTCACTCTTGAGAACACAGGCGATTTAGAGATTAATGTAGAGAATATAAGCATTTCAAATGCAGAATTTGAGGTTACTACGCAACCTTCAACACTTATTTCCGGAGGAGGTAGTACCAGCTTTGAAATAACATACAATCCAACAGATGTAGGTAGTGATTACCTTACATTTGAAGTTGTGTCAGATGCCACTATGTATGAGATTTATACTCTCAACCTGTATGTAAATCTTGAAACCACATATAGCGCAAGCTTTGAGGTTACCAACTCATATGGAAACCCAGTTGAAAACGCTACAATTGATGTTGAAAATTACGGAACAATACAAACTGATGCTTCAGGTATTGCAACAATGACAAACATTGCTGTACAGGAAAATGTAGCATATAATATTTCTCATACTAATTATTTATCCAATAGTGGAACACTAAAATTAACCCACGAAAACACGACTATTAGCGAACATTTAACAGGAAAACCAGTGAACCTTACATTTAATGTAAATGATGGTACAGATCCGTTAAACAATGCCACAATAAACCTTTCAACTGGAGGATATGCAAATACATCAGGAGGATCAGCTACAATAGAAGTTAATGGGATGCAAAATATTCAATTTGAGGTATCAAGAATAGGTTATGAAGACTATACTGGTAATGTGGATATAATGGAAACAGATTTAAGTATAGATATTTCAATGACATTAGAAGGAAACATGGTTACAGTTAATGTATCCTCTGGTGGGAATCCCATAGAAAATGCCACTGTTACTGTACAAGAAACCTACACTGCTCAATCTAATGCAGATGGCATAGCAATACTTGAAGGCATACCAACTGGCGTAAATAGATCTGTAAATGTGGAAGCTGAAAACTACTTACCATACAGTACCAACATTAATATTTTAAGCGATGTGGAATTGGATGTAAACCTGGAACCGGCAATTTTCCATGCCCTTACTATAATTGTACTCAATAATGATTCATTTGTTAGTGATGCTACAGTAGAAATTGATGGAACATACACGACTACATCTGACACTAATGGGGAAGCTTCGTTTGCAGAAATTGAAAACGGAACTCACAGTATTATTATTACTAAGACAGGCTTTGAAACCTTATCTGAAAGTATTAACCTTACATCTGACAGTACAGTAACATATAACATCAATCTTACAGGAATTGGAACTAACGAAAATCAGAAAATTAGAATTTATCCAAATCCTACAAAGGGTGGATTTTATGTTGAAACTAAATTTAAAGGATATGAACTTCAAATAATGGATTCAAAAGGAGTAACTGTGTATAAAAACACATTGAATTCTGAAAATGAGTTCATTGATCCTCAACTACCTGGAGGATTATATTTCATAAGAATAACACACGATAAAGAACAATTTATTCAGAAAGTTCTATTTGAATAGAGCGTTAAAAAACATTATACAAAAAGAAAGGCTGTCGCTTAATGCAACAGCCTTTTTAATTTATTTTTCAGATTAGCTTATGGAAAAACCAATCCTGAATAATTACTTACCATTACTTTAGGAATTGAAGCATTGTAGTTAGTATTGATAGTCTCAATAATTTCATTAGCTACAATAGCGTTTCCATTTCCTGTCAAATGAATTCCATCTAAAGAAAATACACCACCAGTTACAAAATCAATTGTATAGGTTTTACCTTCAATACGACGACCATTATTTGCAATATCTTCAAGCATTCCATTCATGTCTACAACTGCCCAACCATAATCTGCAGCCACAGCAGCTATTGAAGCATTGAAATTATCAACAGCAGTTTCAATTTCAGCCAATTCATCAGATGTCAACACATACTCTCCTGGTACAGGAACTTGTGTCCCCCAGCCATAACACTTAATAGAGTCTTGAGGAATATCTAATCTTACTAACTCACCTGGCTTAATTTGACGCATTCCAGCAAAATTAGTAGGATCTTCAATTACCATTGCATTTGCACCTAAAGTCCATTCAATAAGATCTAGACCTTGAGCAGCAGCAGCCGTATTATAATTTGCATAAGCAGCAGTCAATGCATCAACATTACCCTGACTAGTAAGTGGAATTGGATTATAAGGAACTGTTGTAAAAAAGGCAGTAGAAGTCACATCAGGAATATTGCATAATACACCTTTTGATCCTAAAGCATCAAGTGTAGAAACAATAGCATCTAGAGATCCTGCAAAAGTAGTTGTTGGCGTAATAGGAGCCACACCGCCTGAAGTTGCATAACCTAATACATCGTTATTACCAATCCACAGCACAGTAAAAGTAGGATTCTGAGCTACAGCTTCTCCAAGAATAGTAGCATCTGCAGCAGATGCAAAACGTCCAAAGTAAGGATTAAGGGTTGCATATCCACTGTATAGTAAGTGGCTTACTTGCGCTCCGGGAACACCCAAATTTTGGAAAGGTCCATCAGCAGCAATACTTGTTCCTGCTGCTACTAAATCGGGATCTACACCATAACCAACAGGTCCCAAGCTAGTTGCACCTGTACAATCGGTAGAATACCCTAATTTTAATCGTTTTCCAAAACCTGTTTCGTTTGGCATTAAAGGTTGTTTAAAAGATTCCATAAATCCGGCATCAATTAAACTTTGAGCTACTATAGCAGGAAATGATTCCATTTGAGCAGACTGATATAATTCACCGCTGCTATATCCTGCAGTTAAACTATTACCAAGAAAAATAGTCTTGGTAAAATCTGCTGTACCCTTGCTGGCTTCAAACTCTTCCGGCTCAAGTGTACATGCGCTTACAAACAGCGCTAATACTAGAAAATATATTGTATTTTTTAACATAATTCTACGTTTTAATTTCAATAAAAGAGTGATTAGAAGCTATAAGTTAATCCAATACCTGGAATAAATGCATTGGTATAATATGTTCCTTTAAAATTGTCAGGTACATATTCTGCTTCGCGTTTTTGACCGTGAATATAAAGCATTGACAAGTCAATCTCAAAATTCTCAAATGGTCTTATTGTAGCACCACCAGAAAGTCCAATTTTGTTTGCACCAGGAGTTTCAGGAGTATAATACTCATCATTGGTTGGAGTAGCATCATAATATGCACCAGCACGTAACGTAAGTTCATCCATTAGATCATACTGTGCACCAAGTCTGTAAATCATAGTATTTGAATACTCTCTAGGATTGCGAGAATCCTGGAAAGCAGGTGTATTATCTTCAAAATCAAAGACTAATGAATCATAAACAGACCATTGTACATAATTAATATCTAGCGCAACTAATAATTTTTCTGTTACCTTATATGCTACACCAAAGTTAATGTTGTTTGGTAAAGGTAGCGTAGCAGAAAAACCAGTTTCATCAGGAAAAGTACCATTTGCAATTAATGCTTCAGGTACATCAAGTGTAGCTGTTCCTCCTGTTACTTTAGCTTTCATTTGGCTGCGATAGCTTATACCTGCAGATAGCTGCTCAGTTAGGGTAAACATCAAACCTGCATTAACTCCGAAAGTAGTTGTACTACCTTCCAAATCAATTTCACTATCTCCGTTAGGACCTGTAATAGGAATACTTTTATTTAACTCAACAGAATTTAACGCAACTGTCATACCTACTCCAGCGCTTAACCAATCGTTAATTTTATAACTAACTGTGGGTTGAATATGAATTGAACGCATAGAAATACTGTTAATCAGATATCTTCCTGCCCAATCATCTTCCCATTTTAAGCTGTTACCGTAAGGTGTATTTACTCCAAGTCCAACAGCCAGATCATCGTTAATTTTATATGAACCGTAAAAATAGAAAGGTGTTCCAATTGGATTCTCTGTTTGAGCTTCATATAGTCCTTCAGCTCCCTGAAAAATGTTGTTTGAGAAAATAGTGGAAACTCCGGCATTGAATGACATTTTCTTGTCATATAGGGCTAAACCACCCGGATTGAAATGAATAATAGAAGGTCCTAATAAAAATCCGGTTCCGGTGTGACCCATTCCGGTGTTTTTTTGACCCTGCAAATTTACCTGGTAACCTTCAGCCATTAAGCTTGCTGTAAAAGCCACCATTAACAACGTAATTATTGTTCTCATAATAAAATATTTGATTAATATTTATTGATATAATTCACATATATGTAATGATCGATATAGGCAAATTTAATAATTAATTGATATTTCATACATAAGAAAAGGTATTTTTTGCGATGGTGGAAGAATTTACTAAACTCCTAATAATAAAATATTAGCAATATAGAAATTCAAATAGAACGATGATTTTACAAATACATGAAGGCCTGACCTACCTTTTTTTCTTCACCCATACGAAATTAACAACGATCGAACAAACCAACGCTACGATAAAAGATATCAATGTGACTTTATCAATTAAATCAGCATCAAAACTCAATCCGGTTAACCTTTCAAGGAAATATTTAATGTAAGAATTGGGTAGCCCATACTCACCCAATTTATGAAGTACGCTGAAATGCCAGTCCGTTAAAGGACAGTAGCCCATTCCATAGAATATGCCTAATACACCCCAGGAAAGACCAGTTAGAGTAAGCAGAATCAAATTTAGTTTACGGGTTTTCTTCCATATCCAGCCAAATAGATTGACAATGATCACAAGCGAATGGAATACTATAAAGAAATAATCGAGAAAATGCCACCAAAACTGATTCATGGAAATAAGTTACGAAAAATCTCAGATATTTCTTTAATCAATTAGTAAGTATACCTACATACAGTTCATGAATTAATAAAAGGCTTTACTCCTCTCCCATTCCGCCACCATTAGTCATATCTCCTTCCGGCTTCTTACTTTTGTAATTATTAATGCGCCATGTCAGATTTAGCATCACAATAGGTGCT
>PKTE01000192.1 GCA_002869335.1 Salinivirgaceae bacterium | reverse complement strand
TTTTTGTCCCATTGCAAGTTGCCATAACGCACACCCAGTTTTACGAGCATTTTAGTCTCTTTGGTTCTGAGGTTGGTTTCCCATAGGTTCATGTTTTTCTCAAAACGTGCCAGATAGTATAGCTTTTCACCATCTTTTGAAAGTACGGCATCTCCTAATTTGGAAGAATGAATTGTCAATCGTTTTTTGCGGTCAGATAGTCCTTCCCAATCAAACTTCACAAGTAAACTATCAATTTCAGCTTTTTCGTCTTTCTTTTTTTTCTTTTTCTTCTTGTCGTCGTCTTTTTCTTTTTCTTTTTTCTTTTTCTTTTCAATCTCTTTTAATAAATCATATTCATCTTTACTTAAATTGAATTTTTCCCATGCTTCTTTAGTCAAAAACATAGAGTAAACATCCATTTGGCGTGAGCCACTATTGGCATATGAGCGCAGACCATGACGGTCGCTAAACCAAAGGATTTGTTTTCCACCGTTTGCCCAAACTGGCGAATAATCGCCATATCCACTTTGAGTCAAATTGATGCTTGAATCTTTTTCATGAGCATGAACTAACAGAACCTCTGCATTTGATAAAACAGGTGAATACTCAACTAAAAGCCATTTGCTGTCGGGGCTCCATTTGTAGTACTGGTCGCCTTCGCTCATGTAAAATAGCTTATAGTCACCTAAAACTGTTCTTGTTTCTTTCGATTCAATATTGTAAATTTTAATAAAACGACGATTTTCTGTGTATGCAATTTCTTTTCCATCAGGAGAATAGACTGGTTCATAGTTGTTGTTTTCGTTTTCAAGAATAGGTTCTTCTTTCAAAATTGTTGAAACAAAGAAATAAGGTTCTTCTTTATTTACCCGAGATGTTTCATAAATACTCCATTTGGCATTTCGTTCACTGGCATAAATTAACTTTTTGCCATCGGGAGAGAAGCTCACAAATCTTTCGGGTGCAGCTGTATTTGTAATCCGTTTGTGCATATCACCTTTTACAGACGATACAAAAACTTCGCCTCTTACAATATAGGCCACTTCTTTGCCATTTGGTGAAACAGCCATCTCTGTAACTTTTCCATTGATTCCAATTAATTGAAAACGATTTTCTTTTGGCTCAGTTCGAACTTCTATATTTATTTTTACTGGCTCTTCATTTTTTTTCTGAGTGTAAATTGACCCATTGTAAGTATAGCAAAGTAATCCATCTTTTGAAATGCTTAAATAGCGAACAGGGTGTGGTTTGAAATTGGAAACCTGACTTACTTCTTTAGGATTATCTAGCTGAAAGCTGTGTACATTGAAATTGCCGCTTCTTTCGCTTAGGAAATATATTGTTTTCTGATCTGGAGCAATAATTGGGTTTCTATCTTCGCCTTTCCAATCAATAATCATTTCGTGTTTTCCACTTGCTACATCATATTTCCATATGTCTCTTGTAATGGCTGATGTGTGGTGTTTGCGAAATTTGTTTTCTCCACCTTTTTTGTCTTGATAAAGCATAAAGCTTCCGTCTTTGCTTATCTGAACTTCTTCGGCAGGAATAGTCCATACCTGATCAACAAAACTTCCATTTACAGCAACCTTGTATAGTTCCGGTTGAGAGCCTGTGGGGTATTGTCTATGGTTTACGTCATCTAATCGACTTCCACCAAAAATAATGTACTTGTCATCATTCGAAAATGTATAAGGAATTTCGTCGTTGGAGTGATACGTTAGCCTTTTGGCTTCGCCGCCTTTTGCCTCAATTATGAATAGATCGAAGTTACCATAACGGTTACTGGCAAAGCAAATTTTCGATCCGTCGTGACTCCAAACAGGTTCATAATCATGTGCAGTGTGAAAAGTTAGTGGTTTTGCTTCACCACCTTCTGATGATACCAGGTATAAATCACCTTTGTGGGTGAAAACAATGGTTTTTCCATCGGGTGAAATTGCGGCATAGCGCATCCAATCTGTATTGGCATTTGCTATGAATTGTAGAAAAAGTGCTACAATAAGTAAAATATGTTTCATTTTGGTGTTTTTAGCAGTATTCTTAGTTTGAGTATAACAAATTTGCGAAATGTTTTGTTAATATCAATCATAGAATTGAAAATAGTTTTTCAAACTTGATCATACTATGAAAAGGAGATTATTTCAATATTTCTTTTACTGCAGCTTGATAAGTCGATAATTTCCTCGATTTTTTTATTTTTTTAAGGAGCTTAGCTTTTTGAGGAAAGGAGTAGATAAAATATTCCCAAAACTGATGCATTTTCATAATT
>PKTE01000358.1 GCA_002869335.1 Salinivirgaceae bacterium | reverse complement strand
TTCGCATCATAATATGAGTCAATTATTATTTCTCCATCTTTCGGAGTAAATTTTATTGAATTTGAGATTAAGTTTCTAATCATTGTATGAAGCATTGCCTTATCTGCGTTGAGAGTATGAGAATTATCAACTCGATTATGCAACTTAATTGATTTGAAATTGGCATTATGAACAAATGCGGTTATATTTTGCTTCACTACTTCATGCAAATTTACTTTCTCAATATTAACTTTAAGTTTTAGAGTTTGTGTTCTTGACCATGCTAACAAATTCTCAAGCAGTTCTGACAAGGTACTTGATGATTGATATATGGCATTTATATATTTTTGAGCCTTCGGATTATTAATATTGCCTAAAGCTTTTTCCAATAGAAACACAAACCCGTTAATATTATTCAGTGGGTTACGCAAATCATGTCCAATTATAGATAATAATCTGTCTTTGGTATTATTTAGTTTCTCTAATTCATTGGTTTTTTCATGTAACTTAAACTCAGCCATTTTACGCTCATGAATATCTTGCGTAAAAACTAAATCAGCTGGTTCTCCTTGCCAGTCTATTTTCACAGCATTAATAACAAACCATTTATATTCTCCTTTTTTTGTTAAAATACGTATATCATAAGCAGGAATGATTTCACCCTTCAAACGTCTTTCATAATTACGTTTCACAAGCTCATGATCATCAGGGTGGATGATATCAAAATAAAATAACTTTTGGTTGCTTTGATATGGATATCCGGTAAATTATTCAACTGCATTATTGGCAAAAACAACATAACCATCTTTTGCAACAAAGACACCTTCAGAGGTATTTTCCAATACAGTTTGATATCGATTATGACTCTCTTCTAATTTCCTTTCAGCATTCCGTTGAGCTGTAATATCTCTGAAGAAGGCCAACGTTCCGTTGAACTCGCCATTTAAACCGATATTGGGTATTGCATGTACAAAAATATTTAGCTTTTCACCTTGTTTTGTTATTATATCAACTTCATAACTTGAGGTTTCTCCTTCCGCTCTCAATTCACTCTCAATTAACACTTTCTGCAGAGCATAATCAGGTAAAAATGTTTTTATATTCTTTCCAACCAATTCGCCCTTTTCTACTCCAAATATTTTTTCTGCCGCCCTATTTGCAAAAACAAATGTCTCGTCTTTATCATTAACAGTAACTCCCTCAATCTGATTATCAATCAACAGTTTATATCTCTGCCGACTTTCATTTAAAGCCTGCTGCACATCTTTCAAGTTCTGAATATCAACCACAATTCCAACACTGTATAATATACCACCATCAGCATCACGAACAACCTTTGAAGACAAGTTTACCCAAAATATCTCGCCATTTTTCCTAACATATCTTTTCTCAATAGTATATTCATCAATCTCACCGTCTAGAATTTTCTGTATGTATTCTTTTTCAATCTCCAATTCTTCATAATATGAAATATCAGCGTTATTAAGATTAAGAATCTCAGACCTACTGAAGCCTAACATGTTGGCAAATTGTTGATTTGTATCAACAAACTCACCAAGAGTATTTGCGATAGCTATTCCAGCATTAGATTGCTCAAAAACACTTTTGAATAATTCACGACTCACTGCCAATTCATCAATGGCGTTCTTTTTTTCACCAATGTCCCTTGCTATAACCTGACAACCAATTAGTTCTTCATTTTCATCATAAACTGGGATATAATCAGTTTCATACCAGGAAACCCCATGTTTAGTCTGATTCAACTCCTCATACTTCGCTATTCCGCCCTGATCCATGGCTTTTTTCATTCTGGAGTAGAAAAGATCTGCCTGAGGTTTTTCAAAAACATCCCAAACCATTTTTCCTACCAGTTCATTTGGACTAAAACCTACTTCTTCTGCAGCAATCTTATTATAGGCTACTATTTCACCATTAGGTCTGTAGAAAGCTACATAAAAATTTGTATTCCTGAAAACAACCTCATAATCAACACGTAATGCCTCCAACTCAGCGTGATTTTCCTTCACAATAAAATCACGCGATTCAATTTGACGCAACCTTAACTCCAGCATCGCAATGCGTTTCTGAAGATCTTCATATGATGGTAAACTCTCTTTCATTACAGGTTAATGGTAAGGTTTATTCACTTAATAATTTGACACTTTCAATGAAACTTACATTTGTATTAATCGAAACACTCCAAACGCGAATTACATAACAGGTAAGTTAATCATTAAAAATGAAATATATGGATTTAATAAATACGAAACAACAGTAAAAATAGCCTGTTTAATACGTTAATAATAAACGCCACGAAATATACTAATGTTCATATTTGGCTTTATGTCCTCACATCTTTCATAAAAAAAGAGCGCCGCAGCGCTCTTCAATTACTCAACCAATGATGTGGAAATATCATGTCAAAAGTTTTGTTCAACCATTAAAAACTAATAATCTAAATTGATTCCGTTTCAATAATCTTCCCAAGAATATCTGCGTATGGAATCATCAGGTATTTTTTACCTTCAAAGTCCAACTCTTCTCCACTGAGCAATTTGAACATCACAGTTTCGCCAATAGCGATTTCAGGATTTTCAATTTGACTTATAGCAGCAACAACGCCTTTATTATCTTGCTCTTTGGCTGAATCAGGAATAATAATTCCAGAAGCAGTTTTTTCTTCTGCCTGTTCACTTAATTCTACCAAAACGTGTTGATTGATCGGTTGTAATTCTTTCATATTACATTTAATTTAATGGTTAATTATTCAATATTGAGTAACTGATTTATTTTTGCTCTGTCAAATCCTATTACTACCTGACCATTAATAACTGTCTGAGGTACACCTTGCTGACCGCTGCGCTTCACCATTTCTTCTGCAGCCTGATGGTCTTTAGAGACATCTATCTCAGTATAACTCACACTTTTATCATTCAGGTAATTCTTTAAACTAGTACAATATGTGCATGTTGGTGTAGTATACATTACAACTGAGCTACCACCACCACTTGAAGCACTTCCATATGATGTAAACTTTTCACCGGAAAGCAAAGTCTGATAAAAACTGGCACTCTGACAGCCTTTAATTTGCTGCAACACCTTTCCTCCACGCATTTGAACCAATGTTGGAGCAGATTTAACCCCAAGTTCAACGTGTACTTCTTTGGTTTGGTTCACATCAGCCAAAAATATGTTCTTGTCGTTTTGTGCTACTTCTCTAATATTTTCAAGAGCACATTTACTTTGACCACTATCTGACTTATATACAAACACATAATAGTCAGTATTGCTATCATTAATCTCGTTTAAATTTTGTATTGCTTGCATATTCTCATTTTCATATTTACATATCCATATAATCTAATATCATACCAAAAAAATGGTTATGTCAAGATGACAGATCAGCATCAATAAATGCAAGGAATAATTCGATAGGTACTAAAAAATTCCGTTTCGTAATTCTCAAATCTGCTTATCAACTGTTTCTCTTCAAATTGCATTTTCAAAAGAATTACACCTGTAAGTCCAAAAAAGTAAGCAGCATAAACCCAGTTAGGGTTATCAATAAAATATGCCAAAGCATACATAAGTACTGAAGAATACATGGGATGCCTGACATACTTGTATGGTCCTCTGCGAATTAAGTTAGCACCATTACGTAAATAAGGGAAAATATTAATTCTAGTATGTCTAAAAACTAAAATTGACCATGTGCCAAGTACTACTGACAGAATTAAAACAACCTGACCATAAATTGATTGTGGCAAAAATGGTGGCGTAAAAAAAATTAATCCAAGACCCACAAATTGCAATATTGTATATAGATATCCCATATATTTTTAAAGTTATTACATATTTTTAATGAAATTGTTTATGATTTAAAGGCTACGGGGCAAGTCAACAATAAGCAATTCTATCTTAGTTTAACACCTAAAACTGTTATATCATCTAATTGATCTTCTTTGCCTTTCCAATTTTCATATTCCTCAAGCAATAAATCTTTTTGCTGAACTAAAGTTTTATTTCCAATGCTATCAAGGTAATTTAAAAATTTACGAGATTGATATTTTCGGCCTTTCTCACCACCAAACTGGTCTTTAAATCCATCCGAATACATATAGATAAGATCGCCTGGTATAACATCATATGAATGTGATACAAAAGGTTTTTCATTCATATAATAACCAATAGGATTATAAACAGGTTTCATTAGTATTTGTTCCTTATTTGAAACCAACAAGGCAGGCAAATTCGCTCCGGCATAATGAAGCTTTAAGTTTTCCTTATCGTAAACACAAATTGCCATATCCATTCCATCGTGGTGCCGTGTTTCGCTAAATACGGTTTTAAATTGCTCGCGCAGCTTTTCCAAAATTCGGTTGGGTTTTAATGCATCTGTTGTTCCAAGAACCTGTTGTAAAAGTTTTACTCCTAGCATAGTTAGAAACCCTCCAGGCACTCCATGACCGGTACAATCAGCAAGAACAAATACGGAATAATTATCGTTTTCTTTATAGTAATAGAAATCACCTGACACAATATCCTTGGGCATGAAGAGCACAAAATTCTCATAATTTTCATTGATATTGTCACTAATGCGAAGTACCGCCTCCTGAATAATCCGGGCATATTCAATACTATCCATCATATCCTGATGTGTCTCTTCAATACGCTGATTCTTAATAGCTACCTCTTCGAGTACTGCCTTTAATTCATCGGCATAATCCTGCAATTCGCGCTGGTGCTCATCTAGTTCAATATTCTTTTTCTTGAGCTCCTCATTAAATTTTGCTTGTAACTCATTTTTCTCAATAAGTCCTTTGGCCTGCTCATTCATCATATCTTCCTGACGTTTCCTGCTTGTAATATCCACAAGGAAAACTAAAATGGCAGGTTTACCATCCCACAATAAGAAAACAGCATTGATTTCGATCCAAATTACCTCTCCATTTCTTTTAACAGTTCGAAACGAATATTTAGTTGGAACCTCCTCTCCCCTCATCCTTTTGGTATAATTATTCATCACAAACTGCTTATCTTCATGATAAATAATTTTCTCAAATTTTGATTCAAAAAGTTCTTTCTGTTTATAACCAAGAATCTCGGTAGTTGCAGGATTTGCATATTTAATTCTTTCATCCTGCATTATAAAAATAGCCTCTACGCTATTGTTAAGGATACTATCTAATTTGTATTTACTTTCGAGCACCTCCCTCTCAGCCACTTTCCGTTTAGTTACATCCATCATAATTGAGAAAGATTGTAAAGGGTCGCCCTTAGCGTCATATGAAACCTCAGAAGTTAAAAGAACAACAATAATTTCACCATTCTTCTTATTCATTTCAGCTTCAAATTCATTCAAATAGCCCTTTTGGAGTAATTCTTCAAATTTATCATGGTATGAAGACCGAAATCCCCCTGTAAAAAACTGCTCTGATTTTTTTCCAATCACTTCTTCCTCGGTATATCCGAGTACATGCAACCAATAATTATTAACATAAAGTATTGTACCAGTTAGATCAATACTGTGCATCATAATAGGAGAATTATCGAATAGTTTTCGAAAAATAGCATCTCCTTTAGTGCACTCATTTCTCTTGAGTTTCAGGTTTTTTCGATATACAAAAATCAGGATAACTAAAAGTAAAATCAATGACATTAGCAATGTGAAAATAATAATCATATCATTTTCATGAATCCAACCTATTTCAGCATTTTTATACATTAATTATTTAGCCGTTCTTTTATAATCAATATAAAACTTTTGTAGCAAATCTATGATTAATAATACCCTCTACAAAAGCAAATAAGGATAATTACATCCAAATGTAATTTAAATCATAATAATAAGCAATCCAAGCAGTAAAAAATAATCAGGTAAAAAGACCTGTTCTTTACTTGAAGTATTTAATTTCTATTCTTAAAACACCTTCAAAACAGGTAAGGATTGTACAACAGAAGTCTTGTTAAAAGGCTCAAAATTAACAACGAAAGCAAATATAAAACCGCCTCCTCCGCTTCCACATAGTTTCAGATACCAATTCTCTTCTTCTAATCCTTGTTCCCAGGTTTTGATAACCGAAGACGGAATCATTTCACGCAAATTTTCAAGTTGCCAGGTTGAAATTTGTCTAATAGAACTCTTAAAACGATTTATTTCTGAAATATAAAGTGAGTCAATAGCATTATTAACTAAACCAGCATATTCATTAGGATTCAATGTGCCTTTTTGTACTTTGGATAAATAGATGTTAACCAAAGGGGCTGTTTTACTAACTCGCTGCGTATCAATTAAAAACAAACATGAAAACACATTTTGATCGAATTGAGGTTGATCTACAAATGTAAACCGGTCTTCTTCAAAAAGTAATGGCTTATTTAAGTATGCTACTAAGGGATCAATTCCGGATGATTTTCCATGAAAATAATTTTCTAACCAGGCCAACTGATTTTTAATAAGTGACGCATCAGTAACATTCGCATATCGATCATACAAATTAGCAATTAATGCACCTGAACTACCAACCCCATAACCCTGAGGAATATTTGATTCAAAATACAATCCATCATTCAAATCAGCAATAAACCCTTTTACATCTATTTCAAATCCCAGCTCTGCTGCTGGATTATTCTGAGCCAAATAATTGGCATATTCAAATAATTGCCTATTTGATTCTATAATCTTTGAATCAGGATTATCTTTCGATTTCTGAAAAGCTCCATTAAAACGCTCAAATGGGATAGCTAATGCTTTGGATTTATGGATAATGCTATATTCACCCAAAAGCATCAATTTGGAATAAAATTTCTTTGTATATCGCTTATTCGATGTCACTCAAATAGTTGTTTGGGACCCATTCCTGTTTCATCATCAATAACATCCATATTAAGTTTTGAATCCATCACCCAATTACTAATAAAATCCTGAATAATTTCTCTATGTTCCAGGGCATAAAGTAAATGGACATTAGGACCTGCATCAATTGTGTAAGCGACTTTTAGTCCTTTACCTGTTCTAAAATCTTCCAAATCATTTAAAAAACGAATTGTTTCCGGTGCCAATAGCATCACAGGTGTACTGGAGGCCATCATAAGTCCATGTAAAGACATCGCTTCATTCTCTACAACTTGTTGCCAGGTATCAAAATCTCCTTGCTCCATGGCTGGTAAGAGTCGTTCCATATTTTTATGAACCTGCTCAATTCTTCCATTCCTATATGGATGATCATTCATGAGAGAATGTCCAAGTGTACTTCCAACCTTTTTAGGTTTCTTGCTAAAAATCAGTATACTATCAAAGATTCGGAGGAAATCGTTGTGCGGGTGAAATGGCACAGCATACTCATCATTTCCAATACCACTAGTCCCACTACCCCAAATAGCATAAGGTCCATATAATGAACGACATGCACTTCCTGAACCCAATCTTGAAAAATAGGATGCTTCTTTAGTAAAGTCATCATAATTACCACCAAAATCACTAGTCTCTTTTACAACCGAAAGCAGTGCTAATGCTAAAGCACTCATCCCACTTGCTGATGATGCAATTCCGGTAGAGTGTGGAAATGTATTGAGGCTTTTTATGGTAAAAAAAAGCTTATTTAAAACAGGATATTTCAATGCAAAACGACCAATTAGAGCTTTAACTTTGGACTCGAAGCCACTACTCACTTTATCTCCAGAAAGGTAAAAATCAAAAACTTTCTCGTTACTATTTTCACGTGGCGACCATTCAATTTCAGTTTGCGTAAAAGCATATTTTAAGGTCATACTAATAGATGGATTCATAGGAATTTGATCGCCACTTTTACCCCAATATTTTATCAAAGCAATATTTGAAGGACTTCGCCATTCAACAGTTCCATTCATTTCAGATTTATTGCTATTAACTGTTATATTTTGAAACCCATCCATTTATTATTCTTTCTTTCTGTTTTTCACTATCTCTAGCCAATTAAACATTGTAGGTCGACCTTTATTTTCAAAATATGAAATTACGTCAGCACCTGACATAGGACTCACAGCAAGCATAAAATCACCACCCCAGGCACCCAGGGATTTTACTTCGCCGTTAAAATCTTCATACTGCTTAGCAATAGAATCCATGTTAACGCACTCACTTAGAAGTTTCTCATGCTCACGCATTAGCTCCATAATTTTGTCAATAGAATCGGCTTTAATCCATTCTTGACTAATTTCAGAGACTCTCGAAATGACAGTTTCATTTACTCTTTTACTTCTAAAACCACGAATGGCATCAGCAGTATTCATTTTATTCTCCTGAAATATGAACCACATGTTTTGAGTAAATTCAGGATGATAATCAACTTCCTTGTATTTTGGTAGATTGCTCTCATTATGGTACAAAATTGGTTGACTCACAGTTGCACAAGCAATATCATAACCGGAACCACCCCCAACTTTCATGTTTACCCAAAATGGATTCACATCTGCCCATTTGCAAAGATTTGTGATAAAAGACGAGCTACTTCCCCACCCATAATTCATGTGCAAGTCAATAGTTGCTGTAGCTTCAGCGCCTGAATCAACCAAAAAATCTTCTTTTTGATCTCGTATAGCTAAAAAAACTGATTTTATCCAACTGGATTTTTCTGTATCACTTGTTTCTAACACATTAAACTGATCAGTTTCGAAAATAGCATGAAAAATTATTTTATCCTTAAACAAAGTTCTCCAATAGACTAAAGAATGTGAAACTTCTTCTATTTCTAATTCCTGGCCAAAAATTAAGGGTACCGCAAATGTTGTAGCACCCTGTAAAGCCAGATATTCTCCCGTTATCATTAATTTCCCATTGGATCTATACTTTTGTGACATACAATCCCTGATTAGTTGTTTTGTCTAAAGATAGAAAATTTAAACTAATTCCCGGAACTCTTTCATAAAATCGCGAACAGCATTAACGGATACAGTCTTATCTTTGAAAAAAGCTTTAGCAGCTAATCTCTGCTCCTTATTAGCATTTTCAGCTGCTAATATATTATCCAAATGTAGCTTCATATGCCCCTTTTGAATTCCGGTTGTAATCAGTGATGCTACGGCAGCAAAATTATTGGCTAATCCTGCAGCAGCAGTAACTTTCATCAGTTCATGAGCTGATGGATTCCCAAGCATCTCAAATGCCATAGCAGCTGTTGGGTGTAACTTTGTCACACCTCCAACGGTACCCAGTGCAATTGGCAAAGTAAGTTGCATCCAAAACTCATCTCCATCAATTCCGGCACTGGATAAAGACCGATACCTGCCAGATCTTGCAGCATAGGCATGAACAGCGGCTTCAGCAGCACGAAAATCATTACCTGTGGCTAAAATTACAGCATCCGATCCATTCATAATACCTTTATTATGCGTCACTGCTCTACTTACATCAACGTCAGCTATACGTACAGCTTTTACAAACTTTTCCGCAAAATCACGGGGTTTCATTGTTTTATCCCAGGTCAAAGTATCAATGCTTGTTCGCGCCTCAATTGTTACAAAGTTCTGTGGTGTAAAATTACTCAGGATTGACATTATTATTTCAGGTTTTGCTTTTCCGTTGTTCAAAGCAAACTCTTCCATACTATTAGCCATACTCTCAAGCATGCTATTAATAAAATTTGCACCCATTGAGTCAACTGTATTCACAAATACGGTAAGTTTTATAGTCGAGGCAGATAAGTCATGTAACTGTTCAATCTCAAAATGATGGATACCACCTCCTCGTTTTTCGGTATTCACCAAAAGAGATTTTACTTTTTGAGTCAAAAATTGAAATAGATTTTGCTGGTTTACCAACAACCAATTTACATCATCATTCCATTCAAAATAAACCTGACCATTCTTTAAGTTGTTGTGTTTTATAGTTTTAAAACCTCCACGATCATCCCAAAATGAAGCTGCTTTTGAAGCAGCAGCAATAACAGAACTTTCTTCAATGGCGGCTGGAACATGATAACGTTTTCCATCAATTACCACATTTGGAATAACTCCAAACGGTAATACATGATTTGTAAGGGTGTTTTCGCTAAAGCGCTCAATTCTTTGCTGTAAATCAGCATCTGAAAAATGAAACTGTTCAAACTCAGAAAAACGATTTAGATCACCTAAGCACTCTTTCGCAATAATTTGACGTTTCTCTTTTTGGGATTTTCTGGAAAACCCTGATAGCTTAGTTTTAGTTATCATTTTAGGAGGTAAATATTTCCAAAATAAACAAGCTTGATTCATGTTTTTCGACAAATCAACAGAGAACTGCTTATTTTGGTCGAATTTAAAACTTATATGCCTTTTCTTAAGTTGAGCAAAATCACGAGCGTTCATTCCCGATGATTCATGTATATTTTTTTTGCTATGTGTAATTTCCATTTCTTCAATAGTTTTCAAGTTCATTTAACATCTTTAGAGACTTCTTTGTCCACTTTAACTCATTTAGTATTAGCCTTAACATTTTCGGTTAATTTCGAAGACTTACTCTATTAAGCCAACTTAGTTAACAATTGTTCGTTGCGTATTGTTTTACTTTTATTTGTATCAAAGTCTTATCTATTTGTATACAGTCATAAAACGACCCAACATTCATTTTGTTTAATTAAAAGTGAAAATAATTAAACAACTTGTCTTTTTTTAATCGTATTAAAGTTCAACTCCTTTGAAATCATTTGTATTAATAAAGTCACTGGAATTGTCCTATTAATTAATTCAGCAGAAAATCTGATAAGACATGACAGTTGACAGACTATATATTCCATAGAATAACATTAAAACATATAACTAGTTAAATATTTGAAAAAATTGAGCTTTTGTTGTAAAATTTTATAGAAAAATATTTGTACATTTATAAGGATTAGAAGTTTTCGAGAATGGGTTCTGCGATTTTATCTAATCAAATCCGATAGCATTCGGAAAATTTTTAGAACCTACCTTATCTAAAATTTGTTGATACTTCTAAAGATTATTAAAATTTACTCACTTAAAAGAATAAGTCTTGTATAGAATTAAATCAGAAACCGACCCCAACAGTGATGAATTTAAAAAGAATAAAAAAGACTTTTTAGACATCCTCAAAGACTACAAACAGAAACTAGATTCAGTTATCAATGGACCGAGTGAAAAGGCTGTTGCCAAGCATAAAGAGCGAGGAAAGTTATTGGCCAGAGAAAGGATAAATCTTCTTGTTGATAAAAACACTCCATTTGTTGAATTATCAACCATGGCGGCTTATAATATGTATGATAACAGCTTCCCTTCTGCTGGAATAATCACTGGTATTGGTCGGATACACGGTCAGGAAACCATTATCATCGCGAATGATGCAACAGTAAAAGGGGGAACCTACATTAAGGAGACTATCAAGAAACATATTAGAGCTCAGGAGATAGCCATGCAAAATAAATTGCCTTGTGTTTATATGGTTGATTCCGGTGGCGTATTTCTTCCTGAACAGTCAAAAGTATTTCCGGATAGATTTGATTTTGGAAGGTTCTTTTATAACCAGGCAAGAATGTCAGCAGATGGAATACCGCAGATTGCAATAGTTATGGGTTCTTGCACAGCCGGTGGAGCATATGTTCCTGCAATGAGCGATGAAACAATTATTGTTAAAAACCAGGGCACAATATTTATTGGAGGGCCACCATTAGTTAAAGCTGCTACTGGAGAGGAAGTTACTGCCGAAGAGCTTGGGGGAGCTGAAGTACATACGACTGAATCCGGAGTGGCAGATCATTTTGCTGAAAATGATAAACATGCGCTCCAAATATGTAGAAATATTTTTGAAACAATTGAAATTCAGCCTAAGCAAGACCTAAAGCTATCATCCATAGAAGAACCGTATTATGATCCGGAAGAGCTTTATGGTATAGCTCCTGTTAATTTTAGAAAATCTGTAAATTCTAAAGAAATTATTGCCAGACTTGTTGATGGCAGCAGATTTCATGAATTTAAACCAAGATATGCCACGACATTAGTCACTGGTTTTGCCAATATCATGGGATTTCCTGTCGGAATTATTGCCAATAATGGCGTAATTTTTTCCGAGACATCATTAAAAGGGGCGCACTTTATCGAGCTCTGCACTTCAAGAAATATTCCTATTATTTTTCTTCAGAATATTACAGGATTTATTGTTGGAAAAGAATATGAAAGAAAAGGAATAGCGCGTGATGGAGCTAAATTCGTGCATGCCGTAGCTAATGCAAATGTTCCAAAGTTCACTGTTGTGTTTGGAGGCTCATTCGGAGCTGGAAATTATGCTATGGCTGGAAGAGCTTATGATCCAAATTTATTATTGATGTGGCCCAATTCAAAGATTTCTGTTATGGGTGGAGAACAAGCTGCGAATGTGCTTATTCAAGTAAAAGAAGATCAGCTCAAAGCAAGAGGCAAAACTTTTGACTCTAAGGAGAAAGAGGCTCTTCGAGAATCTATTTTGAAAAAATATGAAGAAGAAGGTTCTGCTTATTATTCTACTGCCAGACTTTGGGACGATGGAATTATTGACCCAATTGATACCCGAAATGTGTTGGCATTGGGAATAGCCGCCTCATTAAACAGAAAATATAAAGAAACCAAATACGGGGTATTCAGAATGTAAAAGACTTATCATGGAAAACTATAAGACAATTAAAATAGAAGTAGAAAATGGCGTTGGCACTTTATGGCTTAATCGACCCGAAATTCATAATGCTTTCAACGAAGTTATGATTTCAGAAATCATACGTGCTTTTGAATATATTGAGAATGAAGATGATATAAAGATTGTTGTTTTAAGAGGTGAAGGAAAATCATTCTGTGCCGGTGCAGATTTAAACTGGATGCGCGACGTTGCCAACTATTCTTATGATCAAAATTATGAGGAAAGCTTAAATCTTTCAAACTGCTTTTATAAAATCTACACTTGTCCAAAACCAACAATCGCCAGAGTTCATGGAGCTGCAATTGGTGGAGCAAATGGATTATTAGCTGCATGCGATTTTGCCTATGCTGATGATAATACTACTTTCTCTTTAAGTGAAGTTAAAATTGGAGTTGTTCCTGCTTGTATTTCACCATATGTCACTAAAAGAGTGGGCGAATATGGATCTAAAGAATTAATGCTTACCGGTAAAAGATTTAAAGGACCGGAAGCTGAAAAACACAAGCTGGTAAATAAATCTTTAAGCGCAGATAAATTAGATGAATACATCCTGGAAATCATTGGATTACTAAAAACGAGCGGACCAAAAGCCATGGCTCATTGTAAAAATCTACTTTATGACATCTCGAATGAATTAAGCTTAGAAGACGCTATTTCTTACACAGCAAAAATGATAGCTGAAATAAGATCCAGCGATGAAGGTCAGGAAGGAATGGCAGCATTTTTAGAGAAAAGAAAACCAAATTGGGTAAAAGAATAAGTATGGATACAAGTTTTAAAAAAGTATTAGTTGCCAACAGAGGTGAAATTGCAATTCGTGTAATAAAAGCTGCAAAAAGTCTGGGAATTAAAACCGTTGCCATTTATTCTGAAATAGATGCCAATAGTTTGCATAAAGATTTAGCAGATGAAGCTTACCTGATAGGAAAACAAGAATTAAGTGAAACCTATCTGAATATTTCAAAAATAATTGAGGTTGCTAAAAATGCAGAATGTGATGCAATTCATCCCGGTTATGGATTTCTATCTGAGAATTCAGAATTTGTAAAAGCTTGTGATAAAGCTGGAATTACCTTTATTGGCCCCAAAGAGGAGGCTATTAAATTAATGGGGAACAAAATTGCAGCACGTAAATCAGTCGCGAAAATTGGCACTCCAATGACAAAAGCAATTACCGGCTCTATAGATGATTTAATGAAAGCTGCTGAAGAAATTCCATTTCCTCTCCTAGTGAAAGCTGCTGCAGGNCGGAAAAGGAATGAAGATAGTCAGGGAAAAATCTGAATTAAAGGACGTTATAAAAACCACATCCCGTGAAGCGAAATCATATTTTGGTGATGATTCAATATTTGTAGAACAATTTATTGAAGACCCACGACATATTGAAATTCAGGTGTTAGGAGATAAACATGGAAATGTAATTCACGTGTATGAAAGAGAATGTAGTATTCAAAGGCGTTATCAAAAAATTATAGAGGAAAGCCCATCTCCTACTCTTAATCAAGAAACAAGAGAAAAAATGGGCGAAGAAGCAGTCAAAATTGCTAAGTCTATTGGATATGACAGCGCAGGAACAATCGAGTTCTTAGTAGATAAAAATTTGAACTATTACTTCCTTGAAATGAACACCCGGATTCAGGTTGAACATCCTGTTACAGAAATGGTTACCGGAATTGATTTAGTTCAGGAACAAATTAAGATAGCTGCTGGTAAAAAACTAGAAATCCGTCAAAAGGATGTCAAACAAAATGGACATGCTATTGAAGCAAGGATTTATGCTGAAGATGCAGAAAATGACTTTGCTCCTGCTCCAGGTGATATAACCTATTATTTCCAACCAGAAAATGAGAATGTTAGAATCGATAGTTCGATAAATAAAGCTGTCACTATTCAGAGTAATTTTGATCCCATGATTTCTAAAGTTATTGCCTTTGGAGAAAATCGTGATGCAGCAAGAATTTCATTGATTGAAAGTTTGGAAAACCATGTTATTCATGGAATTAAAACCAATATACCATTCCTAACTGCAATGTTAAACTCTAAGCAGTTTGTCTCAAATCAAGTCTCTACAAAATTCTGTGATTTACATGCTGATCTGATTTTAAAAGAAATTGACAAAAAACGCAAATCTATTCATCATGAGGAATATGTGATTGGTTTTGCATTGCATAGTCTTGGATTTAAAACGAATAATCGAAGTATTTGGGAAAATATAGGATTCTGGAGAATAAATCAAGAGTTAAAAATAAACTTCCTTGGTAATGAATACTTGTTAAAATTTAAGCGAAATAAAGAAAAGCAATTCGTTTTTTATATGAATGATCTAGTTTTCAATACTGAAGTTCTCAATCAGAATAAAAACTATATCGAGTGTTTGATTAATAATAACCATGAAAAATTTAGTGTTTCGTTATCCCCTAATCATGACTATTTCATAAATGAAGTTGAATTCAATTTCAATATTTCAAGAAGCGATGAACTGATTGAGGAAGATTTTTTCACCTCAGCAGAATCGGTCGAAAGTGCAAATATCATTCATTCACCAATGCCTGGTAAAGTAGTTGAGATTAAGGTAAAAGAAGGCGACGATGTTAGCAAAGGTGATACGCTATTGATTGTAGAAGCAATGAAGATGGAAAATAGCATTAAATCCGGAATTGATTCTAAAGTTGAAAAGATAAATATTAATGTAGGCGATGCTGTTAGCACTTCTGATGTGCTAATAGAATTGAGTGAGATTGAGGATTGATAATTCATTACAACTAAAACGAACTGAATCACAGTCTTTTATAAAAACATTAAACAAAAATAGCCATTATGAATTTTGAATTAAGTGAGGAACAAAAGCTGGTAAGATCAAGTGTCAGGCAATTTGCTGAAAGGGAAATAAAACCATTAGCAAAAGAACTTGATGAAAAAGCTGAATTTTCAATAGAGCTCACAAAAAAAATGGGCGAATTAGGTCTCTTTGGAATGTATTTACCAGAGAAATACGGAGGGCAAAACACTGATACATTATCATATATTATTGCAGTAGAAGAATTAGCAAGAGTTGATGGATCTCACGCTGCTACTTTAGCCGCTCATAATTCACTGGGAATTGGTCCAATTTACTATTACGGCACTGAAGAACAGAAACAAAAATATTTACAAAAGCTTTGCACAGGAGATAAACTTTGGGCATTCGGACTAACAGAACCTGAAGCTGGTT
>PKTE01000351.1 GCA_002869335.1 Salinivirgaceae bacterium | reverse complement strand
GTTTGAACCAATTTACGTTGATTTTTAGTTCTTGCAGTTATTGGTTTTCCATTTCGACCAAATACAAGCACATCGTTATTGCCAGCCATTTCCTTTTCAGTAGGTACATATTCATTTACCAAACGTGAAATATCATCGGGAGAAAGCTTGCCATGCTTATGGTAAAAATCAATAAAGTCTCTCAACTTAGTTTCAAAATACTCTATCTCGTCATCATCACCCATTACTTTTATAACATCTCCCCGGGCTATGATCCTAAGTTTAGGGAAAAGTTCCCGAATCACATCCATTTTGCTATCATTAACTCCATAAAGGTCAATCAGTTCAATGTCATTAATCTCAATTGATTTTTCTATCATATACTTTCGTCCGTAATTATTACTAATTTTGATGTGTCAATACAATTAATTGATGCAACAAAAATAATTAAAATTTACAGCCTTTTGGCAATTTTGTAATATTCCTGAATGCAAAATCAAATGCAAAGTATTACTTTCATTACCGACTGGAAACGAAGCGATTACTACTTGGGAGCCTTGAAAGGCCGCATTATTTCTACATGTGGCAAATTACCTCTAATGGTTGATATTTCTCACCAAATTGGGCTAAATCACTATCAGGAAGCTGCTTTTGTATTGCGAAATAGCTATCATCATTTTCCGGAAAACACTATTCATATCATTACAGTAAATAACCGAAATGAAAATCCGGTGCCATTTGTTGCTGTGAAATTTAACAATCACTATTTTATTTCACCCGACTCAGGTGTACTTAATTTATTAGTACAGAATGATGATTATGAATCCATTTTGATGGATGTTCCAGAAGATTACAAACCTACCTTCCCATCTATAAGTTACGCACCAAAAGCTATTTGTCACATCATTGAAAATAATGGTATTCAAGGATTAGGAAAAGCTTATCAACTAAAGGAGATCAGATATTTAAGACCTCAGACTGAAAGTGACCAAATCATTGGAAATATAACACATATTGATAGTTACGGAAACATTATCACTAACATTACACAAAAATTATTTGAAGAAGCCTGTAAAAACCGTAACTTTTCGATATTATTAAAAGGAAAGTCACACGGTATCGAAAAATTACACGAAGGATATAATGAAAACGTCAATGAATTGATTGCAGTTATCAACAGTGCCGGACTTCTCGAAATAGCGCATATGAACTATCCTGCTTTTAAATCGTTAGGATTGCGAGTAGGTGACAGAATTAAAATATCATTCACATGATTACACGTATAACTAAATTCCAAATTAACCCCGAACTGCACAATCAGTTTGGTGAGTTCATGAATCAATTTAAAGATGAACTAAACTCGGTTGAAGGTTGCAAGCATTTTGATGTATTGCAAGACAAAGAATCAGAGCATAACATGTTTATGTTCATGATTTGGGAAGATGATGAATTTTTGGAACAATTCCGGAAATCAGAACTCAATAAAATACTAAAAAACAAAATAGAAAGTGTCAGCAAAGAAGAACCCGTTAGCTGGACTGTCGAAACAGTTTTTGATCCAGAAGAAATGAAACAACAAAAATCGCTATTTGACTAATGCAACAACACGGAGACGAAGCCACACTGCAATCGTTCAAGAAGTTATTGGACATCATGAACGATCTACGCAGTCAATGTCCATGGGACAAAAAACAAACACTTGAAAGTTTACGCAATTTAACCATAGAAGAGACCTACGAGCTGGCCGATGCTATTATTGAAAATGATGGTCAGGAAATTAAAAAAGAGCTTGGCGATATTCTACTTCATATTGTGTTCTATTCGAAAATAGGTGCTGAGAAAGACTGGTTTTCCATCAAAGAAGTAATTGATAGTTTGAGTGAAAAACTGATTTACAGGCATCCACATATATATGGTGAAACAGATGCCAATTCTGCTCAAGAAGTAGAAGAAAACTGGGAAGCACTAAAGCTTAAAGAAAAAGGACGAAAAAAACGAGTATTGGAAGGAGTTCCAAAATCATTACCTGCCCTGGTAAAAGCCAACCGCATACAGCAAAAAGTGCGAGGTGTAGGATTCGACTGGACCGAGCGTGAACAGGTTTGGGATAAAGTAAATGAAGAGCTAGCTGAAGTTAAAGAAGAAATAAACAACAACAGCACTCATGAAAAGATAGAAGCTGAATTTGGCGATTTATTTTTCAGTTTAATAAACGCTGCTCGTCTTTATGACATTGACCCCGAAACAGCCCTTGACCCGGCTGTCGGCCCAACGGATG
>PKTE01000085.1 GCA_002869335.1 Salinivirgaceae bacterium | reverse complement strand
TCAGACGATACTGATATTTTACCTCCTAGCATCTCTACATAAGATTTTGTAATTGCCAGTCCTAATCCTGAACCTTCATAAACCCTTTTATCCTCAATATCAGACTGTTCAAAACGATTAAAAATAGCCTCTAACCTTCCTTTGGGAATTCCAATTCCCGAATCTTCAACATAAAACTCTAAATATTTATCGCCATTATTTGTAGCTATAAAACATCCAAAGGAGATTTTACCATTATGAGTGTATTTTATGGCATTTTTAATCAAATTTGTAAGAATTGATTCTAACTTATTCCTATCACTAATTATTTTAGCTTCAGCAGTAGTTAATGAAGTTTCATAGCTAAGCAATAAACCTTGCAATTCTGCTTCTTTCACAAAAAAATTAAAATGCTCCTCTAACAATACATTCACATCTAGAGGTTCATTATTTATTTTCACCTGTTTTGCTTCAATTTTTGAAATATCAACAATGTCGTTAATAGTGTCTAGCATTCGGGTTCCGCTTTTTTCAATAATCTGCAAGAATTTATTTTGACTTTCCGTGGTCAATTTGGGCTTCTTCAAAAGCTTTGTAAATCCCAGAATACCATTCATTGGTGTTCGTATTTCATGACTCATATTGGCTAAAAATGCAGACTTCAAGCGATCACTCTCTTCCGCTTTTTCTTTAGCAACTTCCAGTTGCATATTCATTTCCTGAATTTTATCAATGGTCTGTTGTTTCTCTTCAATTTGCTTATCAATTTTTTCAATCATTTTTGAAAAAGAAACTGCTAAAGTGTCTATTTCCTTTACAGAAGAATTTTGGGGCTTAAAAGGTACTCTATTCGTATTATATTCGTTGATACCAATAATAATATTCTGAATTGGTTTAACTACTCTGCGACTAAAAATAAAGACCGCTATTAACAATAAAAATATAGCTGATATGGATATTAGAACGGTAATACCAATAATTTTCTTTAACGGCTCATATACATCTGATAAATAACCGGATACAATCAAATAAAACCCGAATTCTTCAATTTTATCTGTATAGGCATATTTTTTTCGAAAGTGATCTTCCCCCGGATTTTTCCAGTCATAAAATGTAATTTGTCCGGGAGCAGACAATATGCGATCAACTACTTTTGACTGTTTGGCTAAAAATGATTCATCTTGATACTTTTCCATCATTGGATGGTACATAAGATTTTTGTTTGAATCATATAAAATTGCGTAGCCTGAGCCTTGGATTTTCTTTTCTGCCAGGATCCTTTTAAAATCATCTAAATTAAGCAGTTCGGTGAATTCACTTTTGTATGATGTAGCTCCAAAAATCCAATTCCATTCAGGAAATTCCTTTACATAAGCCACTTTTTTACGATAGGTATTATCCTCAGGATTTTTCCAGAGATATTCGGCATAGCCGTTTTTCACACTATCCCAAATCTGACAACCTGAAGTACCCGAACAATCCTGGTGTCTGCTATAAGGATGAATATCAAGCACTAATACTCCTTCTTTATCTTCAACTGCCACATTATAACCTGAAGTTCCAATTATTTGCTTATCACAAAAATCCTGAATGGCATTCTTTGCTTCAGCCTCAGTCATTTCTCCTTTTCTAAACCTTTTATAATAATGTCTTACCACATCAAGATTTGCCTCTGTAATACCTCTCAAGTAATTTTCGATAGCATGATTTAATGAGTTCTCAATTGTTACATGTATCTCTTCACAACCTAGTTTTAAATCATTTTCGGCTTGATTTTGCAAGTGACTTTTAATTAAACCAAAATCTATTATAAATATAGCACCGATAATGAAAATCATATAGATACCAAAATAAAGAAAGACTTGACTCCTTAATTTCATTAGGTTTTTCTATGTTGGTTAAAATTCAAAGCTATAAAACGCAAATAGAACAACTAACCTAATTTACAACATTTTATAATTGATTCAAAACAACAATGAGAAGAATAATCTATTTTAATACCTTAAAGTATAATTTAAACATTTGATTTTGTACGAAAGAAAGAAATTCAGAAATTAAGTTCGAGCATTAATTTTCGGTAAGCTTATACAAATCATAAAGCTTTTGGTTATACGGATAATCCCAGCAGCCCATTCGGTGGAATAAGTGTCCTCCAAAACCTTTTTTATAAATATGAACACCATGTAGAGGATGATTCTTATTCAAATTAGGTGCTGAGCCAAACATGTCATATTCAGAACATCCCCATTTTTTCGCCTGTTTAATTGCCTCCCATTGTA
>PKTE01000086.1 GCA_002869335.1 Salinivirgaceae bacterium | reverse complement strand
TACCTGATTTCGCAACCATAATAGGCTCTAAGGTGTATGGATTTAGTCCTGTATAAAACATTACTGTGGCAAGTGTCATTGGTGTAGGAGTGAAGTCTTGCACCTGTTCCAGATGGAAATGCTGCTTTTGTGATTCAATAGCTAATTCAGCCATATCTTCCCATGCACATCCTGGATGACTCGATATAAAATATGGAATTAGCTGCTGGTTTAATCCTGATTTTTGGTTTACTTCTTTGAAGAATTTTTGAAATTCTCTGAATAGCTGAAAATCAGGTTTGCGCATCCATTTGAGTACAGAAGATTGCGAATGTTCAGGAGCTACTTTTAATCGTCCGCTTACATGATGCTTGATTACTCTTTGTCCATATCTTTTACCATCGGCAGTCAATCGTCCGTTTTTATCGAAAAGCATATCGTACCGAATTCCACTACCAATTGTTATTTTCTTGACCCCATCAATTTGTGACGCCTTTTCGTAGAGTTTTATCATGGGTTCATGATCCAATGAGAGGTTTTTGCAAACATTGGGGTATATACAGGAGGGTCGTTGGCATTTTTGGCAAATACTCATATCTTTTCCCTTCATTTTGTACATGTTGGCAGAAGGCCCTCCAATATCTGAAATATAACCTTTGAAATCGTTCATTAAAGATATCTGCTTTACCTCTTCAAGTATATTTTTTTCAGACCTGCTCAAAACGTGTTTACCCTGATGGGCGCTAATGGTACAGAAACTGCACCCTCCAAAACAGCCACGATGGGAGTTTACAGAATGACGGATCATTTCATAAGCTGGTATGGGTTCTTTTCTATGATATTTTGGATGGGGCAGGCGGGTAAAAGGCAATTCCAAAATATTGTCCATCTCTTTTTCTGTGTATGGTTCTTCGGGTGGGGAAACTACAATAAGTTTATTATCAATTGGTTGTATTAGTCTGCTCGTGGATATTTTATTGCTTTCTGTTTCAATATGCTTGAAATTTTGAGCAAATTTTTTCTTGTCATTCAGGCATTCTTCATGACTGTTTAACCATAAATCATCTCCTTTTTTATAATTTGGAATTTGGTTGTTTGGAATTAAGGTTGCAACTTGAGGAAGCGCAGATAGATTCGCAACAGGAACTCCTTTTCGCATTAATTTACAGATGCTTCTAATAGTTTTTTCACCCATGCCATAAACTAGTAAATCTGCTTTTGAGTCAACCAGAATAGACGGTTTAAGTTTATCTTTCCAGTAGTCGTAGTGGGTAAATCTTCGCAATGAAGCTTCCACACCTCCAATAATAACAGGAATGTCAGGATAAAGATCTTTTAAGATATTGGAATAAACTGTTACAGCATAATCAGGACGAAATCCGGCTTTCCCACCTGGAGTATAGGCGTCGTTGCTGCGTTTTTTGCGAGCAGCAGTGTAATGGTTTACCATGCTATCCATACTTCCTGATGTAACTGCAAAAAAGAGATTGGGTTTGCCAAACTTTTTAAAATCACGTAAATCATCTTTCCAATTGGGTTGCGGAACAATAGCCACTTTTAACCCTTCACTTAGAATTATACGACTAATAACTGCAGTGCCAAAGGCAGGATGGTCAATGTATGCGTCACCTGAAAAAAGAACAACATCAACATCTGTCCAGCCCCTTGCTTTTGATTCTTTGAAGGTTGTAGGCAGCCAATTATCTGGAGGAAATGGAGATTGAATAGTCATGCGGAAAATTTTAGCAAAAATAGTATAAATAAAGATTTATATCTCAATACCCATTACTAATACGTCATCAATTTTATCAAATGTCCCTCGCCATTTTTCGTAAAATGAATCTAATTCATCTTTTTGCTCTTTGCAACTTAAATCTGAATGCTTAAATAACAGTTCGAAAAAGATTTTTTTGGATAGTTTCTTTCCTTTGGGTCCTCCAAACTGATCTGGATAACCATCCGTGAAATAATAGAGTTTATCTCCTTTGTATAGTTTAAAAGTGTTTTTTGTGAAAATTTCCATTTGAGGGAATACTGATATTGGCATTTTATCAGGCGGAAGATAATACATAGTTTTTTGTTCGTTTTTATAAACGATATCATAATCAAGCTTAGGATTATCATTGTTCCGGATTAGTAACACCGGGTTTTGGGCTCCCGAAAACTGACATATACACGTTTTTGTATTTATTGCAGTCAATGACATTTCCATTCCTTCTTTTTGTTCACCAGGTCTACCTTTTTGTTTAAGAGAATTTATAACATATTTCCTTAGTTTATTGAGAATTACATCTGATTGTATCTCTTCCATTGGGTAAATTATTTCATTTAAAAATGATATTCCTAACATACTCATAAATCCGCCAGGAACACCGTGCCCGGTGCTGTCAACTGCTGCCACAATAATCCACTCTCTTACTTCAGCTACATAATAGAAATCACCACTGACAATGCTATGTGGGTGGAATAGTATAAAATAATCTTTGAAGTGCTTTTTTAAAGGTTCAATAGATGAGAGTACTGCTTTTTGTATATGTTTTGCATATTTGATACTTTGTGTTTGCTCTTCGTATAGCTTTTCTATTTTATGATTTTGCTCATTAAGTTCATCTCGTTGAGATGCTATTTCTTCGGTTCTTTGATTTAACTCTTCGTTTTTATCCTGAATTTCTTGTTTCTGTAGTTCTATTTCACTAGTGCGTTCCAGAACTTTTTTCTCTAGATTTATTTTAGCTTTTCGTAAGTTTTTAATTCTAAAGTTTATATAAAATATGATGATGGCTATTATAATAAAACCTGTAATTATATAAAACCAGGTGTTTTGCCAAAATGGGGTTAAAACTTCAAATCTATAGATAGTCGGAGCCTTATTCCAAACACCATCATTATTGCAGCTTTTTACTTTAAATGTATATTGACCAGGTGGCACATTGGCATATACAGCCTCAGTATTTTTAGTAACTGGAGACCAATCTTGGTCTAGTCCTTCTAATTTATATTTGTAAAATACTTTATTAGGATTAGTGTAGCTAAGGCCAATATAATTAAATGTTAAATGATTTTTTTGATAGGGCAGTTTAAGATTGATTGGAAGTTGGTGTTTGTTTTGAGATTTAGATTGCTTTCTCCAATCAACTTTTTGATAAAACAGTTTTAACCCAGTGATATGTGTTTGAGCTTCAATAGTATTTCTTCTTTCAACTCCGTTCTCATAACGCGTTGCTCCAATTAAGGAGGAGAACCAAATATCTCCATTATTGTCCTCCATAGCACCGTTTATACTTGTTTCAGCGCCAATAAATCCTTCACTTCTACCATATGAATGTATAAATTCAAGTTCTTGATTTTTATTAAGTTTTATTTTATTTATTCCGATCTCAGTGCCTGCCCAAAGAATGTTATTGCTGGTACTTATTAGAAAATAAATATTATTGGAGTTCAATCCTTGATTTGTGTTTATTGATTCAAATCTATATTGATTGTTTCCTAATGAAATTAATTTGCAGACTCCTTTGGAGGCTGTCCCTGCCCATATATTTCCCAGGCTATCTAAAGTAAGAGATCTAATATAAGGTGGTTGAATATTGCCTATGATTTGGGGTTTGTAAAATTTTTCTCCGTTGTAAACTAATAAACCGTCGCCGATTGTTCCAAACCATATGTTTTCAGCTGTGTCCAGCATGCAGCTCATAACTGCTGTAGGAATGTCTTTATCATTTCCATATCGAGTAAATGAATGTCCGTCATATTTAAATGGCCCACTATTTTGAGTACATCCCCAAAGATTTCCTTTTTTGTCAAACATAATATTGAAAACACGTTCGTTAAGAAAACCATTATTGGCGTCGTATACAGTGAAGTTTTTTCCATCAAATTTAACAATGCCGTGTCCTCCGGTAGCAATCCATTTGTTTTGGTTTTCATCTTCTATGATTTGAAAAAGACGGTTGTCTTTCAATCCATCTTCTTTTGAATAATATGACCATTTGCTACCATCGTATTTTGATAAACCTGCTCCATAGGTTGTAAACCAATAATTGCCATTTTTATCCTGCATTATTCCAAATAATGATTCTTCTGAGCTTTGATTGGCTTCTCTGTAATGTGAAAACGGGTTGTGCGGGTTAAAGATTATTACTCCATTACGTCCTCCAACCCATATATTACCTTCAGTATCTTCCATCAGTTTTAGTACTGAAGTGTTATGCATCCCGTTTTTGTCCGTGAATTGTTGAAATGTATTTCCTTTTCTCAGAAAAAAACCATTCCCTTCTGTACCGATCCATAATCTTCCACTATTGTCCAAAAGCAAGGTTGTTGTTGCAAGAGTCCCAAGTAGGCTATTGTTTGCAAAGTTTTCAATGGTTGTTTTTGTTTTTTTGTAAAGGCCGTTAGTTGATGTAGCCAACCATAGTGTGTCTTTTTGAAAAACAAATTCCTTAATATTTAATTCATTAATTTCAGGGTATCTTCTTTCAAAACTATATTCTCCTGTTTGAATGAGCATTCCTTTATTTGTACATAAATATAATGAGTCATTATGGAAATAATGGTTTTTGATTATTTGCCCATTAACTGGAAGAGATACTTCATGAAATTGATTGTTTTTAAAGTAGCATAACCCCTTTTGGGTCATAACCCATAATTTTTCATATTGATCTTCCCAAATATGAGTAACATGTTTGCCAGTCAATCCATTTTTTTGAGAATAGGAGATTAATGTATCACCGAGTTTTACACTTACTCCATTTCGAGTACCAATCCATAAATTTTTGTCGCTGGATTCATATATGTTGCTAACAATATGATTTGCCAACCCATCTTTTTCATTATATATCTCATATTTTTGCCCGTCGTATTTAACAATCCCAACCTGGGTTCCTATCCACATAAATCCATTGTAATCTTGAATAATATCATCTGCATTGGCCTGAGGGAATCCATTCTCAACACTTAAATGCTGAAAATTATATAGTTGAGCATTTGCTTTTATAATAAAAAGAAAACAAAATACTATTACGATATGAATGCGGCTATTGGACATTATAACTTTAGTCTAGTCTAAAGTACAAAAATTAATTCTACTTTTAATTATTTAAATTTGATCAATATTTCCAGGATTAAATATGAAAGTTACTTGTGGCTTAATATTGGATAATAATAAGATTTTGGTCGTTCAGCGTGGCACAAATCAGCATCATGCTGGTAAATGGGAATTCCCCGGAGGCAAGGTCAAACAAAATGAATCTATTAATTCTTGCCTTAAACGTGAGTTACTAGAGGAATTAAACATAGATGTTGAGATATATGATCAGCTTCAGATTGTAGAATATATTTATCCGGAATTTGAAATAGAATTGATACCATTAATATGCCAAATAGATAATGGAAAGATATTGCTAAAGGAGCATGCAGCTATGAAGTGGTGTTCGTTTGATGAGCTATTGGATCTTGATTTTTCTGAAGCAGACAGGGTTATAATTCAACGCATAAAAAAAGCCGGCAGATTGCCGGCCTTGGGGAACAGCGATAAAAAATAGTGAAAGAATCTCTATTTTATCAGCTCAAAAGTTATAGTTTGACTAAAATACCGTCCATACATTTTTTCTTCAACGATATTCAATCTCTCTAATGATTTAATAACTTTTTTGCAATACTTGTCGCAACCATCAGCTTTGAGGACTTTAATATGACCATCAAAATCAATTTTGAACAAGACATCGACTGATGTAGTAAGCGCATCATTCTCCTCAATCATAGGATAATCAATTACTGTTTTAATTGCTTTACTCAAATCTTGAGTTGTACTAATGGCTGGAGGCGTCTTTGCTGAAAGTGTTGTTATACTTAATGTAGATACTACAAAAAGTAACACTAATGTTTTTACTAAGTTTTTCATGGTTTAAGGTTTTAAAAATTAATACTTGGGTTTTGGGTTTCTGTATCTAGGACGAACTTTTTATTCGAACGTTACATTAATTTATAAACTAAATATATGCCACGAAGCTTAGTATGCAGAAAATTAGGGTATTATGAGGTTTGTTAATGTAATGTGAATGGAGATTTATGTGCGAGAAAGGACAGTGATTTGCATTTTGTGACACAAAAAAGCCTGAAAATTAAATTTTCAGGCTTGTGATATAATATTATTAATCAATTTAACCTAAATCACTTATCCGTTCCAATTTTTTGAGGTCTTTAATAGATATTCTTCTTCCATTGATACTTATAACCTCTTCTTTAGCAAATGCAGAAAGGGTCCTAATGGCATTGGATGTTGTCATGTTTGATAAATGAGCAATATCTTCACGAGATAAGTATATGTTAATTGTATGCCCGTCTTCTTCCATTCCATATGTATCTTTTAAAAATAGAAGTGATTCTGCTAACCTGCCTCGAATATGTTTTTGTGTAAGCGTTACTGTTCGTTTATTGGCAAATCCTAATTCGTTAGCTAATGAACGTATTATTTCCATAGCAAAGTCAGGATTTTGTCTTAATATTTGTTCTAATGCGCCTCTATGGATTGTACAAACAACACTATTTTCAATTGCTTCAGCAGATGCTATGTGATTTTCGTTAGCAAAAAGTGCACGATATCCGATAAAACTAACTGGTTTTGCCATCCTTACTATCTGCTCTCGTCCGCCAACTCCTTCTTTATAAATTTTAACTTTGCCTTGTTGCAAACATAATAATCCACTAGGACGCTCAGCTTCTTTGAAAATAATTTCATTTTTTTTGAATGATGAACATGTATAGTTCTCGCTCAAAAGTTGCATTTCATCTTCAGTAAGGGTTTTAAAAACAGAATTATTTTGTACCAGAACTTCTATGCAATTATTTTGATTTTCCATTGTAAAGGCTTTTGCGGGCTTAAATTTATGTATTTTTTTCTAGTAAAACCACATTTTCTATGTGATGAGTATGTGGAAACATATCCACTGGTTGAATTTCTTTAACTTTATAGTGTGGGTGTAATAACTCTAAATCACGCGCTTGCGTGGCAGGGTTACAACTTATATAAACAATTTTTTGTGCTCGAGAGTTAATAATGGATTGAACAACATCGCCATGCATTCCGGCACGAGGAGGATCTGTTATAATTACATCGGGAGTCCCATGTTCGCTAAAGAAATCAGGTTTTAGTAGATCTTTCATGTCTCCAGCAAAGAAAGATGTATTATCAATGCCATTGATTTTAGAATTTTCTTTAGCATCTTCTACCGCTTCTTCAATATATTCTATTCCAATTACTTTTTGAGCCTTTTTAGCAACAAAGTTGGCTATAGTACCAGTACCTGTATACAAATCATACACAACTTCATTGCCTTGCAAGTTGGCAAAGTTTCGGGCTACTTTATAAAGTTCATAGGCTTGGTCACTGTTGGTTTGATAGAAAGATTTTGGGCCAACTTTAAACCGTAAATCTTCCATTTCTTCCAATAAATGATCATCACCGCTGTAGTTTATTACTTCCTGATCAGCAATTGAATCATTTGGCTTTTGGTTAACCACATAATTTAGAGAAGTTATTTCAGAAAACTTATTCT
Source organism: Salinivirgaceae bacterium (assembly GCA_002869335.1). Lineage (GTDB taxonomy): Bacteria > Bacteroidota > Bacteroidia > Bacteroidales > Salinivirgaceae > Salinivirga. The sequence continues at coordinate 6,499 of PKTE01000086.1, read as the reverse complement.
TTAAGTGTTCCAAAAGAGCTGTTCGTTTTTCTTCATCATCTTCATAGAATACTACGATAACCATCCATGTCCCTTTTTGCGTATTTCTCAAAATAAGGTTTCGCATCAAACCATGATGGTTTCTAATATCAAAAAAAGTATAGTCATGTTTAAGTGAAAACTCTTTGACTTCATTTCTGATTTTGTTCGAAATATCATCCTGTAAATAGCAGTTGTTGATATTCAGTACTTTATCGAACATTTTAGGGACATGGAATCCAAGGCCGTTTAGGCTTTTTTGAGATTGCTCTTGATCCATCTCCTCTTTTGGAAGCCATCTTTTGTTCGAAAAGGTAAATTCAAGTTTATTTCTGTAATATTTAGTTTTTTCAGAGCCTAAAATTGGCTTAATTTCAGGTAATGGAATTTTCCCAATTCGTGATAAATTGTCAACGACTTGTTGGTGTTTCGCTTTGATTTGCTCACTGTATGGAATGTGCTGCCATTTGCAACCTCCACATGTGCCAAAGTGTTCACAAAAAGGTTCTGTCCTAATGTCTGAATGCTTATGGAATTGTGTCACATAACCTTCTAAGAAGTTTTTTCTTTTTCTGGTTACCTGAATATCTACAATATCTCCGGGGGCGGTGTAGGGAGCAAATACTACTTTATTTTCAACTCGTGCTAATGATTTTCCTTCTGCTCCAATATCGGTTATTTCAACTTGCTCTAAAAGAGGTTTTTTTCTGTTTTTTCTGGCCAATTTTTTTACTTTTTAGTTTAGTCAGTTTATTTATGGTCGAGTGCTCAAATCTTATGCCGAACAACACAAAAATGCCACTTTTTGCTTAAATAATGTAGGTTTTACATTACAAAATTTTAAACATATTATCCAAGATAGCTATGTTTTGGTCAGAAATTTTTGATTCTATACCCATTATTTTTCTCAGCACATTACCGCGGGCAGTCATTTCCATCAATTCTAATCTATCAAATGCCTGGAGTAAGTTTTCGCCTACAGCAAGAATACCATGATGTTGTAAAATAGCAATATTGCTTTTGGTTAAAGATTTTGCAACTTCGCTAGCTAATTCAGAAGTGCCCATGGTTTGATATGCTGCGAAAGCTGGATTTCCTAACATTGCTCTGGCTTCTCCATTTATCGTCGTATCGATTAGTCCAGGTTCTGCTGCTAAAGTTGTTGCTGTGAATGGATGAGCGTGCACAATAGCTTGTACATCTGTTCTTTGGTGGTAGATAGCCAAATGCATTCCCGTTTCCATACTTAACTTTTTATCGGGGGTTAGATTTTCTCCTTTAATAGTTATCACACCAATTTCATCCTCATTCATGTTTCCCTTGTCTGTTTGGGAAGGAGTTATATAGATATTGTTTTCAACTCTCATGCTTACATTACCGCCACTTGTAGTTGTTAATCCCTTTTGATAGAGTCGATTCATTATTTGGGCAACTTCTTTTTTATATTGTTTTTCCATAATGGCTGTTTATTTATTTAGCAATTGAGAAATGTCTTCTTTCGTTGGTTCGATAATTCCTTTTTCCGTAATAATACCTGTTACCAAGCTCGCAGGTGTTACATCGAAGGCTGGGTTTAAAACCGGTGATCCCGGATTGGTAATTGATATGGTATGGAAGTTTTGTTGTTCATCTGGACCTGTAACCTTAGTAACTTCGTCGTCTGAGCGTTGTTCAATATTAATGTCTTTACCTGAAAGCGTATGTGGATCAATAGTTGAGATAGGAGCTGTAACATAAAATGGTATGCCATAATATTTTGCAGCAATGGCTTTTTCAAGTGTTCCTATTTTGTTGGCCACATCTCCGTTGGCTGCAATACGATCAGCTCCTGTTATTAACATATCAATTTTACCTTTGCTCATATAGTAGGCTGCAGCATTATCAGGGATTATGGCGTGTTCCACTTCCTGGTTTAATAGTTCCCATGCGGTTAGGCGGGCTCCCTGACTGCGAGGTCTTGTTTCGTCAGCATATACAAAAATATTTTTTCCTTGTTCTTGAGCTACATATACAGGAGAGAGTGCAGAGCCGTAATCTACAAATGCTAGCCAGCCTGCGTTACAATGAGTAAGAATTCTGGAGTTATTCGAAAGTAGTTTAGATCCAAATTCCCCCATTTTTCTACCTGCTTCAGCATTTAGATCAGCCATTTCTTGTGCTTTAAGCATAGCACTTTCTGGTGAAATAAGTGCAGCTTCATATACCTTATTTACAGTATAAAATAGGTCATAAGCAGTTGGTCTTGTAGCTTCAATGGTTCTTTTTGCTTTTTGTATTTCAGATTCATAGTTGCTTTTACTGGCTTCAATAGCTGCCTGAGCCATTGCATATCCAGCTGTGCCTCCAATTGCGCCTGCACCGCGGGTTATCATTGTTTTAATGGCATGGCAAGTTTGTATATATGATTTGGCCTCATAAATAGCAAATTCAAATGGAAGTTTATTTTGTTCAATTAGTTTTACTGTAGTACCTTCCATCCAAACACTTCGGTAGTGTTTTCCTTTTACTTTCATCTTGTTTAAAATAAAGAAGCCCGCTTGGAAACGGGCTTCACATTAAAAATTCTTTTAATTATTCCATATAACGACCTAGTACAACCTGGAGTATTAGACCAAGCACAATAAAACTTCCTGAAATGGCAAGTGGTGTATTGCTGGTTGTTCCATTTAGTGTAGTAAGTCCTAAAATAATAACTCCAATTAGGATTACAAATATTCCGAGATTTTTAAGGAAACTTTTCATGTTGCAAAGATTTTTATTTAAATACGTTTGTAAATTTAGAAAAATTGTGTGTATCGTACATAAAAAAATTTTAATCTTTCAATGTTATTCGTCATCAATTAATTGTTTAATTCTATCTATTTGCTTTTGTTTATTTACTTCTCTTAGATTATTAGCTGTATCTGTAAAATACTGATGAGACGAAATAAACTTTACTTGTAACTTGTTCCATGAATTGATATCTCCAATTTTGTCTTGAGCTTTGAGTTCTTTATAAAGCGTGTTTGAAACTGGAATAAAGTCGCTACGTCCTAAATAATCCAAATCAGCGTCGCACATAATTCGTTCGAGTTTAGTTTTTGGCTGAGGAGGTAATTTAGTGGCCATAATTAACTCACAAATTTTATCAATTTGCTCCTGAGAATAATTGAAATTAGGTAGCATTTTTCGAGCTAATTCTGTTCCGTGAAACTCATGTTCTTCATAACCAATCGTGTGCCCTGCATCGTGGAATAATCCTGCTGTTTTTAAAAGTAGCATCTCTTCATCATTTACTCCTTCACCAATACCAATAAGTTCACATTGTGATGTTACATCAATCGTATGTTTCACATTATGGTAATATAAGTATTCTGGCAATCCTTTTTCAAGGATATCTAGTACAATCTCTTGTAAATCAGAGAACTGCCTTAGTAAATATCTGGTTTTGAAAGCCTGATTTGGAATGCGACCTTCGCCATTTTCTGAAAGTTCAGGACGAATTCCTTTTACGAAATACATATCAACATCACCTTTGTATTTTACTGGCATTTTGCCAAAATACTCGCATACGAAATATTCACGAACCATTTCATAGGTCATCACAGAAATATTGATTTGATCACTTTCACAAGTTGCTTTCATCCTTGTGGCGATGTTAACTGTGTCACCTTTAAGATTGTATGATATTTTCTTCTTGCCCATGGTCGTGGCAGTAACAGGACCAGTATGCATTCCAAGTTTAATTTCCCAAATCTTTTTGTTATTCTGTATGCGATTTTCCTGTATTTCGTGAAGTTTATGTCGCATTTCAAGCGCTGACATTACAACGTCAATAGGGTTGGTGATATTTTTAACTGGTACACCACCAGCGCTCATGTATGTATCACCAATGGTTTTTATTTTCTGGATATTATATTTTTCAGATATTTGATCGAATTCAAAAAAGATATTATCTAATTCATCAATGATATCGTGTGAGTTAGTCTCTTCATAAAGTTTTCCAAAGCCTTCAATGTCCGCAAATAGCACAGTGGCCATTTTAAAGCGTAGTGTTTGATCACGGCTCGCAACCTCTGGTGTATCAGAAGCTTTGAGTTCTTTTAAACGCTCCTTGAGAGATTCGTTTTTATCTGTAAGCTCTTCGTTTATCTTTTGGAGCTTTGAGTTTAATAAAGAGAGCTCTTTGTTCTCCTTCATTAAACGGGCAATACGTTTGACCAAATCTTTTTCTTCAGTACCCATTGTGCAAGCTTTTGTGAAAAATACTAAAAAAGAAACAAGCTGCCAAAAAAAGTGTTCTAAGTTGGATTAACGATCTCAACTCTTAGATCGCCTCGCATAGTGCAGGTTATAACGTTTAAGGCCTATAGTTTTCTCTGAATAACCTAATTTGCTTTTTTGCAGAAAATAATTTTTTCATTAGGCAGAAGAGCAAATCTTTTCATTTCTTCTGGTGAAAGTTCTTTGTTGAAATCTACTATTTCTACTTCAAAACCCGCTTCTCGCAAACGGTCTGGGTAATCAGCTCCATAGTAGCGAACGTGATCGCGTTGGCCAAAATGCTTTTCACGTTCAACGGGATCTGTTATTGATTGATCCTCGTATGTTTTTGGTTCGTGCCATTTAATAGGAACCTGAAAAATAGCCCAGCCGCCTGGTTTAAGTACACGGTAAAACTCTTTCATAGATTTTACATCTTCCCATACATGTTCGAAAACGTGGTTGCACATAGCTACATCGAAGGTATTCTCTTCAAAAGGCATTTCGCGAATATCCATTTTAACTTCAGCCCATGGTGATGATAGATCAGCTGTAACGTATTTGAGATTTTTTTGCTTTTTGAATAGCCTTAAGAAGGCATATTCAGGTGCAACATGAAGAAAGTGGATATTTTCAGTAAAGAAGTTCGTTTTTTTTAGAAACAACCATATAACCCGGTGACGCTCTAGTGACATGCTATCTGGTGCCAAAGCATTTTTACGAGCATTAATGCGACCGTAGGGTAGGAGTTTTCTGTATTTAATTCCATTGATAGGATCTTCGAAATTGTTACCGCGGTAAAAAATACTAATAGAACGTAAGTAGATGTGTGCCATACGTTGCATGGTTTCCCTTGGCACAAAACGAGTGATTATCTGAATAAATTTCTGCATTGATCTTCAAAATTTCGCGTAAAGATAGTTTTATTTTTTACTAAAATATTGGTCTAGAAGTTTCTGAGCTGCTTGGAACGAACTTAGTTTATTGTTTAGTACATCACTTTCTGCATTTTTTAGTTTTTTGGCAATTTCATCATCGTGATAAAAGTTATTGCGCAATTGCTCGTTAATTGTTTCGTACATCCAATAGCGGGCTTGTTCTTTTCGTTTTATAAACCAGTATTGATTTTCTTGAGTAAGCTTTTTGTAATTGTTAATGGTATCCCAAACACGATTAATGTCAATGCGGTGCAATGCTGAACAAGTCACAACCTTCGGTGACCATTTTGAAGGAGAAGGAGGGAAGAGGTGCAAAGCACTTGAATATTCTGCTTTTGCTCTGTTAGCTTTGTCTTTATTGTTTCCATCGGCTTTATTTATGGCAATAGCATCAGCCATTTCCATAATTCCTCGCTTGATACCTTGCAATTCATCTCCAGCACCAGCTAGCATTAGCAATAGAAAGAAATCAACCATTGAATGTACGGCTGTTTCACTTTGACCAACACCTACGGTTTCAATGAAAATAGTATCAAATCCAGCAGCTTCGCATAGTAACATTGATTCCCTAGTTTTTCTGGCTACACCTCCTAGGGAACCTGCGGATGGTGAGGGGCGGATAAATGCATCTGGATTACTTGAAAGCGTTTCCATGCGGGTTTTATCGACCAGTATAGAACCTTTAGAACGCTCACTACTTGGATCAATGGCTAAAACAGCTAACTTATGACCTCTTGAAGTAATTTCAGATCCTAAAGATTCAATAAAAGTACTTTTGCCTACTCCTGGAACACCTGTGATACCAATGCGCATTGAATTACCTGAGAGAGGAATGCACTTTTCGATAATCTGCTGTGCCATTTCCTGATGTGAGGGCAAAGCGCTTTCAACTAATGTAATAGCACGGCTTAAAATGCTACGATTTCCATTTACAATACCATCGTAATACTCATCGAGTGTAAGCTCCTTTTTACGAAAACGTTTAAAGTTTTGACGTGCACTTGGGCTAATACTTGGTGGTTGATTCACTCCTTCATTTACCTTGAGAGCACTTTTATATGGTTCTTTTTTATCAGACATTGATTATGTGATCTTTTCAGATTGATGTATAATCTACAAAGTAAATACCTTTTTGTTTGGCAGGAAAAATATGGTTACTGTTTTTTAATATATGGAGTTAATATTAGTATTTATGTAATATTTTAGATTAAGGCAATTATTAATAATACAAAAAAAAGAGGGTTTGTTACCCTCTTCTGTTTTAATATATTTTAGGTCCCTGAACTTTTACTTTTTTTTTA
>PKTE01000354.1 GCA_002869335.1 Salinivirgaceae bacterium | reverse complement strand
GTCATTTTTGGCGGTCTGGACGAGACTCGAACTCGCAACCCCCGGCGTGACAGGCCGGTATTCTAACCAATTGAACTACCAGACCATTGTTCAAATGCGTGTGCAAAGAAATAACAATTTATTTAATTATGCAACATTAATTTTAAAATTTATTGCATAAATTTCTCTTTTATCTTTTTGTAGCCTGATTTACTTGTTTTTACGTCTAAATTATTTTTTAACTTTATTTGGTATTGCTGCTTCCCGTATAGTTCTATATTGACAACTTTCTGGGTGTTGATTATATGGGATCTATGAACTCGCATAAAAGAATTATCCAAATGTTCTTCATAAAAAGCCATAGTCTTCTTTTTTAGATACTGCTCTTTTTCAGTATAAATCATGACATAATCATCCTGGGCTTCAATCATGAAAATATCCTCAGGCATGAGAATTTCAATTTTCCCCCCATTGGTTACTACTACTTGATCCAATGGCTTTTGAGCACTTGCTTCTACAACTTTTTCTGTAGGTATTGCTTCTTTGTTTTGGATACGTTGCACGGCTTTTTGAATGGCAGCATCAAATCGATTTTCATCGAATGGTTTGAGTAAATAATCAACAGCATTGGCTTCGAACGCTTTGATGGCAAATTCATCATATGCTGTGGTGAAAATAACCGGAGGGGCAGGGTCAAGCAACTCCAACATTTCAAAACCTGTAAGTTTGGGCATTTGAATATCCAGGAATATTAAATCTGGATTATGCTCATTGATAGCTTTTACACCTTCGAACCCATTGGCACATTCTGTAATGATTTGAAAGTTTTCGTGCCTTTTCAAATAGTGTTTCAAAAGACTTCTGGCAGGTGCTTCATCTTCTATGATGATGGTTTTTATCATATGCTATGGAATAACGATTCTTACGGTAAATTTATCAGTATCATTTTGAACTTGCAAATGAGCGCGCTCGCCATACAAAATTCTTAAACGGTTCGATAGATTCTTTAATCCAGTTCCTGTGCCTTTTTTACGTGATTCTCCATCTTTAGTATTGATAATCGTAATTACCAGTTTATCCTGATCTGTTTTGGCCACAACGCGTATTTCAACTGGAATAAGACTTTGATTTACGCCATGTTTAATGGCATTTTCTATAACAGGTTGCAATACAAGGCATGGCAATAACCTTTCTTCTGCTTCTTTGCTAATCTCTTTTTTATATAACAATCGTTCTCCGAATCTTAATCTTTCAATTGCTAAATACTGGTCGATATGCGATAATTCATCAGTTAGCTTTACAAGTTGCTTCTCGCTGTATTTGGTTGTATACCTTAAAAATTCAGATAGTTTGATCAGCATCTGACGGGTTTTATCAGAATCTTCAAAAGTTAGGGCACTAATACTGTTTAATGCATTGAAAAGAAAATGTGGCTGCATTTGCATTTGTAAAGTATTGACTTTACTGCGCTGTAGTTCATTTTCTAATCGTGTCATTTTCAGCTCTTTTAACTGAAAGTTTCTGTAGTAATGAATCAGTTGCTGTACTATTACTACCATTATAAAAAGTACCAAACCAATTAAAACTCTGTACTTCATACTGCTTACCAGAAATGTATGATATTCTTCAGTAGTAATGAATTGATCAGCTAGTGAATATCCAGCAATTAACCAAAGTGTAACCATAATTGCCAGTAGCGGCACATAAAAATACATGATGCGTTGAAGGAGTGGCCTGTTTTCATCTTCAAAATTGAGACCGGATAACACCCCAACGCTAAATACAGCAAATAATAAGTTGAAAATCAACCCATCTTTCCAGGCTACATCAAAAGGTAACTTGTACAGAAAAAATAAAAAAAGGATATGGACCGCAGTAATTGCAGTCCATACAAGGCTAATAACGGTAAGAGAGGTTCTGTATTTAAATGGGTTTAGTTGTTGCATTAGCTCATTATTTCGCCGCCACCAAAAATGGCTGCTCCTTTAATTACCAGTACATTCGTACTATTGGGTTCTGATATATCTATTTGACGTTTGTCGTTTATTCCTCCAAAAATGCTTGTAGCTTCAATTCTAACATCCCAGTTCTCAGGAACATAAATCTTAGCTCCTCCAAAGATAGATGTCATTTCAATTTCCGCATAACCATTTTTCAATTTTACATTTTTAAGGTTTACGTTCGATCCACCGAAAATGCTGGTTATTTTTCCACCTTCAAAGTATTCTGAAGTTATAATGCGCTCACTTCCACCGAATATATTCATTTCGTCAATGTAGTTGTCGGTGTAATCACTATTTTTT
>PKTE01000352.1 GCA_002869335.1 Salinivirgaceae bacterium | reverse complement strand
GGCAGATACAACAGGGACTCTTCCACTACCAGTTGCAGGAATGCCTTACGAAAATTTAACAGAAGAAGCATTTGAGGATATTAAAAATGAATGGACACCTTCTTTCTACGGTGGTTTTATGGTAAATTATGCTCCTATTAAAAAGGTAAATGTAAACCTTTCCGGATATTTTTACGGAGAGCAAACATATTCACGGTATTTTTACAACAACGCTACCTTGCAACACACAACAATGTCAACAACACTGGATCCAAACATTATTATAAATGCAAAAGTAGCCTACCGAGTAACTGATAATTTCTCAGTATATATAAACGCTAGAAATCTATTAAGCCATGGTAATACAGAAATGGCTTACAATGATAAAATCAAAGGATTATATATGGGAGGTGTTAGTTTTAACTTCTAAAAGATAGAAAATAAAAAAAGTGCCGTTTCAATTTCTATTTTGAAACGGCACTTTTTTTATCTATTTAACATGTGGTTCTATCCGTTATCGCTAATTTTTCTTAATTGCTCATAATCAAGCACTTCAAACTCCTTGTTGGAAACCTTTATCAACCCCTCTTTTGAGAATTCTTTAAGGATACGTATTACTGTTTCAACTCGCATTCCGGCAAGTTCAGCAATCTCCTGACGTGAAATAGGGAGGCTAAAAGCATTTTCATAAAATATCCTTTCTGCGAGGCATAAAATAATATCTGCTAACCTGCCATATGAGTGCTTTTTAATTAAACAGAAAAAGCGATTGTATATCTGAACGCTATTTGCACTAAGGATATTAATAATCTCTTTTGCAAAATCACTATTTTCATTCAATAACTTTCTGAAAGCTGAAACCTCAATTTGTCTTATTTTACTCTCAACATATGCCATAGAAGAATATTGATAGACATTCTCATTTTCTGAGGCTGCTACAAGACCTATAAAATTGTGTGGAGGAATAAGTTTCAAAAGTAGATTCTCATCTTTAATACTCATGTATACTTTGGCCAACCCTTCTTCCATATACATAATATGAGATACTAATGCACCCTGCTTATTAATTGTTTCGTTTTTTTTATAAGTAATTATCACCGAATTATCTTCCAGAAACTGCTGCTGTTCAGAAGTTAATTTATCAAAACATTTGCATTCAGCAGCACTTACTGTGCAGCTCGAATAATTATTATAATAATCCTCTTTTTCCATGTACGAAATAATACTATTAATTGTCGCTAACACAAGAACCTGTCCTTTCAGAATAACAAAGCTGGTCCTGGTATATTTTCAAGCTATTCTATTAGTATTATGAAACAATAGAATCGAAATTCGCAATCAATAATTTTGATTCAAAAATACAAAAAAACTGATCTATATCAAGTTTTTATTTCATTTAAACCAAGTTTTAACTTAATGAGTACCACACTACCTATATTAAAGATTAAAGAATATTAATACGTAATTTACAAACACACAATAAACAACCAAATTAATACAATTACAATAGCATATTTTACTAATTCGAAATAAGCGATTACTAAGGAAAGACAAGGTAAAACAACAATTAACAAAGAAAATGTAATTAAAACTATTATGCATATGAAACAGTCTACTTATTTTCTGATTTTTTCCATTATTGCATTTGCATTCTCATTAAGCATTAGTAGCTGCAAAGACGATGATGATAATAATGACAACAATTCTATACCTACAGATGTAGCGTCATGTGAAGGATGTCATACAAACTACGAATATCTTCAAGAAGTTTACTCTCCTGACACATCAGTAGTTTCAGGTGGTTGCGGGGGCGATGCTCCTCATTACGAGCCTTATGACAGAGTCTACATGGGTGGCTCAGGTTATGAAGAATTTCAAACATCAAGCCATTATGGAATGGGTTGTACTGCTTGCCATAACGGTGTAGACAACACTTCGGATAAAGCTGAAGCACACTCAGGCGATTTTATTGCTCACCCATCAGATGCTGCAGTTGAAAAATGTGGAACTTGCCATAATAATACGGTTGAAAAATTTCAAACCAGTATTCACAATGGTACAGGTCAAATGCGTAAAGTAGCTATGCGTAATGGCGGTTCAAGCTACGAAGATTTTGCTGATCTACCACAACATCAATTAGATGGTTACTCACAAAATTGTGCTACATGCCATGCTGATTGTGGTACTTGCCATGTTGTTAGACCACCTGTAAAAGGTGGTGGTTTAGCTGATGGTCATAATTTCATTAAAACTCCTGACATGATTAATGTTTGCGTAGGATGTCATGTTTCTAGAGGTGGACAT
>PKTE01000179.1 GCA_002869335.1 Salinivirgaceae bacterium | reverse complement strand
TTCACATTTTGCATGGAAATATATTGTCGATAGTATTAGAAGTAGAGTTAAACTCCTTGAATCTCGTCAGGAGTCTATTGACTATATTGCTTTTGTACCTGATGGAGAGCCAACCCTTGATTCTAATTTGGACAAAATTTTAGATAATATTTCTGATTTACCTTATAAAAAAGCAATTATTACAAACGGATCTTTAATTAATATCCCGGAAGTTAGAGATGTACTCTTAGAATTTGACTGGGTTTCACTCAAAGTAGATGCTTATTCAATATGTGTGTGGCAAAAAATTGATCATCCACATAGAAGTATTTCATTGTCTGAGATACAATCTGGGATGTTAGAATTTTCAGCAGATTACGCAGGCATATTAGTTACAGAATCAATGTTGGTAAGTAATATTAATACTCATGAATCTGAATTGGAAAAAATAGCATCCTTCATTAGTAAATTGAACCCTTCGATCTCATATATTGCTATTCCAACCAGAACTCCTGCTCATAAAAATATAAAGCCAGCTAATGAACAACAAATCAATCAAGCTTTTCAGATTTTTGCAAGAAAAATAAACAATGTTGAATATCTTATTGGACACGAAGGCCATGATTTTGGTCACACTGGAAATGTAAAAAATGATATTCTTAGCATTACGGCAGTTCATCCAATGCGGGAAGATAGTTTGAAATATTTTCTTAAAGAAAGTTGTTCTGATTGGACCTTAATAAATGAACTTATTCAAAATGATTTGCTTCTCGAAACTGAATTCAATGGTCATAAGTTTTATGTGAGAAAGCTTAAAGAAAATCAATATTGAGGCCTTTAGTCTGTAAATTAGAATGTTAAACGTTGATATGTTTTATAATACATTCATAACTGTAAACTCAGCATAGCTTTTGTCGTTTCATACATTGTAAAACTAAAACTTAGAAATTATGAAAATTAGTATAATTGGAGCTGGGAATGTAGGCGCAACATGCGCAAATGATATAATTAATCTCAATTTAGCGGATGAATTAGTTTTGTTGGATGTAAAAGAGGGTATTACCGAAGGAAAAGCTCTTGATTTGTGGCAAACATCTTCTATTCGTCAGTTTGAAACCTATGTGAGGGGAGTAACTGAGGATTATGCAGCTACAAAAGGATCCGATGTTGTTGTAATTACAGCTGGTTTACCCCGAAAACCAGGTATGTCACGTGATGATTTAATTGAAATAAATGCTGGAATTGTTCAGCATGCCACACGTGAGATTATAAAATATTCTCCTGATGCTAAAATAATTATTGTGTCTAATCCTTTGGATGTGATGACCTATGCTGCTCATATGGTTGCCAATGGGAAACCACCAGCAGAGGTCTTTGGTATGGCAGGTATATTAGACGCAGCTCGCTATAAAGCTTTTATTGCACAGGAATTAAATGTAAGTCCAATTTCTGTACATGCCATTTTAATGGGAGGACATGGTGATACAATGGTTCCACTTCCAAGATATACAACTATTTCATCCGTACCTGTAACAGAATTGCTTTCTAAGGAAAAGCTTGATGCAATTATTGAGCGCACAAAATTTGGAGGAGGAGAATTAGTTAAATTAATGGGAACTTCTGCATGGTATGCGCCTGGTGCTGCAGCAGCTCAAATGGTAAGTGCTATTGTAAAGAATTCCCGACGCTTATTTCCAGTGAGTGCATATTTACAAGGGGAGTATGGAATTAGTGATATTTATCTTGGAGTACCAGTTATTTTAGGCAGAAATGGAATTCAGCAAATTATTGAATTAGACCTAAATGATGAGGAAATGGCTTTGGTAAGTCAGTCAGCAAAAGCTGTTCGAGATTTAACAGATATTTTAAAAACTAAGGTCAAATAATTTATTGATCTTAATCGATTACAAATTTGACATATATTAATATTTAGATACTTTCTTTAATTGATAAATTGTATTATTTTTACCCTACAACGGTAAAATTAAAAATATTGCAACCTTTTAAAATTCTTATTGTTTTAATTGGCAAAAGCAAACAAAAAATCTATCAATTATGAGAAAAGTTTCAGTTATTGGAGCAGGAAACGTAGGAGCAACTTGCGCAAACGTTATCGCTCGTAAAAACCTTGTAAATGAGGTTGTTTTATTAGACATTAAACAGGGTGTAGCAGAAGGTAAAGCCCTTGATATGTGGCAAACATCATCTGTTGACTCATTTCACACTCGTGTAAAAGGTGTTACGCATGATTATGAAGCAACTAAAGATTCTGCAGTAGTTGTAATTACAAGTGGTTTACCACGTAAGCCAGGGATGTCGCGAGATGATCTTATTAATACCAATGCTAAGATTGTAAAAGAAGTAACTGAAAATGTAGCCAAATATTCTCCTGATGCAATTATCGTAGTTGTTTCGAATCCATTGGATGTAATGTCTTATACAGCCTATGCTACTGCTAATATGCCAAGAGAAAGAGTTATTGGAATGGCCGGAATTCTAGATTCAAGTCGTTACAAAGCATTTTTGGCTGATGAGTTGAAAATTTCTCCAAAATGTATTCAGGGATTATTATTAGGTTGACACGGTGATACTATTGTACCACTTCCACGCTACACATCTGTAGCAGGTATTCCTGTTGAGCAATTAGTTCCAAAAGATAGGTTAGATGCTATCATTGAGCGTACACGTAAAGGTGGTGGTGAGCTAGTACAATTAATGGGAACTTCAGCCTGGTATGCGCCTGGTGCAGCAGCTGCTCAAATGGTTGAAGCTATTTTGAATGATCAGCAATGTTTCTATCCTGTTGCTGCTTATTTAGAAGGTGAGTATGGCTTAAATGATATTTATCTTGGAGTTCCAATTATTTTAGGACGTAATGGTATAGAAAATATCATTGAGATTGATTTGAATAAAGAGGAGCGCGAAATGCTTGATAAGTCAGCTGAGTCAGTAAAAGCAACACTTGATGTGCTTAAAGGAATGAATATTCTGTAATTGACTCATTAAGATATAAAACAGAAAAGGGGCAATCGCCCCTTTTTTTATATCTCTGAAATTTTCAGGATTTTATCTTCTCTTATTCCTTTAGGTGTTTCTTTAACAGTGCAGGCTTCTACTTTCTGATCATGCTGTAATACAATTACCCAATTTTCTTCAACAGCTTTTTTAAGAATGATTTCTTTTTCTTTTATTGTTTCAAGCGGTAATATATCAAATGAGGCAACATATACTAGCGGAATATTTGCCATTACGGGAATTAAATCGCCTGCAAATAATACTTTCTGTCCATCTTTATTAATAATAGGAAGCATTAAACCTTTTGTGTGTCCTTGAAATATTTTTACTTCAATCCCAGGAATTATTTCGCCATCTTTTTCAACTAAAATGAGTTTTCCAGATTCTTTTAATGGTAGAATATTTTCTTCCAAAAATGCTGGTGCTTCTCTAATGTTTGGACTTGTTGCCCATTCCCATTGGTCCTTACTTACCCATATGTTTGCCTTATTAAAACGCAATTTAAGTTCTCTGTTATTGTCTCTCAAAACTGCTCCGCCACAATGATCCCAGTGTAAATGCGTTAAAATAACATCAGTAATATCTTCTTCTTTGTACCCGGCATTATGTATGGATTTTACAAGTGAATCATCTCCATATAAATGATGAAATGACAAGTATCTTTCGTCTTGTTTATCGCCAATACCTGTATCAATTAAAACTACTCTATCTCCAGTATCTACTAATAAAGCCCGATCGGCTATATTACACAGATTATTTTCATCAGCTTCATATTTTCGTTGCCACAATCCTTTGGGAACCACTCCAAACATAGTTCCTCCATCGGCTTTAAATTTTCCTGTTTCAATATTAAATAATCGCATTTTTGCTCAATTTTGTATCTCAGTTTATATTTATTCGTTCAATTTTTGAGTTACTTTATATAAGTTACAAAAATAGGAATTCGAGTTACAAATGAAAAAGGGAGAACGTAATAAGATTCTTTTATTAAGTATATTTCTTTCTATATTGAGCCTTGTGAAGCTAAATGCTCAAACCATAGAAGAGCAAGGCTATTATTTCATTTTGCCAATGGTTATTGAGAATGGAGATAGTATAGGGTTAGTAGATTTAAGGACAATAACGATTTACCCTCGAAGAAATTTGTCACGTGCGACTAGATTTAATCTTAGGTATATCAAATTTGCAAGAAAGGTTCAAAGAGCATATCCATATGCACGGTTGGCAGTTAAAATATTACAAGATATATATGATACACTGCCTCAAATTGAGACTGAAAAGCAACGCCGGCGATTTATGCGTGCCTATGATAAAGCTCTTCGCGATAGATATATGGATGAGTTAAAGCAATTAACTGTCACAGAAGGACGAATTCTTTTAAAGCTTATAGACAGGGAAACTGGTAAAACTTCCTTTTATTTAGTTGAATCCCTGCGAGGGCATTTACCAGCTATGTTTTGGCAATCAATAGCACGTATATTTGGTGAAAACCTTAAAACGTCTTATGATCCTACTAAGGGAATCGATCGAATTATTGAAGAGATTGTTGTGAAAATTGAAACCGGGCGTTTAGAAACATTACCTCCAAGAAAGAAGAAAAAAAAGTAGCCCTTAGGCTACTCTTAGTTTTTGAGAATCAATGCTTGAGAGTTTTTTCTGAGCATATTTCAACGTGATTCTTATCTTGTCTTTTGTTGATGTTGGTGCTTCGTACATGGCATCCATCATAATATGTTCACATATAGAACGTAATCCTCGGGCACCAAGCTTAAATTCAATGGCTTTATCTACAATATATTCTAATACGCTATTGTCAAAAGATAATTCAATATTATCCATCTTAAAAAGCTTTTTATATTGTTTAATGATTGAGTTTTTAGGCTCGGTTAGGATTCTAATAAGTGCTTTGCGATCAAGAGGATCCAGATAAGTAAGTACAGGCAATCGACCAATAATTTCAGGGATTAATCCAAAGCTTTTTAAGTCTTGTGGAGCTACATATTGTAATAAGTTGTCTCTGTCAATATGATGTGATTCTTTGGAAGCATTATAGCCGACAACCGTTGTATTTAAGCGGTTTGCAATCTTCCTGTCAATGCCATCAAATGCGCCACCTACTATAAAAAGTATATTCTTTGTGTTTACAGCTATCATTTTTTGGTCTGGATGTTTTCTTCCACCTTGAGGGGGTACGTTTATAATTGATCCCTCCAGTAGTTTTAGTAAGCCCTGTTGTACTCCTTCACCTGAAACATCTCGAGTAATACTAGGATTATCTCCTTTGCTAGCAATTTTATCAATCTCATCAATAAAGACAATACCTCTTTCTGCTGCTTCCACATCATAGTCTGCTGCCTGTAATAATCTGGTGAGTACACTTTCAATATCTTCACCTACATATCCTGCCTCTGTAAGTACCGTTGCATCAACAATGGTAAACGGAACATCAAGCATTTTAGCAATTGTTCTGGCCAATAATGTTTTACCTGTTCCTGTTCTTCCTACAAGCGCTATATTTGACTTTTCTATTTCAATGTCATCATCAATTTCTTGTTTCAATCTTTTGTAATGATTGTAAACAGCAACCGATAGGAATTTTTTAGCGGTATCTTGCCCAATTACATATTGGTCAAGGAAATCTTTAATTTCCTGTGGTTTTTTTATCTTAAGTTGGCTCGAAGAAAATGAAGATTTATTCTTTAATTCTTCATTAACTATGTTGTATGCCTGATCAATACAAGAGTCACATATATGACCACTTATGCCAGCTATCAATAAGTTTACATCTTTTTCATTTCTTCCGCAAAAGGAACATTTATTCATTCGTACAACTTTTATTTATAATATTCTACCAAAAAATGTGCAACAAATTTAATGGTTTATTCTAAAAAACAAGAATGCAGAGCAATAAGGCTCTGCATTCATAATGTTTTGAGAAGTTATATTTTATTTGTCTTTAGTACGTTGCAGTACTTCGTCAATCATTCCGTATTCTTTTGCTTCCTGAGCGGTCATCCAGTAATCGCGATCAGAATCTTTTTCAATTTTTTCAAAAGTATTTCCAGAATGCTCAGCAATAATTTCATACAATTCTTTACGTAATTGTAGAATTTGTTTTGCTGTAATTTCAATATCAACAGCTTGTCCCTGAGCACCTCCCATAGGTTGGTGAATCATAATTCTAGAGTGCTTCAGTGCAGAACGTTTTCCTTTTTCACCGGCAGTTAAAAGCACTGCACCCATTGAAGCTGCCATTCCAGTACAAATGGTAGCTACATCAGCAGAGATGTATTGCATAGTATCATAAATACCTAGACCTGCATATACTGAACCTCCTGGTGAATTAAAGTAAATTTGGATGTCTTTACTAGGGTCTGTTGATTCAAGAAACAATAACTGAGCCTGTATAATGTTGGCTACGTAATCATCAATAGGAAGGCCTAAAAAGATAATACGATCCATCATCAATCTTGAGAACACGTCCATTGTGGCTATATTTAGCCTACGCTCCTCAATAATTGTAGGTGAAATAAAGTTATTGTAAACTTGATTATTATATTGATCAAGCACCATGCTGCTAATGCCCAGGTGTTTGGTCGCATATTTTCTAAATTCGTTATTGTTTGATGTCATATGATAAATTATTTGAAAAAGTTATTGAATTCGTCCATTGAAACTTCTTTGTTTTCAATTTTAACTGATTCCTTGATAAAATCAAGAACTTTATTTTCTACTAATTTATCTATAATTTTTCTACGTTCCTCTGGTTTTGATACAATTTCTTTCGAATAATTTTCAAGTTGCTCATCTGGAACATAACTTAAGCCATATTGCATAAATTGCTGACGAGTTGATTCTTTGGCAAAGTCCATAATTTCATTGTCTTCAATTTTGAACTCGTTGGTTTTATAAATTTTGTCAACAATTAGCTGCCATTGCATATCTTTCTTGAAGCTATCGTAATCTTCTTCAATTTTTTCTTTAGTTAATTCCTTGTTTGTAGCTTCAAGCCATCTTTTAAGGAATTCATCTGGAAGATCTATATTAACTTTGTCAACTAACTTGTCTTTAGCATCAATAAGGAATTTATATTCACTTTGCGGTTTGAAGCTATTTTTAATTTCCTCAACAACTTTTTCGCGGAATTCTTTATCAGTTTTAATTGCACCTTCACCATACATTTGATCGTATAGCTCCTGATTTACTTCTGCAGGGACAAATTTATTGATCTCTGAAAGTGTAATTCTGAAGTTAGAATTTAAATCTGCTGCATCTTCCTTTGGAATATCTAATAAAGAAGCTATTTCAGTATCATTAGGATAAGCTGTTTTAAGATTAAAGTCTACACTATCTCCAGCTTTTTTGCCTTTGAAAGTTTCTTTTATTTTGTCATCTTTCATTACATGAAGTGACATTAAGCTTTCTTCTTTTTTGATACCTTCTTCTAAAGGCTCATTAGCATCATTTAATTCAATGAGGTCACCTTTAACTGTTTCGTCAAGGTCTTTAACTTCATCAGTTGGTTGGTTGCTACCATTGCGGTAAGCATAGTTTTGAATAGTGTCGTCAATTAGCTTATCGTCAGCTTTAAGCTCGTAGAAAGTAATTTTTTCACGCTTTGAAAGCTTAACTTCAAATTCAGGAGCATTAGCAATATCAAAGCTAAATTCAAAATCTTTCTGGTTATCCCAGTCAATTGGATTTTTTTCACTTTCTTCTGATGGAAGTGGCTCTCCAAGAATATTGAGTTCCTCTTTACGGATATATTCAACTAATGATTCTGATAAAATTTTGTTGATTTCGTCAACTAAAATTGCTTTACCATACATTTTTTTCACATAACCCATTGGAACTTTACCTGGCCTAAAACCTGGTACATTTGCCTTTTTGCGATAATCTTTTAATACATTATCCACTTTTTCCTGGTAATCGTCTTGAGCTACTTTGATTGAAATAGTAGCGTTAAGATCATCTTTTTTGTTGAGCGTAATATCCATTTAATCAGATGTTAAGTTTCAAAATCATATAATTAAGAAAACCGCCTTTCAAATTTTTGAAGGGCGGTTTTCAAAATAAAGTGCGGATGAAGGGACTCGAACCCCCACGTCTCTCGACACTAGATCCTAAGTCTAGCGCGTCTACCAATTCCGCCACATCCGCCGGTAATTGGATTGCAAAAGTAAACCTTTATTTTAAATTTTCAAATAATTTATGAAAATATTTAATCTTTTTTTAATGTTTTTCAACCACCTTTTCAGTTGGTCTGTTAGCTAAAGACTTAATCCATAGTTTTGCCAATGGTTCATAAAGGTGTGGGAAATTAGGATCAATTATTTTACCTTCTTTATTTAACAAGACCATTCTGGGTAAACCTTTAATTCCTAATTCTTCTCTTATAGTTGTCGTATCACTTAGCCAATAGTGATTTATTGCATTGTATTTATCTGAAATATTATGATATTTTGTAAGATCTCGTTCGTTATCTACTGAAAGTGAAACGAACTGTATCTTATCTTGTAAATCAATTGCATATTGATTCATTTCAGGCATTTGTTTGATACATGGAATACACCATGTTGCCCAGAAATCAATCAGTGTATAATCGTATCCTTCAGTAAGATTTTGATTTTTTATTATCTTTTGATTGGATTTAAAATCCGGAAACTGCATGCCTTTATAGAGTTTGGCATCCTTTTGCAATTTCTCATATTGTACCGTTAGTTTTTTAGCCACTTCTGGAAAGTATTCATTTGATAACATGATAATACTGTCATTTCTGAGGCTTAATGATTGATGTAATAAGTAGTGGTTTAGAAAGTTGTTTTTTGTTGCATTTGGGATACCTGATTTAATTAATTGTCCTTGAATGAATTCCATTCTTCTTTTTATTGAGATATGGTTACTTTCACATAATTTATCAATTAATACATAAGCAGCAGGGTAGGAGTTTAAATGCTGTGAATTTAAAACCCCTGATTTGATCTTAAACTCAGGATCCTCAATGAATTTATATAAAATGCTATCAAATGTTTCCCAATCTTTTATGCAGCTTAACTTATCTGCAATTTTGTGCCAGTGAAAAATGCTCTGTGATTCTCCTGTCACAATTTGTTGGCTCCAAACGTAATGCGCATTAATTTCCTTATTTATCTCGTCCAAAATTAGCTCATCTGGCTCAAAAGTCAATGATACATTTGGGTGAGTGTATAGCGTTTTTTCTGGATATCCTTTGGCGTATAAACCATATAGGTTATCACCAGATAAAGAAAATTTATTTATGCCTTTTTGAATTGTCCATTTAGTTTCTGTCTCTCCGGACCATGTGTTATAAATATCTACCTCAATTAGATTCTCTGTATTATTGAGGACAATAATTTCGTTATTCTTAGTTGTAATAACGCAGCTTGTCAGGCTTATGACAAGTAACAGGGTAATTGTAAAATATTTGATCACTTTTGTAGAAAGAAAAAGTCTTTAAGTTCGTAAATATCGTCTGCTTTGAGTTTAGATTTAAAATCAAAGAAATCGTTTATTGCTTGTTGTAGTTCTTTTGGCGAAATCCATCCATCTTCATTTATATCCAAATGTTTGAATTTATCTGGAATTTCATCGTATGTTTTTCTTTCGCCACTAGAAATGCTGTAATAGTTGTAAATGTCTTTTCTTTTAACTGCTTCCGGTTCATAGAGCATTGATATTACATGCATATCTAATATTCTAATTCCATTTTCTCTAACACCAAGTGCCTCTAGTACAGTTCCTCTTTGTTTGTCTTTATAATCGGGTACCCCATCTCTATCTTCGTCAAATGGACACCCTCTAAAGTCAACCTTAACACCAGGTTCAGTATTAGGACAAATATCATTGAAGTCATCTACGCCATCACTATCTTCATCTTCATTATCGGTAACAATAAACTTAACATTTTTAAAGTTTTCTACAGCAATAATTTCTTCGGCTTTACTAAACATATCAAGCCTTAATGAAGTGTATGTGTAATTAAAAAAGTCGTTTTCTAAAAAGCTACTTCCATTGGAATAGTTATCAATATAATCGCTTACAGTAAAATGAAATGAATTACCTAGTCTAAGTGTAAAACGGTCTGTAATTGTAACATTTATACCCACATCAACCGGAAAACCAAATGTGAAAAAAGAGTAGTCTTGTCCAGTTGCATTTCTGGCATCTGTTTCATATTCATGGTCTCGATTAATTATTGTTGATGCTTCTATACTCCCTTCGCTTACATTTCTTATGGTTCCGTCACTCCAATAATGATAAGGAAGGATATTGCCAGCGTCATCAGTGTATGACAAATCGGTTTTTGGTCTAAACTGAATAGCTTCAACACCTAATGAGATAAAGGGAAGAATAGGGCGTTTTCTACCAAATAGTCCAATGAAATTATAAGTGAAGGAAACTCCCGAAACAGAAAGATCGGTATAAAAGTTTTTATTTTTACTATTGAGTATTAGTTCTTCGTTGCCCGGTTCGTCTGGATTAGCAGTGGTTTCTGCAGTATATCCTGTTTGAGATCCTCCAAATTTTCCAAAAATAAAATAGAGGTCTAATTCGTAACTCTTACCAAAAGTTCTAGAAATAACTGCTTTTGTACCCCAATACCCTTGAGTTGGGTTATATAGCCCTTTGCTTTTTACATCACCTAAGAAAGTAAACATACCCTGACCAATTCCAATAATTGGTTTGAAAGAAGCATTGAACGCGTCTTGTCCGTTATCTTCTTCTAATAATAGCGACATTTCATATTCTTCGTCAAGTTGGGCAAATACGGTGGTCGTATAACTTAGCGAACAAATAGCAAAGAATCCAACTATTATAGATATGCGTAAGTTTTTTTTCATCCGTTAACTTTTTCTTTCTTTAAATCTGGTGATTTTATTTATACCATTTTTGATTTGCAATCATTAGGGCTTCTTGAACAGTTATTCTTTGTCCATCATTATATGCACAAACGAAAGCATCATTTATTGATGTGGACTGCCATATTTGATTTCTGTGATCGCGAGCGCCTTTATAAACTGTGTGTGACCCAACTGTGTATTTGTGCCAGCCTTGATGTATCTCAATTTGAACGTATTCGTTTAATTTAAGTCTTCTGAAATAGCTGTCGTCAACTAATTTATGACCAGCTGCAACTTGAACTCTGTAGGTAACACCATTGGAATTCGTAATGGAATAATTTGTT
This sequence comes from Salinivirgaceae bacterium, assembly GCA_002869335.1. GTDB lineage: Bacteria > Bacteroidota > Bacteroidia > Bacteroidales > Salinivirgaceae > Salinivirga. The sequence goes on along the minus strand of PKTE01000179.1, from coordinate 2,974 downwards.
TCCTGATAGCTTTGTGAGCTTTGATCTGAGTATTGATTTGTTTGATCAATAATGTTGGTTTTACCTGTGTTTTCAGCGTAGTTTTTCAAAGTTTGCTCATAATAAGCAGTTCTTTCTTTTAACTCTTCATTTTTACTTTTGTCAGTTTCATTTGACACATAAGTTGTTCCTGTAAATTGATCTCCTGCATCCAATAAATCATTTTTCTTTTTGTCATCTTCAATTGGCATAGGAGAGTTGTCTACTACTAATTCGTCTTCTGCAAATTCTTCCAGATCAACATTTCTCTCAGCAATGTCAGTCATCTGGTTTCGTTCATTTCGTGTATAAGTGAGCTCGCCTTTGATTATAAATACCTGATTTGGAATATCTTCAGTTCTAATTAGCTTATAGGTAACCACAAAATGCTCATCTGGAGGGAATTGCATCCACATAAACTTTAGAATTCTTCCATTGTTTGTGAACATAGCATTTTTACTTCTAACAGCAATAGCCTTGTATCCTCTTGGAATTTGTTCTTGTATTTTACCAAATTCATTGATGCCAACTTTATTAACTACCAGTAGGTTGACTATAATTTCATTGTCTTCGTTCATGTAAGGTTTCTGACGAATACAATCAATCTCTTTCATCCTAATGCCTTTGTAATTATATGTGTTAACTGCAGTTAAATCTTCTACGCTCTCGCTTCCTTTAACTGTTAGTGTATGTGTTGGTACTTCTTTTATGGCTGGACTATTGTCTTGGATATATGCAAATGTTGAATTTAATGGAAATTCTCCATCGGCAGTGGCTGGCACTGTAATTTCAAAGCTTATTGTAAATCTATCATCATAAGGTAGTGTTAGCCATTGAATACGCAGCTTTTGGTTTGAAAAACTGAAAGCACCACCATTTGAGTCTTTTGCTTTGACTTCAAATCCATTAGGTAATACAAGTTGATAACGGCCAAATGCACCAATATTGCTCTTGTCAATAGTTACTGTAACGGTAAATTGTTGGCCTGCCTCTACGCTGTCGGGAATATTTTGAGTAATTGATACGCTGCCGAAGATATTGGAGAGGATCAATACCACGATGAAGTTAAATGCTACGACCAGCGATTTTATCATATTCAATACTCTTTAGCACCTATATTAGGCAATAATAATCAATTAATTAATAAATATAAAAAATTTACACCAAAAAAAGCGTGTATTTGTTTATAAACACGCTTTTTTAGCCATTTTGTTGCAAATTTAAACTAAATATTGCAACAAGCATGATTATTAAATAAAAAATGTTTTTAGTAAATAAAGTTTACCTAGCAGCAATACTTTCTATTTCAACTAAGGCAGCTTTTGGTAAATTGGCTACTTCAAATGCAGCTCTTGCTGGCGGGTTAGTTGGGAAAAACTCTGCATAAACTTCATTCATTGCCCCAAAATCTTCAATTTTATCTAAAAGTACTGTGGCTTTCACAATATTTTCCATTGTTAGACCTTGTGATTCAAGAATTGCTTTTGTATTTTCCAATGCTTGCCTTGTTTGTGCTTGGATATCAGAAGGCATTTCCCCTGTTTTTGGGTTTATTGGTAATTGGCCTGAAATGTAAATTGTGCCATTAGCTTCTGTAGCTTGACTGTAAGGTCCAATTGCTTTTGGAGCAAGATCTGTGCTTATTATTTTTTTCATTGTCATGAATTATTGATTGTTAATAAATTGAGAAATTAAATTTTTTCGAACATCAATTAAAATCATTTGTTTAAATTCGTGATGATGTATTATACAAAGGTATGATTTTGCCTGATATTATTTTGAAATAACTAAATTTAGATATTATGAAAAAGAAAGCTATTTATTTGTTTTTCTCACTAGTGTTCTCACTCAGTGCTGTGGCACAGGAGGAGATTTCGAGGTTTATAAGTTCCGGAGCAAATGATATGGAAAATCTTATGGAAGCATATTTGCAACCATTTGGGAAAGGATTTGGTGCAGCAATGAATTCAGGTTGGTATTATACAGCTAAAACACATGAGGCATTTGGGTTTGATGTAACTTTAAATGCAACAGTTGTTACCGTGCCTTCCGCTGATGGAACTTTTAAATTTAGTGACTATAACTGGAAATTATTGTCTCCTGGAAATAGTTTAACATCAGCCACAATTACGGGTAGTGGTGATGGAGCAAGCGTTGGATTACAGCTTGATGATGGAGCTGGAACAACTGGTTCTATTGATAATTTATATACCCTTCCTGCCGGTACAACTGTTGATATGGTTCCACTTCCAATGATGCAATTGGGTGTAGGGCTTCCGAAAGGAACTGATGTTGTTTTCCGATTCTTCCCAGAGATTGAATTTGGTGATTATGGTAAAATGGGAATGATTGGTTTTGGTTTGCGTCATGATATTAAACAATGGATTCCGGGTGTTAAAAAACTTCCTTTTGATATGGCAATTCAAGGCGCATGGTCAAGATTAGCTGCAACCTATAATGGAATTGAGTATTATCCTGATGACTTTGTTGATAGATCAACGTTTGATATTGTAGATCCTAATCTACCTCAGTTTAATAGTCCCAACTTTGACGCAGCTGTAGAAAATGATTTTTATCGTACCCAAGATTTGACATTGACAACATCAGCATGGAACGCTAATTTAATTGTTTCTAAAAAGCTTGCTTTCTTTACTCCATTTGTTAGTTTAGGTTATTCAAGTAGTGATTTTAATATTGGATTAAATGGTAAATATCTAATACCTGAGTATAATCTTCCTATTGGAGACTATTCTTTAGCAGATGATACTAACGGTGATTTTGTTATTACTGTATTGGACGAGGAAAATATTGTAAAAGATCCTATAGATGCTACAATTCATTATAGCTCATTTAATACTTCTGTAGGTTTTCAGTTGAAGCTAGCATTGCTTTCGATTCATGCTGCTTATGTATACCAAAGTTACTCAATGGTTAACTTTGGTTTGGGTGTAACTTT
>PKTE01000045.1 GCA_002869335.1 Salinivirgaceae bacterium | reverse complement strand
TTAGGAGAAGAGGAACACATCAATGTGAATGTAGTTTATCAGGATCAATCCGGGTTTATTTGGATCGGTACTGATCAGGGTCTGTTTAAATATGATGCTGCCTATTTTTACTCTTATAATATGAATGATAGTTTGGCGGGTAATTACATTTCTTCAGTTGGAGATGGCACATTACAGGGATTTTGGATTGGTCACCAGAACGGGAAAATTACTCATTTTGATGGGTTGAAATTTGAAAAGTTTGAACCTGAATCAGGTTTGGGAAATATTGAGGTATCTTTTATCGATCAGCCCAATGATTCTATGATGTGGTTTGCCACACTGGGAGAGGGAGTTTATTTTTATAAAGGAACTTCCAGAAAGCGTATGTATAACCTCGATCAGAGTGATGGATTATTGGATAATTATGTCTATAAAATAGTTCATGACGGTAATGGATTGCATTATATGGCTACTGATCGTGGAATTTCAGTATATAATGACAAAATAGATAAGTTTGTTGCAAGTTTGAATTCAAAAGCAGGTCTTCCTGACAACCTCGTGAAAGATATAGAATTAATTGGCGACAAACTTTGGATTGCCATGGAAGAAGGGGGTATATGTTTGTATGATACTCAAAATAAGGAGATTGAGATAATAGATGGGTGGAGATATGGAGCCATTACTGATATGTTGGTAATGGATGAGACGGAAGTGTGGGTAGGTACAAAAAGAGATGGTTTATTCAGAATTATGTTAGATCCGGAAAAAAACATGTGGGTTACTCAATTTGATCGCAATTCTGGATTACCATCCAAACGTATAAACAGTATTTTTAAAGATAGGGAAAAAAATATTTGGATTGCAACCACAAAAGGATTGGCAATAATTCGAAATAACAATCTTTCCTACTTAACTCAGGAAAGCGGTTTTGAACTGACTAACATATATAATCTGACTGTTGATAAATTAGGTCAAATATGGATTGCAAGCCAGCAAGGTCTTTACACGTTTAAAGTTGATAAAGATGGAAGGAAGCATGAAAAGAAATGGTTTGAAGATCCAAAATATAGTGCCATTGCTTTTATTTCTTTATACACAGATCAAGAAGGATTTGTCTGGGCAGGGACTTATGGTAATGGTGTTTTTAAAATTGATCCCAATACAGAAAAGTACGAAATAATTGATGTTGTTGATGGTTTGTGCAATGCAAACGTTATGCATATAAGCGGTTTTGACGATAATATATATTTTTCTACCCTCGGTGGAGGAGTAAGTAAGTTAATTACCAACAACGGAGAATATAGCTTTCAAACTATTGATATCAATGCTGGAATGCCATCTAATTATGTATATGCAACATATCCGGTAGCTAAAAATGAATTGTGGATTGCTACTGATGGAGGAGGTCCCGTACATTGCGTCAATGGTGAGGTGAAAACCTTTAATGATCAACTAGTAGACTCTCTGGGGAAGGTCATTTATAATATTACAATTGATTCTCGCAATAATGTTTGGATGATGACATCCGGAAATGGATTGTTGCGTTATGATGGAGAAGAATTTACCCAATTATGTGCCAAAAACGGGCTAAACTCAAATAGCATGCAAGCAATGGTAGCTGACGATTTTGGTAACTTGCTATTGTTTCAAAAAGGAAATATCAATATTGTAAATGACAGCAGTTTTGAAGTAACATCTTTGAGTAGTATTGCCGAATTAAAAAATATTCATCCAAATCTTAATGCATGGACTTATGATGGGCAAGGTAATCTATTGATAGGTTTGCAAGAAGGAATATTAAAAAAGAAATTAGTTCAGAATCATTTTGAAGTATTACCTAATCTTCTTTTTACTAAAAAACAATTGTTTTATGCTGATTTTGAGGTAGATAAAAGTGAGTTTAAGTATTTCCAAAATCATTTAACTTTTCATTTTGCTGCACTTTGGTTTTTGAGCGTGGATGATATCAAATATAGGTACAAGCTTGAAAATTATGATATAGATTGGGGAATGCCAACAACCAATCGAATGACTACTTATTCTTTTTTACCACCGGGAAGTTATGAATTCAAATTTCAGGTGCAATTACCCAACGGCAAGTGGTATGGAAATGAGAATAGTAAGTATTCATTTGTAATTAAACCTCCTTTTTGGCAAACTACATGGTTTATTATAGTTGCTTCAATTGTCTTAATATTCTTGGTTTATTTAGTTATTGTATTCCGAACAAAGAAGTTGGAACGAGATAAAGAAATATTAGAGCAAGAAGTGATTAAACGAACTGCTGAGATTCAAAACCAGAAAGAAGAGATTGAAGCACAACGGGACGAAATTGAGCGACAGCGAGACCATGTAACGGAACAGAAAAAAGAGATTGAACAACAAAATAAGCATATTACGGATAGTATTATCTATGCTAAAAGGATACAAGAAGCAGTTCTCCCACCAGAGGAAGTGTTTGATGAAGCTTTAAATGACTATTTCATCTATTTTAAGCCTCGTGATATAGTGAGTGGTGATTTTTATTATCTCAATAAGGCTGATAACAGAATTATTGTAGCTGCGGCAGATTGTACAGGTCATGGAGTGCCAGGTGCATTTATGAGTTTATTGGGTATTGCTTTTTTGAATCAAATTGTAAGTAGACTAAAACCCGGGTTTAATGCTGCTGATATGTTAAACCAGTTGCGTGCGGAGGTAATGAAAGCATTGCGCCAAACAGGAAAGCGCGAAGAGGCAAAAGATGGCATGGATATATCTTTGTGTATTATAGATTCAGACAACCACAAACTTGACTTTGCAGGTGCATATAATCCATTATTAATTGCTCGTGATAAGGAAGAAATAGTCTATCGTGCTGATAGAATGCCAATTGGAGTACATTATAAAGGAGAGAAAGCCTTTACCAATAATGAAGTTGAGCTTCAGGAAGGCGATATGTTATATATGTATTCGGATGGTTTTCAGGACCAATTTGGAGGAGAAGATAAACGTAAATTCTTCTCTAAGCCATTTAGGGAATTACTCATAAAAAATAGTGACAAACCTACTCACGATCAGCAACAATTGTTGAACGACACTTTTGAACACTGGCGAAAAGGATTCGATCAAATAGATGATGTAATAGTACTGGGTATCAGAGTGTAATATTCAAAAAAGTCATCTGATAACTAATAGCATATTGAACTATAGGAAATAAAAGAGCCCGATTCAAAATCAGGCTCTCATTTTCTCTTTATATATAAGCTTCTAATTCCTAGTTTTCTGGACGTTTAACTTTCACTTCCATCCATTTTTCTAAAATATTATAAATGCTGTCTTTATAATTATCAGGGTAGTTTCTTATCCGTGTGGAGTGATTTCTACCAGGATTAAATAATCTAACAGCATTTGTGTTTGGTCCGGGAGCAGCCGCAGTAGCTGACCATGCATCTTGTCCGCCATAAAGGTAAAGCATATAATTTCCTTCGTTTTTAACCCATTCATCTACTTTTTGCATTGGCTCCGGATTAAATTTCATATGTTCGTATCCTTTGGGCATTGTCCAGCTAAAATCGACCATGCCGCTCATGTTTGTATAGCCTTCAAATTTATCTGCATCATATCCATACATGCCAATTTCTGTCATACCCTGAAAGAAAAATGGGAGGGTTGGCAATATGCTCTTGTATTCAAAAAATGAAAATCCAGTATAAATTTTCCAATATTCAAAAATTTCTTTATCAGATGCAGTGAGTGGCGGAAGGCTTTCACAATCATTATGTACCCATTGCCATAGTGCAAAATCAAATTCAAATACTGATAAATCATAAGCACTATCAAGTACCATGGTAAAATGCCAGTCTTTACGTTTGGCTTCTTCTTTAAAAAGCTTGAATAATTGATCTTTACGCTTAAACAATTCTAATTGAAATTGATATATTTTGTCACGACACTCTTTGGTATTTACTGTGTCAAGAAAGAGCTGTACGCGCTCATCTGTGGCTGAATAATTTACAGGAGCAACATAGGGTACGCTTACATCCACATCATTGGGGTACATGCTACGGTGAAAAATTGTTGTTTGGCCGCCTTTACTAATACCGGTAGTAAGCCATTTCTTTGGATAGAATTCTTTAAAAGCCTGAATAATAGCATGCTGGTCTGCTGCAGCATTGGCTATATTAAGGTATCTCCAAGAAATGCTGTCTTTAGGTCGTGATTTATCAAAAAACCGATGTTCAATTGTAATTTGGTTTGCATCGAGTAGCGTGCACAATTCTGAAGGCCCTATTCCATATAGCATGTAACCTTCCAATACTACAACCATTGGTCTGTCAAAACCTTTGTGAGAATAAATTACTTTTTGAGGGAAATATCCCGCATCAGGGTTATTTGGGTCTAATGGTTGTTTGAACCACAATTCATAAGTAGCATCAAAAGTAGTGTCGCCATTTAGAACTTTGAAGCTATCTATGGCTTCAATGTTTTTTATAATTGATTCGGGACTTACTGTTACTTTTTGACATGATGTAATACTAATCACGAAAATGAAAAGTATAAAAAGGATATTCGTTTTATTCATTGGACTGTATTTTTTAAGCTAATATATAAGAAATTCTGCATTTATGCTTTTTTGTTTGAAAGTGAACATTTACGGACATTTATGTTTTTTCATTGTCTATTATTGGAACAGTGAAAGAGAAAGTTGATCCTATATTTACCTCAGATTCAACCCACATTTTGCCTCCCCAGTGTTCTACAAGCTTTTGAGAAATTGATAATCCTAGTCCTGTTCCACCTTTTAATTTGGCATATTCTAATTCAATTTGTCTAAATCTTTTAAAAATATTTTCCCTTTCATTTTTTGGAATTCCGATACCTGTATCTCTCACAAAAAATGTAACTTCCTTTGCATTAAGTGTATATCCAAGTGTTATTTCACCTTTTTCCGTGAATTTAATGGCATTATTGAGAAGGTTGATTAATACCTGTTGTAGACGTTCACCATCAATGAGTATTGAAAATTGATCTTGTTCGGAATAATCAGATTTAAGTTTTATTTGTTTTTCAGAGGCCTGTGGTTGGAAAAATGAAATTTGGTCGTTAGCTATTTTATTTATTTTTACCTTTTTATAAACAAAATTAAGCTTACCACTTTCTATTTTAGAAATATCTAGAATATCATTTACGAGTATCATTAGTCTTTTACTGTTTTGTATAATGATATCTGTGTATTTTTTAGTTTTTTCAATGGATGAAATTTTGGCTTGAAGCATTCTGGCAAATCCTATTATGCCATTCATTGGTGTTCTAATTTCATGACTCATATTTGCCAAAAATGCTGATTTTAATCGATCACTTTCTTCGGCTCTATCTTTAGCAATTCGTAATTCTTCTTCACTATTTTTTTGTGCCGTGATATCGTCAATAATTATTAAAACGAGCTTATTGCTTTTCTTATATAGTATTGAGGTTGAGATTAGAACTGTGTGGTTTTTAATGATTCCGTTGTTCTCAAAATTTAAAGAAGCTTCCTTTTTTTGAGTTGTAACATTATTTTGATAGGCTTCATTATATAAATTAATGATTATGTTGTTTTCATTCCCTTCATTTTGCACTGTTTTAAACAAGGTATGAATCGAATGGTGGTTGTCAATAATCTCATCTGAAACTAGCTGATGTTCATTGTGTTTTACGATATTTCCACTCTTGTCAACCAGAAGCAATAATAGGGGGGATAATTCAAAAATACGAGATAATATTTTTTCGTTTTCTTCTATTTCTTTAGTTGCTTCGTAACTGGCAGAAATGTCTCTTGAGATAATTTGCACTAGATTTTCATCAGTTTTATTGGAGATGTAATTTTTGCAAAAAGATTCTACAATAATAAATGAATTATTTTTCGTTTTTATTTTGTGTCTATAAATGGCATTTTCATTATTATAAATAATCGGTTTAATTTTTTCTTCATAGACTTTGTAATCGTCAGGTGGAATAATTGTGCTAATATTCTTTCCTATAAGTTCTTTTTCATCTAAACCAATTGATGTTTTAATGGCAGGCGATATATATTTAATTATTCCATTAATATCGTGAAGCGCAATAATATCACTTGAATTGTCTGTGATCATTCTGTATTTTTCTTCACTTTCTTTAAGTGTAATTTCAGTGTCTATTCTAATTTCAAATACCCTAATGAGGATTCTCGCCGAGATTGTGCCAGCTAGCAGGATTATATATAAGAATAGATTAGTATAGTTTTGGGTTACTTCTTTAGTATCCTCAATCATTGTATGAGCCAATAAAAGTATGATGCCCCACATCAATAAGGATACTAATATGGATACCGAAAAGATTATATTGTTGTTTTTCATTTGAGGAATACTTGATAAACCAATTATTTTCCTAAAAGCAGGAAGTTTAACAAGTAGTTCTGCAACAAATATCATCAAAATGAAATTAATGGAATCCTTCAGAAAAAACATATATAAAATGCTTACTGAATGCTGTATAATTGCTTCAGGATACCAAACAGGAGGATTGAGAGAGAGCAAATAGTTATATGATATTGGATATAAAACTAAAAAGCCAAGAATAATAATACCAAAAAGGCTACCCATGTTTGTAATATATGAGATTACCGTTTTGTTATTCTTTGTTTTTAGCAGAAAACCAGCCAGATAGTAAAATGATAGTAGCAACAGCGATAGTGGTATTAGTGCAAATCCATCTTCAGGCCATAAATAAAATGGATAAATTGCTGCTCCAGATATACCTGCAATTAAACCATACCTTGGTCCATAAGCAATTGAAATTATTAATGGCAATGCAATTACCCATGGGAAATTGATTTCAATGCCAATTTTTACATTTATATTAAAATCAGATAACAGCAATGTGACGATGCCCGTAATTATGCTAATTATAATTCTGGTTCTATAACTATATTTAATGGCAAATTCGGGACTATTTATTTTCTTAGAATTTAATATTGACATTGCTAAGTACTTGTTTTATTCTTTTTTTGTGGGTGTTTGAAGCAATTTGACAAATGATCATTGACCATGCCAATGGATTGCATATAAGCATATATTATAGTTGAGCCTACGAAATTCATTCCCCGCTTTTTCAAATCCTTTGATATTTTGTCTGATAAATCAGTTTTAGCAGGAACTTTTTCAGCTTTGTCCCAATAGTTTACGATGGGTGAATTATTTACAAATTGCCAGATATATGAATCAAACGAACCAAATTCCTTTTGAATTGCGATAAAAACCTTTGCATTTCTAATGGCAGATTTAATCTTTAATCTGTTTCTTACTATTCCACTATTTGATAATAATTCCTTCTCTTTTTCTTCGCTGTAATTGGCAACCTTTTGCATATCAAAATTGTCAAAGGCTTTTTTATAATTATCCCTTTTGTGAAGAATTGTAGACCACGAAAGACCTGCCTGAGCTCCTTCTAAAACGAGCATTTCAAATAGCATGCGGTCTTCATGTTTTGGTTCTCCCCATTCTGTATCGTGATAATGTATGTAGAGTGGATCGTTTTCAGAAGCCCACCAACATCTATTTATCTCATTCATTATTCTTTTCGTATTTTTTTGTGTACCCTGCTTCTGATTTATAATTTGTGTAATAGATAAAGATATCAGCTTCTGATTTATAATGAGTATAATATATTTTATGATCAGCCTCGCTTTTGTATTTAGTATAATACCAGAATCCGCTATTTGGTTTTGCCTCGCTTTTGTAATGTGTTTCGTAAACCATTAAATCGGCTTCGGATTTATATTTTGTTTCATAAATAATTAAATCGGCTTCTGATTTGTAGTTGGTCTTGTAAATTTTCTGAGCCTGAACATTAAAAGCAAGAAGAAAAAATATAATACTGGTAATAAGAACTTTATATATCATTTTTCAATCTGGATTTGGTTCAGAATTTTAATTGCTGTAAAACATTACGTATTGACTAAATTTTATACTAAATTCGCTAAAAATTTTTTAAAAGCACAATTATGAGAAAACATATTTTTAATGCAGGCCCCTGCAAATTACCTGAACAAGCATTAGAGAACACAGCTACTGCTGTAAAAGAGTTAGGCAATGCCGGTCAGTCTATTATGGAAGTATCACACAGAAGTAAAGATTTTCAGGCTGTGATTGATGAGGCTAAACAATTATTTGTTGATTTGCTCAACATTCATGAAAACTACGAAGTGCTTTTTTTAGGAGGTGGTGCATCAACTCAGTTTGCTATGATTCCTTTTAACTTTTTGAAAACTAAAGCTGCCTATGTTGATACAGGCACATGGTCATCAAAAGCTATTAAGGAAGCAAAATTATTTGGCGAAGTTGAAGTAATTGCTTCAAGCAAAGACAAAGATTTTTCGTACTATCCAAAATTTGAAATTCCTTCAGATGTAGATTATGTGCACATCACATCAAATAATACTATTAGAGGTACTGAAATTTTTGAAGATTTAGATTCACCTGTGCCATTGATTGCTGATATGTCATCAGATATGATGAGCCGTCCGTTGGATGTTTCAAAATATGCTATGATTTATGGTGGAGCTCAGAAAAACGTAGGTCCTGCAGGTGTAACTTTCGTAATTATTCGCAAAGATATGCTTGATAAGGTTGCTGACCGTGTGATTCCAAGCATGATGAAATACGAAACGCATATTGATAAAGAATCTATGTATAATACACCTCCAGCAATGAATATCTTTGTAATGAAAGAGGTTCTTAAATGGGTGAAAGAACAAGGTGGTGTGAAAGAGATGGATCGCAGAGCTCAGGAGCGTGCTGATTTATTGTATGGTGAAATAGATCGCAACCCTATGTTCAAAGGAACTGTAATTGATAAATGATCACGTTCACGCATGAATATTACATTTATCTTCGAAGAGCAATACGCTGATCTTCAGGATGATTTTATTAAATTTACAGGCGAAAATAATATCGTAGGAATTAAAGGTCACCGCTCAGTTGGTGGTTTCCGTGCTTCTACTTACAATGCCAGCAGTATGGACGATGTGAAAGCATTGGTTTCATGCATGCAGGAGTTTGAGAAGAAACATGCATAAATGATAAAAGTTTATTGAAATATACCAGGTCATGCCTCCCTTTAAGGGGTGCATGACTTGTTCGTTTTAAAGTGTTGTAATTATTTAAATTAAATGTTATGGCTAAAATATTAGTAGCTACCGAAAAACCATTTGCTCCTGCAGCAGTGGAGGGTATTAAAAATATTGCTCAAAAGGCTAATTACGAAGTAGCGCTTTTGGAAAAATATGAATCAAAAGATCAGTTGCTTGAGGCAGTTGCTGATGCTGATGCATTGATTATTCGCAGCGATAAAGTGACTAAAGAAGTTATTGAAGCAGGTAAAAATCTTAAAATTGTAGTACGTGCAGGAGCAGGATACGACAATGTTGATCTTGAAGCCGCTTCTGCAAACGATGTCGTAGTGATGAATACACCAGGGCAAAACTCTAACGCAGTGGCAGAATTGGCATTGGGTATGATGGTTTTATTAGCTCGTGGTGGTTACAATGGTAAAGCCGGTAGCGAATTACGCGGAAAGACTATTGGTATTCATGCCTACGGAAACGTGGGACGCTATGTAGCTGAAATTGCCAAAGGATTTGGTATGGAAGTAGCAGCTCACGATCCATTTGTGAATAAAGCTGATATCGAAAAAGATGGTGTAAAAGTTTATGATACTGTTGAAGAGCTTTACAGCAATTGTCAGTATGTTTCTTTACATATACCTGCCAATGATAAAACAAAAAAATCCATTGGTTATGACCTTTTGAAAAGTATGCCTAAGAATGGTGTCTTAGTGAATACTGCTCGTAAGGAAGTGATTGATGAAGATGGTATGGTGAAAATAATGGAAGAACGTGATGACTTAAAATACATCTCTGATATAGCACCTGATAATGCAGATGTGTTTCCTCAAAAATTTGAAGGACGCTTTTTCTTTACACCTAAGAAGATGGGTGCTCAAACCGCAGAAGCCAATATCAATGCTGGCATAGCAGCTGTAGAGCAAATCATCAATTTTATTGAAAAAGGTGACCGTACGTTCCAGGTAAACAAGTAATATAGCAAAAAAACTCTTTGTTTTTGAAGTCTTTTTTAAGAGAACTTCGAGAACAAGGCTTGCGAACATTTATTTTCAGGAGTTTACTAGTGTAATTGACTGATAATAAATGTGAGCGAAACGAAGTTATCGGAGTTTTATTAAAAAGACTAAATAGAAAATAATTAATTGTGTAACTGCGCCAAGGCGCAATAATAAATAGATATAAAATGGCGAGAATAAAACCATTCAAAGGAGTAAGGCCTCCAAAAGAGTTGGCCAGTGAAGTGGCTTCACGTCCATACGATGTGATGAACTCTGAAGAAGCCCGTGAGGAAGCAACAGAAAAATCTCTTTTACACATTATTCGTCCTGAAATCGATTTCGAACCAGGTTACGATGAGCATGCACCTGAGGTGTATGACAAAGCTGTTGAGAATTTTGCTAAGTGGCAAGAAAAAGGATGGCTTGTACAAGACGATAAAGAGCATTACTATATTTATGCTCAAACTATGGACGGACGCACACAATACGGTTTAGTTGCCGGTGCACATGCTGATGATTATTTCAACGATGTAATCAAAAAACATGAGCTAACTCGTCCAGAGAAAGAAGAAGACCGTATGAAGCACGTTGAAATCAACAACGCTAATATGGAACCTGTGTTTTTCTCATATCCTGCTGTAGATGAGATGGATGCTATCGTTAAAAAAGTAGTTGAAAGTAAATCTGCTGAATACGATTATACTGCACCAGATGGTTTCGGACATCACTTTTGGGTAGTAGATAACGAAGAGGATATCAAGAAAATTACTGAAATCTTCGAAACAAAAGTGCCTGCAACTTATGTAGCCGATGGTCACCACAGAACAGCTGCTGGTGCTCGCGTAGCTAAAAAACAAGCTGAAGCAAATCCAAATCACACTGGCGATGAGGAGTACAACTATTTCTTAGCTGTACATTTCCCAGATAATCAATTGCACATTATTGATTATAACCGTGTAGTGAAAGATTTGAATGGTTTAACTGCTGATCAGTTTATTGAAAAGTTAGGTAAAAACTTTGAAGTATCTGAAGTAGGAGCAGAGGCTTACAAGCCAGTAAAATTGCATGAGTTTGGAATGTATTTAGAAGGTAAATGGTACAAGTTAGTTTCTAAAGCAGGTACCTATAACGATGAAGATCCTATTGGTGTACTTGACGTTACTATTCTTTCAAACTTAGTGTTAGACGAATTACTTGGAATCAAAGATTTACGTCGCGATAAGCGTATTGATTTCGTAGGTGGAATTCGTGGACTAGGTGAATTAGAGCGCCGCGTAGATAATGGCGAAATGAAAGTTGCCTTCTCTATGTACCCTGTAACTATGAAACAATTAATCGATATTGCTGACACAGGAAATATTATGCCTCCAAAAACTACATGGTTTGAACCTAAACTACGTAGTGGATTGGTGATTCATAAATTAGACTAGACTCAATTTAGATACATGTAAAAGCGGCTTTTCAATTGAGAAGCCGCTTTTTTCTTAGCCATCCCTAAACATTAATAATTGACTATTAACAATAATAATTAATCCCTAATCATTAAAAATTAATAATTAACCATTAATAATTAAAAGCGGCCTACCCCATGGCAAGCCGCTTCCCTGTTAAACCTCTAAATTTCCAAATCTATTGATCTACTCTGTTCTAATTACTTCGTAAACAAGTTTTCCATCATTTGTGAGTTCGGGTTTAAAGGATATGTCATCTAATTTGTATACAGTTTCTCCATTATATTCAACCTCTTCAAGTCCATCAGGCAGAATCTCCACTTTAGCGCCAACTGGCGGATTCACGGTTTCGTAGGAATTGTCATTTTGTTTTACATAGAATGTACCGTAGTAATAGTAATATGGTTTTAGTTTTACAACAACTCTTGTGGCTGCAGAGGGTAAAACGGCAACTCTAATTCCTATAGGAGCGCGTACAATTTTGTATTTGTTATTGATCTTGCTGTAATACACACCTGAGTGAAAATAGTAATTATGATTTCTCCATTTTATAAGGCTTGCTTTAGCATGTAACTTCGTTACTCTTGCTCCCCACTTAGGAAGGTTGGTATATTTGCGATGCTTATAGTGCACGCGGGTTGCCTTTCGATGCTTTGCATTATGCGCATAATGAGTCCTTTTTATAGGTCTTTGCGCAAATGTTTCTGCAGTTGGAACAATTATTAGGATTGATGTGATTAGTGTGATAAAAAATAAATGTCTCATTGTGTTCTTTCTTTAAGTGTTTAATTCTATACCGCACCTAAAGAAATTTACCCTACCTGAAAATTTATTTTTTTTGTGTAAAATTTGGTCATTTTTATTCCCGCAAAAACAATTTAATAGCCTATAATACTATTTGAGCTTTGCGTGATCCAATATCCAATATCCAAGATCTAATATCCAATATCCTCCGCACACCTCACTAACGCTCCTAAAGGAGCGAACTCCTAACACACAATCTAAGATTCAACCCTACGAGTAGGCTCAGGGTTCAGGTATCCAATATCCAATATCCAGGATCCAAGATCTATCTACTAACTTCCCCAATCTCTCTTCCGTTGCACAACGTACCTGTTATACACATACCGTTTGAGCAACCATGCCACGCCTGCAGTAGTGAAAAATGTGAAAGAACTGTAGATAACCGCCACTACGGCCATGGTGTTGTTTTCAAGTAAGGTTTTAGCAATGAAAATAGCCAATGCACTGTTTTGCAAGCCAACTTCGATACTAATAGTATAGCTGTTTTTTGGTCCGGTTCCGAAATACATTCCCACGGCAAAACCGGCAATCATTGAACCTATATTAAGAATTAAAGCCCAGGGTAAAATTTCGATATAATCGCCAAATTGCGCAGCCTCTTCTTTTTCCTCGAAGAAAATCACGACGATAAAAACGCCCAGAAGTAGAAGAGTCATGATATAACGTAGCGGTTTTTCAAGGCTAATGGCCAGTGATTTGCGCCACCAACGAATCATCATGCCTGTAAATACAGGAATGGCAATTACAAAGAATACCTCTTTAATAGTGGTAGATATGGGTAAATGAATTGTGGAAGCTTCACCCACAAATAATCCTAAAGCTAAACTCACATAAAGAGGTAAGGTAATCAGAATCAATAAACTATTAAGGGATGACAAGGAAACACAAAGAGCCAGGTTACCTTTCAACAGGTGAGTTACAAGATTTGATGCCGTGCCACCCGGACAGGCAGCAATAAGAATAAACCCAACTTTTACATAAGGATCTAAATTGGTAAACCCAACCAATAGAAAAGCAATAAGCGGAAGCAGAATCATTTGGCTGAAAAGCCCTGTTAAAATGGGTCTTGGACGGATAAAGATTTGTTTAAAATCTATAAACTCCAGCGATAAACCCATTCCACCCATAATTATGGCAAGCGTAGCAGGCAATGCATATTCAGCAAATAATTCTTTCATTTATTAAAATTGAAATGCAAAGTTAGCAAATTATTGCATGTAGTATAACCAGATAGAAACAATATAGTTAAATATGTTTGCTTGTTGTTTTGTTGTGATATTTAACTACTTTTAAACTTACTAATAAGCGTTTATTAAAGTTGGCTAAACGATACCCAGAAGTTCGCTTCGCAAAGAACATGGGTGGCTGTATCCATTAAATATTGTGTAGCTGCTATAAATATTGAAAACTTAGTAAAGTAAATTAATTTAAGATATAGATTATGAGAGTATTGTGCACATTAGTTATGGCCGTTTTAATTTATTTATGTAGTTGTCAATCAACAAATGAAAGGCATAGTATTAAGGACCAGGATCATATTTCTGATACATTAAAAACTCTAGCGATTGATTTTTTAAGAAGCTGGGAGCCACCATTTCATCAAGATAAAGCCTTAAGCCTATTTACACAAACTGAAGATTTTTATTTAGTAATTGATGGATATGCGACAACTACATTTAAAGAATGGGAAGAAGGTGTGCCTAATTATATGGCCGATGATAATTATTTTTTTAAATCCTATAAACACGAAATCAAAGATATTAAAACGGTTGTGTTTTCACCAAATTCTGGTGTAGTGACAATAACATACATTTGGGATAATATTTCTAGAAAGGATG
>PKTE01000159.1 GCA_002869335.1 Salinivirgaceae bacterium | reverse complement strand
AGCGACACATTTCCCTCTGCATCCACCTGAACTGACGCAGAATGTTGCAAAGCGTCAGCTGCGGTTCCACCTTGAGCACTCAGTTGCTTACTCACATTGATTACCTGTTTATCAATCCTAAATTCAACAGGATTAGACTCTCCGGTTACATTGACCTCTCCCAACTTATAATCCATTGGATTCAACCCAATATCAGCCAATTCATTTTTACCAGATTTATTAATTTCAACCGGAATACTTTGCGTTTCATATCCCAGATATTGCATTTTTAAATGATAACTTCCGGGCGTTAAATTGTCCAATTCTAATTTACCTTTGCTATTGGTAACCGCTTGTGCAACCACACTGTCATTCTTATTATAAAGCTGACCAATGGCATATTCCAAAGGTTGTTTAGAAGATTTTGAGATAACACAACTAACAATTTTCGACTGAGAAAAAGAAAAAATAAAAAAAAACAAGCAAGACGTTAAGAAAACAAATTTTAGGTTTTTCATAGTTTGGGTTTTAATGATTATGAGGCAAAATTACAGGAAACATTACTCCTGAAAATCCTCATAAAGTAGGGTTTTATGGTACTACAAATGTCGTGTTGTTAGTTAAAAGCAGCAATAAGAATCAACAAGACGGGGAATTTTGTATACGAAATGAAAGTTTGCTATTTAAAATACTGAAATATCATCTTTTGATTTCAATGCTAAGTTTACTAACTTGTATACTTTACAATCATCAATATTATTTAAAGAAGAAAAATCATGGAACAAGCAATACCTCTTCCGAAATCATCATCCAGTATATCATACGAGCAACTGGGATATATTGAATCATTTGATGCTGTTGTTGATAAATTATATGCTTTTCTTGTTTATAAAGAGATTCGCAACGACAATAACAAGTGGCGTATACATGTAAAAGGTTCTGTTACCGCAGGTACAGTTTTCGATCCAGAGAACAAGAGTCTTGAAAATGCCATTCAGAAAGCACACGCACACGAAGAAAAGTATTTGGTGTGGGGATTTAATCTATTACCAAAAGAAGATGATCTGCGCTTAGTGGAGAATCGTATCTTCTTTGATGAAAATGGTAAGTTTGACAAATTCGAAATTCATCTAATCACACGCAATAAAGATGGCAATGCTTTGCCCGAAAAAACTATTTCTATTGATTGGCCAGGAGAAAAAAGCGATGATTCAACAAAACAAGCTATTCCACTTCCCAAATCATCATCCAGCATAACATACGAACAACTGGGTTATTTGGAGTCTTTTGATGCTGTTGTTGATAGGCTTTATGCATTTTTAATTTACAAAGAAACCCGCCTCAATACTAATAAATGGGTGGTTCACATTAAAGGTTCTGTAACTGCAGGAACCGTTTTCGATCCTGAGAACAAGAGTCTTTTAAATGCCATTCAAAAAGCACACGCGCACGAAGAAGCCTACTTGGTATGGGGATTTAATCTATTACCAAAGGAAGATGATCCGCGTTTAATAGAGAATCGTATCTTCTTTAATGAAAATGGTAAGTTTGACAAATTCGAGATTCATTTAATCACACGCGATAAAGATGGTCATGCTTTGCCCGAAAAAGTTGTTACTATTGATTGGCCGAGAACTTAAGCTTAGTGATTCAATTATTTACCAGGTTTGAATCAAGAGTTTGTTTATTACGGATTGAGCAATGAAAGTTGAGCTCTTCACTCAAGACTCAATACTCCAGTCTCAATACTGATTCGTGACTCCATCGGAATACTCGCGCCCGCAAAATCCCTTCCCACGAGCCGCTCGTGATCCCGCCTAGCAAAATAAAAATGAGTCCTGTATTCTACTCAGAACTCTATACTCACACTCTTAACTGCATGGTGACTCCGGCGGGATTACTCAACTCCCGCAAAAACCGCCCCACAACCCGTTCGTGATCCCGCCTGCCAGGCTAACTGTTCTGTCAATGTGTACAAAAAAAGAAAGGCCTTTACAATTAAGTAAAAGCCTTTTCGGTGACTCCGGCGGGATTCATAATTTTACAACACATTAAGCTGATTATCAGTTTATTTAATACTTATAAAATCACTAGAGGTGAACCAACGGAGAACACTTAAACTACAAAAAAACAACACACTGATTTACTGAAACATAGGAAATCAGATTGCTTTCATTACTAGCTTATTGACTTTCCTTTCCAGGTTGAAATAAAACCATAAGATTATGGTATTTACTTAAATAATAAGTACAAATACTCATTTAAAAATAGAGTATTTCCTACCTATCGCAATCCATTCACTTAGAATACATTTGACAGATTTT
>PKTE01000006.1 GCA_002869335.1 Salinivirgaceae bacterium | reverse complement strand
TTCGTATTTTTCCGGGAAAAGTAGTGCTAGCCTCCTCTTGATATTTGCAATCCCGAATCCACTGGATTGATTGTTCTCAGTCTCATTCAATTGCCGAACTCAATTTTTGCAGGTAAAATAAAGTACCCCTTTCTTAAATTCAATAAATATGCTGATAGGAATTGTGGGGGATTTCTTACCATGCTTAAATGCATTTTCAATAAATGGGATAAACAAAAGCGGTGGAATGAAAATATCGCTATCGATCTGTCCTTGTTTAAAATCAATAAAGTCCGAATTACCAAACCTTATTTTCTGCAACTCAAGAAAGTCTTTTATATAGCTTATTTCTTTACTGAGTAATACTTTCTCATCCACAGCCTCATACAACATGTATCGCATTATACCAGATAATTTTACAATAGCAAATGAGGTTTTGTCCGGTGCTGTTTGAGCAAATGAATTTATATTATTGAGTGTATTAAATAAAAAATGCGGATTAATCTGTGACCTGAGTAAAGCCAATTCTGTTTTAGTGTTTTGTTGCTCCAATTCCTTTTTCTCCTCTCGCTTTTGAAACCATTCGATAGCAAGGCGAGTTACAACTCCATACATTGCATTCAATAGACTATGCCCGATACTTGAGAAATAAAATAAATAAACCTGTTCCGTAGGAATTCCTCTAGATTTGTATACAAACGCCCATACAAAAGCATATGCAAAGAAATAAGCAACAGTTAGAAAAACGTTTAATATAACCTTTCTTCGCGCGAAAAACTTAGGCGCAAAATAAAAGTAGAATACGCAGAATGTCACAAAATCAAGGGACATGGTATACTTAACATCTTTAAATATATACCAAAACCCATAGTCATTCATCTGCCATATACTGCGTATTATAAAGGTAACTAAACGAATACCAATGAAGACGAATGGAGTCCAAAATATAATATGTCTAAACGGCTTTTGCATTCAGTAAATTTACCAAAATTGCACAATCTTGCACATAATTTCTATCACATGTCACATTTTATCAACCAAACATTATAAAACCCATATAAATTCTATTATGAGGTTTCGTAGATAATTTTTACCAATTGGTTGATTGGGTTTGTAATTATTATTGCAATCAATCTATTTTAGCAACAGAATAATTTAGCAATCAGAATTTATTAACCCAAAACCTAATACCATGAAAAACCTTAAAAAATTCGATTTAGCTTTATGCCTAACACTCTCTTTGCCAATAGGTATAATTACAGCCTTACTTTCAGGACATTTGGTTTTTATTCCAATCTCCTTCCTTATTTGTAGCATTTATGAAATATCCTGGCTTCAATTGAAAAATATGAATTGGAAAAAGAAATGCTAAACAAAAAACGCATGCTCTATAAACCTATTTAATAACCCTTTAAATAACCCAATCATGAAAAAAAAATTCATAACGTTAGGCCTTGTAATCATTTTCTCAGGATATATTTTTTCACAAAACATTAATATATTACCAAAACTTGATTCACTGAACATATTTTTAAAGGAAAACATACAAGACACTGACCCAGGTGCCGCTATCCTTATAAAACAAGATGGTAAAACAGTTTATGAAAACTATAGAGGAATGGCAAACCGACAGAAAGGTGAAAAACTAACACCAAATACCACTATGGGAATTGCATCTATGTCCAAGCAGTTTGAAGGAATGGCTGTATTAATTCTGGTAAATCAGGGAAAACTTCGTTTGGACGACTACATTGATACTTATTTAAAAGATTTACCTATCGATGACCGAAAAATTACGATTAAACAACTACTTACGCATGTATCCGGCATGCCAGAAATAACACAAAATGAAAACTTTATGAACTCATTGGATAAACCAAGATCCATTGATGAAATATTGGCTATTGCTCTAAATGGTCCTATGCGCCATGAAGTTGGAGGTAAATATATGTATTGCAATACCGGCTATACAATTGTAGTAAAGCTCATTGAGCAAATAACCGGGCAGTCATATCATGATTTTCTTGCAGAAAACATACTTAATCCATTAGATATGAAAAACACCTATTCATGCGATATTAATAATAATGCCATAGATATTGCCAGTAGATACAGACAAGATAGTACCGGTTTTCACGATGCAGTAAAAGTCCACTTTTCAAATTTAATTGGGGGTGGCGGAATAATCTCAAATGTGAGAGATATGAGCATATGGGCAGATGCACTGTTAAGTGGAAAAAATTTACCAACAAATTACAAAGAAATGTGGCAAACCGCCATTTTAAATAATGGAGAAGATACACATTATGGTTTAGGAATGGGAATTAGTAACATA
>PKTE01000258.1 GCA_002869335.1 Salinivirgaceae bacterium | reverse complement strand
CATTCTTAAAATGTATAAACCTTTATCAAATTGAGACAAATTCAAAGTGTACTCAAAAGTATTAACTTTAAGCTCCTTTCTATAAAACACAACACCCTCCATATTTAAAACTTCTATCATGCTGAGGTTAGTAGTTCTGATTTTTATTATTCCCATTGTTGGATTTGGATAAATAAAAATATCCTCTTCTAAATCAGTTATTTCTTGCCCATTATAATAGGCTTTAATAGTCCTTAAAATTAAGGTTGTATCTATTTGAAGGTAAGTTGTATCATATATAATAGTATCTTGAATGAAAACCGTATCAATTGTATAGTTCCCACAATTTATACCATCAATTATATGATAAAAATCGCCCTGAAGTGTACTAACTTGAAATAAAGCTTCGATAGAAAGAGAATCTGTAATATAGTATGTGGTATCATTGGAAGTATATGTTTCAGTTAGTGTCAAGTTATCTGAAAAGGTTTCTTCAATTACCGATAATGTATCCATAACATCAAAATAGTCAACAATTACTTCATTTTCATATAAAGTATCTATTGCTAATATCTCTATAAGTGTATCATCAACCCAATCGTAGCGATTAATATAAAAATCTGTTACAAAGGTATCTGTAATATAATTGCCGCATAATTCGAAACTATTGCTTACTAAAGAATCCCCCATTATATTTCGGTATATCTGATAATCAGCATACTCATATTGGTAGGTTGTTTTTATAATGCATTCATTTATTGTCTCTACTATGCTAATGTTCTCAAAATCTGAATGCGTAATAGCTGTATCAATGATATATGTAACATAATTAACAGTTGTGTCAGAAGAAATAAGCGTATCTGGTGAAGAACTATTATAAAGAAATTTAACTCTCGTACCTCCATCCGTTGTTAATACATCCATTCTTGAATCATTATTATAATCTCCCACTGCTAATCCATAAGGACCAACATAATAACAAGCTGGAAATAACATATAGTTACTATTAAATGTGCCTGAACTTCCTACTTCATAAACTGAAATATTGCCCCAGCCATTGTGGCCAACAATAATCTCATTTTGTCCATCACAGTTTAAATCAGCTATTTCCACAGGAGTTGGAACATCATACGCATTAAATTGTATTGGAGGATTCAATTCCCCTTCTGCATTTTGATATATAACACCAATATAACCTGTATTACCTCCTGCTGATAAAGCTAAATCATCACGTCCATCGTTATTTAAATCTCCAACGCCAATTCCATTAATCAAGCCGTAATCACCTACATTAAAGTAATATGGTTTATAAATTGAATCAATTCCTACTATACTATCCTGATAAAAAACAGCCACGGCAGCAGCTGTGCCCCCCATAAATACTATATCAGTCAAACCATCACCATTCATATCACCAGCTTCTATTTCCTGATCTCCTCTAGTAATAATAGGAAATGAAACAGTATCAAAATCATTCACTGTGCTTTGATAAAATACTTTTATAAAATCTGCGTAATGGCCCGCAACAACATCTTGTAACCCATCGTTATTAAAATCACCCACCTCTAAAGATCTTATCCCACCACCACTATAATAAATCTGGCAATCACTTAAGGTACCATTTTCGTTCTGAAAAAAAATATTAATATAAAATCCAGATCAAACAACAATATCATTTAAGTTATCATTGTTGAAATCCCCTATTTTAAGGAAAGCATCACCATTTGCTGAATCAGCAAACGAATACTGTATTGGATCATTTAATTGACCATGCTGATTTTGGATAAAAACAAAAACCTGGTATTTATCTTCATCTAAGTAAGCATACTCAGAAATAGCTATAGCATCGTTTAGTCCATCATTATTAACATCTCCAACCTCAACAGATGTAATTCTTGCTCCAAGAAAATAATCAAAGGGCGCATCAAAATTAATTTGAGCTTTGGTTGAAATTGCTAATAATATAATCAGTACTATTAAGACAATTCTTTTCATTTGGATAAAATTTGATAGAATACAACCACAAAACTACATTTTCTTTATTACTAATATATAGCTTACGCTGGTTTTTATATGTTATAAATCAGACTTAACAAAAAAATAACGGCATACATATTGATACTTCGTCGATGGGTAATTAATTTTGCCCGCATAAAACCCAAACCCAAAAAATTAACCCATTTATCAAAGCCTAAACTTTGGTAAATACATTTTTAAAATCATGAACAACGAAGAATTAAAGCCTTACAGCCTTAAGATAGGTAATGATTCATCAGAGATTTATTACCAAAAACTATCTGAGTTTACAGACAATCTGCTTCTGTATGCTCATAGCCAATTTGGTGAACTGCTAAGAAAGTATACCATTTTTGGGAAACTACACCCTAACGACGCCCTTCTTGATATGTTAATAACCGGAGTACTTTTAAATACCTACGCAAATCAAAATCAAACAAACATTCGCGTAAAAAGTGAGGTCTTAAATTTATTATATAAACTCAGAAGCGTTAGCCCGAATACAAAAAAGATAACTGATAAAATTAGAGGGAAGTTATCTTATAATTGGCTAGGAAATAGCAAACCTGAAATAAAGGAATATGAAATTTATTCTATAGATTCATTAATTCAATTTCTAAAAGGGACTTCTGAATATTCAGAAGAAATTATTCGAATGCAACTCGTAAAAAAATTTCTAAAATCTTTGAGTAAATTATCTCAGACATCAGCAATAAGCCAAATTGTTAAATTAGCTGAATCATTTGAGAAAAGGGCATCTACAAAATTTCATCATTATACAAGCAATGTTGAACACTTCTGGAATAGCAACAGAAATAAATATGTTTCACGGGAGAATTATTTCTTTTGTAGCAAAAAACCAGTAGAATATCATTTAAACATGGTTGGAGCTGAGTTAATGAACCGTACTTTAAAACCTATATTTAAAAACACAGAAGAACAAGTAATACTAGTTCCAACATGTATGAGTTCAAATCCAAATTGTAAAAAAGAGACAATTAATAATGAACTTGTTTGTACATCATGCAATGAAAACTGTCATGTGAACCGTATTAAGAACCAATTTAATAACACAAACATCCGTACGGTATTAATACCACACTCATCAAAGTTTTCGCAATATTTAAGACCTTGGGAAGGAAAAACTAAAACGGGTTTAATCGGTGTTGCTTGTGTTTTGAATCTATTAAAAGGCGGATTTGAGATGAAGCGTCTTGGAATTCCCTCACAATGTGTTTTTTTAGATTATTCAGGATGTGCTAAACACTGGCATTCTGGTATTGCAACGAATATAAATCAAAAGAAACTTAGCGATATAATAAATCAGGTGAAAGAACAAAAATCAGTATTAAAAATCGCATAGTATTCAAAATTGAATAGTAAAAACAAGATCTGCTATCTAGTATAAACTATAACTACATATAGATAGGAATCATTGTATAACCAAAAAGAGCCGAAACAGTTGTTTCGGCTCTTTATTATAATTTACAATGGAATATTACCATGTTTTTTTGGAGGCATCGCCTCCGTTTTATTTTGGGTCATTTCCAAAGCTGCAATAATCTTAGGACGAGTTTGTTTTGGATAAATAATTTCATCAATATATCCTAACTCAGCTGCCCTATATGGACTAGCAAACTTCTCTTTGTACTCTTCTACTTTCTCCAGGCGTTGTTCCTCAGTTAAGTTATCTTTGCGATAAATAATATTTACAGCACCTTCAGGCCCCATTACAGCAATTTCTGCTGTTGGATAAGCCAGATTCACATCAGCACCAATATGTTTACTTGACATGACATCGTATGCTCCACCATAAGCTTTTCGTGTAATAATGGTAATTTTAGGCACTGTTGCTTCAGAGAAAGCGTACAATAATTTAGCTCCATGCTTAATAATACCACCAAATTCCTGATCTGTTCCAGGCAAGAAACCAGGTACATCTTCGAAAGTAATCAAAGGAATATTAAATGAATCACAGAAACGAACAAACCGTGCACCTTTCATACTAGATTCAATATCGAGCACTCCAGCTAAATGAGCTGGCTGATTTGCTACAATTCCAACAGGACGACCTGCCATGCGTGCAAAACCTACTACAATGTTCTGAGCGTAATTAGGCATAATTTCAAAGAAATTACCCTCATCCACAACCTTGGTGATAATATCTTTTATATCATATGGTTTATTTGGATCATCAGGTACAATTTCTTGTAATGAATTATCCTCGCGGAGAATATCATCAGTACAAGGTTTCATTGGCGGATCTTCCATATTATTCGATGGCAAGAAGCTCATTAATTCGCTAAGCATCATCATGGCCTTCTCATCATCTTCGGCCATTAAATGCGCCACTCCACTTTTAGAGTTGTGAGTCATTGCTCCACCAAGCTCTTCTTTAGTTACTTCTTCGTGTGTAACAGTTTTAATTACATCTGGTCCGGTTACAAACATGTAACTTGATTTTTGAACCATCATAATAAAATCCGTTAACGCAGGACTATATACAGCACCACCAGCACAAGGACCAAGAATTGCAGAGATTTGCGGAATAACTCCTGAAGCTCTCACATTCAAATGGAAAATATCGGCGTATCCAGCCAAACTTTCTACACCTTCCTGGATACGGGCACCACCACTATCATTCAGTCCGATTACAGGAGCACCCATTTTTAAAGCCATTTCCATAATCTTCACCACTTTATCAGCATTGGCACGACTTAAAGTTCCACCATAAACTGTAAAATCCTGTGCAAAGACATAAATTAGTCTTCCATCAATTTTACCATATCCGGTAACAACACCATCGCCATAAAATTTATCAAGTTTAAAATTTGTATTGCGATGCGTCATAAAACGGTCCACCTCTACAAACGTATTTTTATCAAGTAAAAGATCAATACGCTCGCGGGCAGTTAAACGACCAGCTTTGTGCTGCTTTTCTATTCTTTCTTCACCTCCACCTAACATGGCTTCTTTGGTGCGTTCTTCTAATTTATCGAATTTATCCTGTATACTCATTTTAGTATATTTTAGATATTAGATCTTGGATCTTGGAAATAATTCTTGAAACTTTATATATCAATTAATAATTACTCTACAACGACCATTGTTTGGCCACCTTTCACAATATCTCCTTCTTGAACCAATACCTCTTTAATTACACGGTCTTGCTTAACTTTATATTCACTTTCCATTTTCATGGCAGATACTACTGCGACTGTATCACCGGCTTTAACCTCATCGCCCACTTTAACAGGAACTCTAACAACTTTACCCGGCATTGGAACTTTAATATGTAGTTCATCATCCGATTCGCCTGAAGTTCTGCTCATCAGATATTTACGTTCAGCGTCAATAATATCAATTTCATAACTGTCGCGCCATGTATTAACAGAAAAATTCTTACTATTTTCTCCCTCAATTACCTCAATGTTATATGATTTTCCTTTGTATAGAAATGAATATACACCATTTTCAACTTCAATCGCATCAACCTCATAGCTCTTATCATCGACTCGAATAATATATTTGGAACCGTCAACGCTAACTTGATCAACATTGGCAGTTCTGTCGTTTATTTTTATTTCTAATGACATAATTAAGGATTTTAAATTCTAATTTTAATTCTGCGTCTACCATATGCTTTCCAGTTATTGGTCATTTGCCCACCATGTTTAGATGGTTGAGCTTTGGCAAGCTTATGCTGATAATCAAGAAAAGCAGCAATAATAGCCATATCCTGACATTCACCAGTACATTCTTCTTTTTCAAATAACTCTTTGTTATACTTTTCAATGAATGTGGTATTATATTTACCAGACTGGAAGACTTTATGCTCCATTACCTTTTCTAGAAAACGAATGGATGTTTTTACACCGGTAATTTTATATTCATAAAGCGCTCTTCTCATGCGAGCAATAGCAGTATCACGATCTGATCCCCATACGATTAGCTTAGAAATCATTGGATCATAGTGCATTGGAATTTCAAATCCTTCGTATACATACCCATCTGTTCTTACTCCCACACCCAAAGGTTCGGTTATATGCTTAATGACACCTGGACTTGGCATAAAGTTATTATCCGGATCTTCAGCATAAATTCGACATTCAATAGCATGTCCATGCTGCTTTAAATCCTCTTGTTTGAAGGATAATTTTTCGTTATTGGCAATATTAATTTGTTCACGTACAAGATCCACACCTACCACACGTTCAGTAATAGGATGCTCCACCTGTAAACGTGTATTCATCTCAAGAAAATAATAATTGAGGTCATCATCCATCACAAATTCAACCGTTCCGGCACCACTGTAGTTCACAGCTTTAGCGGCATTTACGGCATCCTCACCCATTTTCATTCTCACTTCATGATTCAATAATGGAGAAGGCGTTTCTTCCACTACCTTTTGATGTCGACGCTGCACAGAACATTCACGTTCAAAAAGATGCACTGCATTACCATGATTGTCGGCTAAAATCTGAAATTCAATATGGTGTGGCGATTGGATATATTTTTCGATATATACGCTACCATCATTAAAAGCATCAAGTGCTTCAGAACGGGCACTGCGAATAGCTGAAAGAATATCTTTTTCGTCCGTCACCATACGCATTCCTTTTCCTCCACCTCCAGCGGAAGCTTTAATCATAACTGGTAGACCAATTTCCTTAATTTTAGCAATGGCCTCATTCTCATCGTCGATAGGATTTAAAGTACCAGGTACAATAGGTACTCCGGCAGCTTCCATAGTTTTACGGGCAGATATTTTATCGCCCATTGTATTGATTGCATGCGCATCGGGACCAATAAATAGGATACCTTCTTTTTTACATGCTTCTGAAAATTCAGCATTTTCCGATAAAAACCCATATCCCGGATGAATAGCATCAGCTTTGGTTTGTTTTGCTACTTCCAAAATTTTATCCATTCTCAAATAACTCTCACGAGAAGGTGCCGGTCCAATGTGGACAGCCTCATCGGCATAACGCACATGCATTGACCTCCGATCAGCATCGGAATACACGGCAACGGTACGAATACCCATTTCGCGACAAGTACGCATTACGCGCACAGCAATTTCGCCCCTATTGGCCACTAAAACTTTTTGTATCATAGGCAAAGTATTTATTCTTCTTTATAGATATGTAGTAATATATTCATTTAAATATTTTGAAGATTGCTAATATAATTAAATTTTTCACATATTTAAATACTTCAAATAACTCTCTGTGTCATAAATCACTATGATCTCCCTGATATTTAGGTGGATAGTAAGAGTTATAAGCATTGTACAATCTATTGTGTGCTTTAATTAATTGAGGAGAGAAGAACTTTGAAATTAAGAAAAAACCAATGTAAGTAGTTAGTAACAAATCAAACCAGTTCATCTTTTCAGTAAAAAAACTTTTCATAAGAACATCATAATGGTTCAAGATAGGAACAGTTTGATTTTCATATTGTTCAAAATGCTGTTTACTTTCATTTAAACTACAATTAAGTTGCCCCTACAGGGCGCTATATGCAATATGCCAATTTTCCTGAGGCGCTGCCTCAGGATGGAATAACTTGGGCCTTCAGCCCGTCTATTTAATACTAGGCGTTGCCTCAGGATAGAATAAGTTGGGCTTTACCTTTGGTGAGCTCACAAGCTCGGTTCAGCCCGTTTGATATCACTGTAAAACCAATTCTCTAAAATATTCGCCCTGAAAGGGCAACTTATCCTAACCCATGGCAACGCCATGGGGAATAAGGCAACAAACAGCTCAACGCCCTGTAAGGGCAACTTATTAAGACTTCTATGACGAAAAATACTATATTCGCAAAAACAAGTAAAACAAGCTTATCATGTCCCAATCACTTTCACAGTTATATGTCCATATAATTTTCCATATCAAGTTTAACTCACCAAGAATCAAGAAAACTACCAAGAATGATTTATTCTCTTACATAGCTTCAATAATAAAAGATAATGAATCAATACCGATTATCATTAATGGAGTTGAAGATCATGTTCATATCCTGTGTATTCAATCAAAAAATATTGCACTTGCCAAACTCGTGGAGGAAATAAAAAGACATAGTAGCCGGTGGATCAAAAAACAGGATAGTGCTTATAAAAGCTTTGCATGGCAAGGTGGATATGCAGGTTTTTCTGTGAGTCCATCTGTGTATGACAGGACTAAAAAGTATATTGAGAATCAGGAAGAACATCATAGAAAGAGAAATTTTCAAGAAGAATACTTGCTATTCTTGAAGGAATATGGAATCGATTATGATGAAAGATATTTATGGACTGATTAAGCTGCCCGTTACCTTCGGTGAGCTCGCAGGCTCGGTTCAGGGCGCCATCAAAGGTTCAGTATCGTACCTGAGGCGCTGCCTCAGGTTATAATAAGATGGGCCTTCAGCCCGTCTATTTAATACTAGGCGTTGCCTCAGGATGAAATAAATTGGGCTTTCAGCCCGTATGATATCATTGTAAAATCGTTTCTCTTAAATATTCGCCCTGAAAGGGCAATTTATACCAACCCATGGCAACGCCATGGGGAATAAGGCAGCAAACAGCTCAACGCCCTGTAAGGGCAACTTATAATAAATCTTACAACTTAGGCAATGCCTAAAAATAAAACAAGTTGGGCTTTACCTTTGATGAAATCACAAACTCCATTCTCAATAACTTATAATAGAAAATAAAAGCCGAAAAAAACTCTTCCGGCTCATTATAAATTCAAATATGCTATTCTTTAATAAACTTATTAATCGAAATAATTTTATTATCTGTCATTACCTTTAGAAAGTAAATACCTTTATTTAAAATACTTACATCAATAAAACTATAATCATTAATACAACCTTTTTCTATTAGTTTACCCGTTATATCAATAATTTCAAAAACAGATTTTGAATGAATGAGCTTGGACTCAACATATAATTGACTACAGGTTGGGTTGGGATATACATTTAATGCTTCCTGAGTATTTTCAGTAATGCTCATTATGTTTAAGAAGCAAGTTTCGTAGTCTGGATTATGATATAACAGCTCATCACTTTCATAAAAGCAAACAAAACGGTAATATGCTCCAATTAAACCTATGTTAAGCGGATCAAGTAATCCATACTCAGAACCAATCCCCTCCATATAGTTTCCAACATACCATCCATATTCAGTACTCAAATTAAACATAGCTCTTTGCTTTCCAGCAAAAAACACAGTATCAATGCTCTCAATATAATAAGCTTCTGTATCGTCCATAATGAATATAGTATCACCCTCAACAACACTAAAATCATACATTATATATTCTATTCCTTGTTTAACGCAATAAACCTTTCGGTCTGCTTCGCGATATAAAGCACCGTGATATTCTTGTGTCCAATTTTCATAATTTTCATCATCTGACATCAATAATTTGTAGTAATAATTCCCCTCATAATACACAGAATCACCAAAACGATAAGCTTCAGTACGTCCAATTTCTTGATTTCCGGTTGAACCAATCCATGTGACCCACATTTTTGATGTATCTATTAACCGCTCATAAGTCTGAGCTGACAATGAAATTCCAATTAAGGAAAAAACTAAAATAAGTGCAGTTTTTATCACAGCAGTAACATTTAGATGAAGCTTAAAGTTACTCTATGTTATTTATATTTCAAAAATATCTCACAAAAAAAGCCGAAAGAAAAATTCTTCCGGCTTGAAATATTACATTATAAACAATTATCGCAGTTGAGCACCAAATTGATGTTCGAAAGTGCCTTTGAGCTTATTCATAATCTTATCGATCTGCTTATCTTTCAAAGTTTTCTCTTCATCCTGAATAATGAATGACATGGCGTATGATTTTTTACCTTCTTCAATATTCTCGCCTTCGTACACATCGAAAAGACCAACATTTTTAATTAGCTTCTTCTCAGCTTTCAATGCAGCCTGCTTCAACTCATCAAAAGTAACTTTTTTGTCAAGCAACAACGCCATATCGCGACGTACTGCAGGGAATTTGGATACTTCGTTTATTTGAGTAGTTGTTTTACCATACAGTTTTACCAAATACTCCCACTCCAATTGTGCAAAATAGACATCATTTTTCAGATCGAAATGGCTTTTAACCTGTTTCGAAACGATCATCAAGCGAGCTATCTCTTTGTTTTTGTATTTGTATATCAAGCCCTCGCGACAAATATCGTTGGTCAAGTATTCTTGTTGTATTTCATCAATACTAACACCCATGCGCTTCAAAACATTGTCTGCATGAGCTTTTAATTCATAAAAACTACTTGCATTAACTGACTCATTCCAGTTTTCAGTATTTTTATTTCCGGTTATGGTGATTGCCAATTGCCAACGCTCTTTGTATGCTTTAAGACTATTTTCATAATCACCCTTATTATAGAAATAAACTTTACCGAATTCATATAATTTCAAATCAGCATTCTGACGGTTCGCATTATACTCTACGGCTTCCATACCGGAGAAAAGTAACGTTTGACGCATTGCGTTTAAGTCATTACTCAACTGATTCATCAACATCACAGATTCTTCAGCTTTGAAAGATTCAAATTTCTCGAAGTATTCAGCTTTAGTTATACTATTACTCATAGCTTCGTTGAAACCTGTTCCGGTTAGCATATCTGAAATACGGTTGCGCAATGCTTCCTCATCTGGTTTTGGCTGATAGCTCAATGAAGAATGAACAGTATCTGAAATTTCGATATTATTAAATCCGTAGATACGCAAAATCTCTTCAGTCACATCAGCTTCACGCTGCACATCAACACGGTAAGGAGGTACTTTTAGGTCAAGCACATCACCTTTATCCTCCACCTCTATCTCAAGCGACTTTAATATTTTTATTACAAGTTCTTTATCAATCTCTTTCCCAGCCAATGTATAGAAACGTTTCAAGCTAAACTTAATTTCAAAAGGAGCAGCTGGACTTGAATAATCATCTAAAATATCACTGGTGATTTCACCTCCGGCAAGTTCTTTAATAAGCAACATGGCACGTTTCAATGCATAAACTGTAATATTAGGGTCAGTGCCACGCTCAAAACGGAACGAAGCATCGGTATTTAAACCATGATAACGAGCTGTTTTACGCACACGTACAGGATTAAACCAGGCACTCTCAAGAAATACCCGAGTAGTTTTTTCTGTCACACCAGATTTATTCCCTCCAAACACACCAGCAATGCACATGCCCTCTTTTTCGTTGCAAATCATAAGGTCACGATCAGTAAGCTCACGCTCTTCCTCATCGAGTGTAGTGAATTTAGTTCCGTTTGGTAAAGTTTTAACGATAACATGGTTACCCTCAATCTGATCCATATCAAAAGCATGCAACGGCTGACCAACCTCGTGCAGCACATAATTGGTTATGTCTACTACGTTATTAATTGGCTTCTGACCAATGGCTTTCAATCTATTTTTGAGCCATTCAGGCGATTCTTTTACTTCAATTCCTTCAATAGTAGAAGCAGTATAACGGAAGCATCCGTCTTTATCTTCAATAGTTAATTTGATAGGATTATCTGAGCGATCAATTTTAAAATCGTCCACAGAAGGCTTTTTATATGAAGTTGCGGCATTCATATTTAAAAATGCAGCCAAATCTCTTGCTGTTCCAATATGAGATGCACCATCTATTCGGTTAGGTGTAAGACCTATTTCAAACACATAATCGCTCTCCACATTGAAATATTCGCTTGCAGGAGTACCCGGTTTTACGCCATCTTCAAGCACCATAATTCCGTCATGATCTGAGCCCAAACCTAGCTCATCCTCAGCACAAATCATTCCTGATGATGCCTCGCCACGAATCTTTGATTTTTTAATTTGAAACTCTTCGTCGCCACTATAAAGAGTTGCTCCTACTGTAGCCACAGGTACCGTCTGACCTTCTGCTACGTTTGGCGCTCCACATACTATTTGTACAGGTTCTCCATCGCCCAAATCAACTGTAGTTACACTTAAATGATCTGAGTTTTCATGGGGTTGGCAAGTTAGCACTTTTCCAATTACAACACCTTTCAATCCACCTTTTACGGATTCCACCTCTTCTAGCCCCTCTACTTCAAGTCCTGTATCTGTAAGTATTCTAGAAACCTCCTCTGGCGACAAATTAAAGTCGACATAATCTTTCAGCCATTTATACGAAATCTTCATATTGTTAGTCGTTTTTCTGTTTGCTTAAAAAATCAACTGACAAAGGTAATAAATTTGTTTCAAGTTTCGAGTTGGAAAGTTTCTAGTTGAAAGTTTTAAGTTAGCACGGAGCTACTTATTTCAAAACCAGAAACTTGGAACCTGAAACCTGGAACTAATCACGCTGAGCAATCGCAGTCATCAATAACTACTAATCGCCATTTACCTTCAACTACAATAAAGTAAAATTTTTTGGTAACACATCCTTCAGATAGAATTCGAACCACTGCTTTCTCTCCATTTTTATATTTAGTAGGAACAGGCAATTCCAGAATTTTATAATCTCCGCTCATATCTGGATATTTAGGTAATTCTGAAACAGTTTTATAGTAGACTCCATCCTTCTCATCGGATTCTTCGCAAAATCCATCCTTAGGCTGAGAATTTGCAAAATATGTAATAGATTCTAATTTGGGGATTTGATAATTAAGAAACTTGTCTTCCTTATATCTTTTACTCTGCCAACCAAAAAGCACACATGCTACTCCAGGATTGTACATTCTGAAAACGCCTATATCGGGATGAGCAAAATGCGATGTTTTCCAATTTTTTGTGACAATCATTTTTTCCAAATTATTACCATAATAATAGGTTTTGAGAAAAAAGTCCAGAAATAATTCTATATCATCAATAGATGCTATTCTTTTCAGAGAGGTTTGAGCACCAAAAACCCACCCGGTTTTCCCATCATTCTCAATCTTGTACCAATAATCTTTATGTCCACGAATTATTTCCTCCTCTCCTTTTTGTAATAAATCACAAACCACTCCATCATCTAGTTTCATTATTACTTCTCCAGTTTTAGGTGTGCTTCTTACCCAGATTTGATCTCCTTCTATTGTCAATTGGTTCTGTGCGATAATTGTAAAAGCAATTAGTGTAAGTATTAAAAATAAAATGGTCTTTTTCATATTTAGTAATAATAAATTGGCATTGGTTGAAATTAAGAAAAATTGTCAGAAAGAATTACATTAAACCTACATTTCATTTTAACTAGATATGTTCAATTGTGGATAATTTTCTATTTAAATCAAATTACAAAAAACAGATTACTTAACTTTGACATCATTTTTATAAAGCAACAAAAAATGTATTTAGAGAAACGCCTTGTTCAATATGCAGTTCTACTACTTCTCGGATTTGTTTGGGGTAGTTCATTTATTTTAATGAAGATTGGCCTTATCAGTTTTAATAGTAATCAAGCTGCAGCTATCAGAATTATTAGTGCTTCGTTGGTTTTGATGCCATTCGCCATCAAGCATTTCCGAAAGCTTAAAAAGAAAGATTTAAAAAGCCTTCTAATTGCAGGATTTATTGGAAGTTTCATTCCAGCCTTTCTTTTTACAAAAGCACAAACCCGAATTGACAGCGCCATGGCGGGAATGCTTAACTCATTAACTCCATTATTTACTGTAATAATTGGGGTATTATTATACAAAATAAAAGTATTCAAACTTCAGTATGTGGGTGTTTTAATTGGTTTAATTGGAGCTGCAGGATTGATTGGCGCAGGGGAAACCATTAGTTTGGATAGTGTAAATAGTTATGCTTTTTTTATTGTTATAGCTACAACTTGCTATGGGATAAATATAAATGAAATTAAGGCAAGACTTTCGCATCTTACAGGTGTTCAGATCACTAGCATGTCATTTTCATTTCTGTTTCCAGTAGCATTAGGATATTTACTAACTACTGATTTGCATTCACCCACACTAATTGAAGGTTGGGGATACCACCTAACGGCACTCATCGTTTTAGGTGTTTTTGGCACTGCTCTCGCTATGCTACTAATGAATAGTATGATACGTTATGTCCCGGCAGTATTTGCATCTTCAGTCACTTATATCATTCCAATCTTTGCCATAGGCTGGGGAGTCGTTGATGGAGAAGATATTTTACCTATGCACTTATTATTTATGACGCTTATTCTTTTTGGTGTATACATGATCAATACAAAAGGCAAGATAAGAATAGTTGGTAATTGGAGGATGCTGAGGAAAAAAGAAAAATAATTGTTATTTTTTAATGTTTAATTGACATTAGATATGTGATATTAGATATTTGACCTTCCCTGATTTGAACCCTGAGCGAAGTCTAAGGGGAGTTGACCATTTTTACTTAATTCTAATGGTCGGAGTTTAATTCTT
>PKTE01000090.1 GCA_002869335.1 Salinivirgaceae bacterium | reverse complement strand
GTAAAACTGGAATGAAACTGTGTCCCAAGGTGCATTTCCAATGATAAAAGGAGCATCATTATCTACAATAGGATCAGATGGAAACATGGTGGTTTCACCTGTAAGCACACCATTCACATAGTTCTTTATATTTCCAGTGTTCGAAGAATAGGTTGTCACCATGTGGACATACGAAGAGTCTGCAGGCATAGGACCATCTCCCGGGCGAGGTACTTGTTGTAAAGTTGGATTGAAATATTCGGCATACACGTGCAGATTTTCAAACCCAAGCACATAACCATTGTCAATAGGATCATGATAAACAATTTTACCTAATACCTTGCGGTTTTCTGCAAAAGTATAAGCTCTGATCCACATCTCGATGGTAATTTCCTCACCGGCGTTAAAAAGGTCATCAGCACCACAGTTGATAAACAATGATGGCTGACCGTTATTGTCCCATGTTTCATAATCAATTGACCAGGCCAGATTTTGTTGTGCAAAACCCGCCATGGTCAATATGAATAGGGGAATCAATAGTAAAAGTTTCTTCATAGTTATGTGTAGTTTATTGTCTATTTGTATGTTAATTTCTTTATTTCAATTTTTTTTGTTCTCTCTTAAGTCCTTAGCTCTTCGCCCTCAGCTCTCCGCCCTTAGCTCATAGCCCTTAGCCCTTAGCCCTCAGCTCTTGGCTTTTTTTATCTTTTTAATCCTTTACCGTTTTGCCCCATTCGTATTCCACCAAAACCTTGTCGTAAGCTCATCTGGTCCTTGCAACGCTATGGCATTTAGGTAATTTCCGCGATTATAGGTGTATTCTGTAAATGGATATACCAATCGCTGAGGGAAATTGTCCTGATTAATCGGATCACCATAAAAATCAACCAGTATAGGGAAACCGGTTCTTCGGTAATCGTTGTAAGCCTCGAAAACATTTTCGAAAGCAAATAAAACATACTTTTGTGTAATGATATCTGCCAAACTAATCGTGCTGAATTGATTTAAATAATTATTTAACTCTATTTGGGTTATTGGTTCTTCATCAAATGCGTATTGATTAATGTAGTCAATGTGATTAGTAACACCTTCTTCGAAAAGGTTTTTTGTATTTCCGGCCCAATTTCCGCTTAATGATGCTTCGGCTTTGAGAAAGGCTACTTCACTGCAAGTGAGAATGGGGAAGGGGCGGTCATTATTCATAAACCAATTTCCGATTCGGGAAACATCACCCCATTCTCCATTCGGATCACCCAGTTGTGCATCCAGATTATAGTTTTCCCATTCCTCGCTGCTGTAGCTCAATAGGTTGGGTACTCCACGGTATTCATCCAAAAAAGGAAAGATCTCTGACAATTGTGTTTTCTCAAAATAAAATTGTGTGCGAGGATCGTTTGAATCAATCAATAAATCAACTAAAAACTTTGAAGGATTGATGTACGATGAACCTTCTTCGTAGCGGATACTTCCTGCCTCATATAAAGGCTTGTTGAACACTGTGTTGTACAAAAAAGTAGCGTTGCTACTATTGGACTCAATCAACGGGTAGTTGCTTATGTCTTCAAAAGCAGTAGAGGCTAACTCGGGATATATATGTTGGATGCGAACTGCGAAACGTAGGCGCAATGAATTGGCAAAGCTGATCCACATATTGATGTCTCCACCGTAAATTAGATCGTTTTCATTGCTAAAAAATGGTTTATTTGGGTCAAATAGTTGGATAGCTGATTGCAAATCTGCCATCATCTTTTCATAAATTTCTTTTTGTGTATCGTATTCAGGCGTAAATTCCAGTTCCGGATTTCCTTGTAGTGCCTGAGAATAGGGAACAGCTCCCCATAAATCGGTGATACGGCTGATAATGAATGTTTTCCAAACTAATGCAGCCGCTTTTTTATTTTGGAGATTAATGTCAGTTGCAGTTATGTCAATTACTTTTTGAGCATTGTTCATGGCATCGATGTAGCTTTCATTCCAAAAACTCTCTGCTGTTGAGGGTTGCACGTATTCGTTACCATTTTCTACACCACCACGTGTGCCCATGTACATCATCCATTGCTGGATTCCATTGTATTCCAGATGCGATTGTGTAATGTAATTTCCCATACCTCGCTTTACTGCATATTTGAATAGCAACTCAGGATTTACTTCTTGCGATTGATTAGGATCTTCGTTTAAATCTGTAATGTCCGAACAGCTGTTGAAATTGATAAATATGGCGGTCAATAAAGCAAGGTGCAGAATCTTTTTTACTACGCTAAGTAAACTTATTTTTTGTATATTATTTTCTACAATCATTTTACTTAGATTTAAATATTTACGGTTAAGCGAAATCCAATG
>PKTE01000011.1 GCA_002869335.1 Salinivirgaceae bacterium | reverse complement strand
GCCATTAATGATAAAAGTAGGTAAAATTACTAGCTATATTGGTGATGTAATTGCAAGTGTAGTGGCTGAAACAGAGGAGATAGCTCGTGAGGCTGCTGCGTTAATAGATATTGAGTATGAAGTTTTAGAGGCCGTTACTGATATGCACGAGGCTATTAAACCGAATTGCATGCAGGTACATGAAGGTCGGTCAAATGTGTTAGAAACAGTAGCCATAAATTTTGGTGATGTAGATAAAGCTTTTGAAGAAGCAGCATATACTGCTGGAGATATTTTTGAAACACAACGTATCGAACATGCTTTTCTTGAAACCGAAGCAGCAGTTGCTTTGCCAGAAGGTGATGGCGTTAAAATATATACGCAAGGACAAGGCGCTTATGTAGATCGTAAGCTAATTGCTAAAGTGCTTGGGCTTGATGAAGAAAAAGTAATTGCTGTACAAGTGCAGAATGGTGGCGGATTTGGAGGGAAAGAGGATATGACTGTACAAGGTCATGTTTCTATGTTTGCTTATTTGATGAAGCATCCTGTGAAATTGAAGCTTTCACGTGCAGAGTCTCTTAGAATGCATCCAAAACGCCATCCAGTTTGGATGGACATTAAATTAGCTTGTGACAAAGATGGAAACTTTACAGCTGTAAGGCTTGACTCAGTTGGCGATACGGGTGCGTATGCTTCTGTGGGAACAAAAGTGATGGAGCGTGTGGTAGGTCATGCTACCGGTGGATATACAGTTCCATCGGTTGATATAAAGGCTGTTACGGCTTATACAAACAATATTCCGTGCGGTGCTATGCGTGGATTCGGAGTGCCTCAAGTGATTTTTGCTTTGGAAACTTTGATTGATGATATCTGTCGTCAGGGAAACTTTGACCGATGGGAAATTCGTTATCAAAATGCATTGGAAGATGGTGCAAAAACAGCCACCGGACAGAAATTATTTGGCGTAGGATTAAAGAAAACTATGCTGGCAGTAAAAGATGTATTTCAAAATGCTAAGTATGCTGGTATAGCTACCGGAATAAAAAATACCGGTGTGGGAAACGGAATGATTGACGATAGTGAAGTTAAAATTGAGATAAAAGCTGCTGATAAAGTAGTTGTGCATCATGGCTGGACAGAAATGGGTCAGGGTGTGCATACTATGTGTGTGCAAACATTGCATAGTGAAACAGGAATTGACCCAGAAATAATTGAAGTTAAAGTAGAAACTGATGCAGGTGTTCCAACTGGAATGACAACCTCTTCCAGAGCTACGGCTTTGGTTGCCAATGCCATTATTGATGCAGCTAAACATATAAAAGTTGATTTAGCTCAGGCTGATTTGTCGAAATTAGTAGGGCGAACATACAAAGGAAAATATGTGTGTGATTTTACCGTAGCTCCTGGAGCTGATGTAGAAGATCCTAAAATTCACTTTGCTTATGGGTATGCAACTCAGGTTGTAATTTTAAATGATGAGGGCAAGGTAGAGAAAGTAGTTGCAGCTCATGATGCAGGTAGAATTATGAATCAAACCTTATTTGAAGGTCAAATAGAAGGTGCAGTTCATATGGGATTAGGTTATGCATTGACAGAAGATTTTCCAATGAAAGATGGATTCCCTTTAAGTTATAAGTTTAATGATATAGGTATAATTCGAGCCAAGGATATGCCTAAAGTTGATGTAATTGGAATCGAAGAGAAAGATCCGTATGGTCCATATGGAGCTAAAGGGATTGGAGAGATAGGCCTTTGCCCAACTGCCGGAGCTGTTGCCAATGCTTTATATACATTTGACGGTATTCGTCGAACTAAAATTCCAATGCAACGTAAAAAATAAACCAACTAATAAACCATATATGGCACTATATCTAAAAAATGCAACTTTCGTGGATTGGAAGACCATGGAAGTTATTCTTACTGATATTCGAGTTAATGAAGGAGTGGATGGATCAATTGAATTTATTGATAATTCAGAAGGTGATAGTCCTGGCAATAAAGATGAGGTGATTGATTGTTCTGGAAAAATTGTAACCAAGTCCTTTGTAGTGGGACATCATCATGTATATTCGGGATTGGCCATGGGAATGCCGGCGCCTAAGAAGGCACCCAAAGACTTTCGTGAAATTTTACAATATATCTGGTGGACACTTGATAAATCATTGGATAAAGATACAATTGAAGCAAGTGCGCTAGCTACTGCGATGGCATGTGCTAAGGCAGGTTCTACTTTTGCTATTGACCATCATGCTTCGCCTAATTTTATAAATGGGTCATTACAAATCATAGCAGATGCTTTTGACAGAGTTGGTGTAAGTCATTTATTGGCTTATGAGATAACTGATCGTGATGGTCTCAATAAAGCAGATCAGGGTTTAGTTGAAACTGAAAGGTATTTGTCCAGAAATCAAGGACTGGTTGGAATGCATGCATCTTTTACAATTGGAAATGATACGATGCAAAAAGCTGCTGAGTTGATGCGAAAACTCGATTCAGGATTCCATATCCATGTAGCTGAAGATTATTATGACCAACTACATTGTGAGGAAGAGCATGGAAAGAGAGTTGTTGAGCGATTGAGTGATTTTGGGGTATTGGAGTCCTCAAAAACAATTCTTGTACATGGGTTACATTTGAACGATAATGAACGTAAGCTAATAGCTGATAGCAAGGTGTGGATTGCTGAGAATAAAGAAAGCAACATGAATAACAATGTGGGGCAGTTTAATGGCTCAGGGTTGGGCCCAAATATTATGTTAGGCACAGATGGAATGCATAGTGATATGCTACAAAGTGCCAAGTCAGCTTTTTTTGCTGGTCAGGGCGTAGATAATATTGATTTTATGAGTACCTATACTCGCTTCAGGAATGCACATAATTATTTGAGCGTAAATAAGTTTAAAGGTGATGGGGAGAATAATTTAGTTATTCTTGACTATGATGGACCGACCGCTTTAAGAACTGATAATTTCCTTGGGCATTTTATTTTTGGTATTAAATCTTGCCATGTACAACATGTAATTTCTGACGGGAAATTAATAGTGAAAGATCGTCAAATGCAGACTGTTGATGAGCAAGAAGTATTGGACTTTACACGCAAACAATCAATGCGTTTGTGGGAGGAAATGAAAAAACAATAATTCATTGAATTTTTGCGTTTTGAAGAAAATAAACCAAACATTTCAAAAAATCACTTGTTTAAAAAGAAAATATATTTAGTTTTGTAAACACAATGAAGAAAAATTTAAACATATGGCATTGGCAAAATCTTGACGAACAATCGTGAGGAAGCCGATCTGTATGTAAAAATATACAAGCCCGTCGTGAACCTCACGACGGGCTTTCTTTTTTTATGACAAATATTAACGAAATGAAAAAACTACAAAAAATACAATTATGGCATTGGCACATTTGGCAAACGAGAATATCGTGAAGCGTGTGCTATACTTAAGTTTAAAAGGCTCATCAATCACGATGAGCCTTTTTTAATTAAAAATCTTTGCAAGAAGATTCCGATAACTGCGTTTTACTCACATTTTTCATCAGTCATTTACGAAAGTAAACTCCTAATTAAAAATGTTTGCAAGCCTTGTTCTCGAAACCTTCTTATCAAAGATTTTAGAAAGCAAATTCAATTAATGATTAGACGAAAAAATAAGATTAATCAAATGATACAACTACAATTAAAAACAAAAACAATTCTCGCAGATACGCTAAGTCCGGTAAGTATGTATCTGAAATTCAGAGATATTTATCCCAATGCGATTCTGCTGGAAAGTAATGATTATCAGGGTGGTGCTGATAATTATTCATTTATCTGCCTGGAGCCTATAGCTTCTTTTGTGCAAGAGCAAAATGATACGAAAGTAACAGTACAAAACAAAGATATATCGCCTGATTTTAAGGGAGATGTGGTTGAAAGACTGCAGCAATTTATCGACTATTTTAAAATTGAGGGTGAGCCCGAGGCACTCAAATTGAATGGATTGTTTGGTTATACTGCGTATGATGCAGTACGTAATTTTGAAAAAATTGAAATCAGAGATACCGATCCTGAGACACAAATCCCAGAAATATATTATCAGATCTATCGGTTCGTAATTGCAGTAAATCACTATAAAAATACAGCCACCATTATGGAATTAATTCCTGAGGGAGACAAACCGCGATTGCAGGAAATTAAAGATCAGTTATTAAATCGCTCTTTTGCGGCTTACCCTTTCAAATCTAATGGATCGAGTGGCAGTAATATGGAAGATGAGGATTATAAGCAACTCGTTTCAAAAGCCAAGCACCATTGCAAAATTGGAGATACGTTCCAATTGGTATTAAGTCGTCGTTTCTACCAATCGTTTGAAGGCGATGAATTTAATGTATATCGTGCTTTGCGCAGCGTGAACCCATCTCCATATCTTTTCTATTTTGATTATGGAAACTTCCGTTTATTTGGATCATCTCCAGAAAGCCAATTAGTTGTAAAAGATAAAAAAGCCACCATTGTGCCTATTGCAGGTACTGTGAAACGAACCGGCAATGATGCGCAGGATCGAGAGCTAGCCACTAGTCTTTACAACGATGAAAAAGAAAATGCGGAGCATGTGATGTTAGTGGATTTGGCCCGCAATGATCTTAGTCGCTTTGCTACTGATATTGCTGTAGAAAAGTTCAAGGAGATTCAATACTATTCGCATGTGCTGCATATGGTTTCTACTGTAACCGGAACCATTCAGGAGGGAGTTACTCCTTTAGAGATGTTGGGTAAGAGTTACCCTGCCGGGACACTTACCGGAGCGCCAAAGGTGAAAGCCATGGAACTGATCAGCAAATATGAAAATGTGAATCGAAGCTTTTATGGTGGTGCAATAGGACAAATTAGTTTCAATGGAGATATCAACCATGCAATAATTATTCGCTCAGCGTTGGCTAAAAACCATAAACTCTATTATCAGGCTGGTGCAGGAATAGTTATTCAATCTGAAGAAGAAAAAGAGCTTGAGGAAGTTTACAATAAAATAGGTGCTATCCGTAAAGCCATAGAACTAGCTCAAAATATTAATCAATAAAACCGTAAACAGATGAAAACTTTAATAATCGATAATTACGACTCTTTTACATACAATTTAGTAGAAATGATACGTCAATGTGGTGTGAAAGATATGGATGTAGTTAGAAATGATCAGATTACAGTGTCAGAAGTGGAGGCCTATGACCGAATCGTTATATCTCCAGGACCTGGTGTTCCTTCAGATGCTGGAATCATTAATGAAGTAATTGGAAAGTTGGCTCCAAGAAAAAAAATACTCGGTATTTGCCTTGGAATGCAAGCTATGGGAGAAGTATTTGGAAGCGATTTAACCAACCTTGATGAAGTTTTTCATGGTAAAGCAACCATGATGGAACGTCTTGACCAAAAAGAGTTATTATTTAAAGGGATGCCACAAAAAATGAAAGTTGGGCGCTACCATTCA
Source organism: Salinivirgaceae bacterium (assembly GCA_002869335.1). Lineage (GTDB taxonomy): Bacteria > Bacteroidota > Bacteroidia > Bacteroidales > Salinivirgaceae > Salinivirga. The sequence goes on along the minus strand of PKTE01000011.1, from coordinate 8,940 downwards.
TGGGGCATTATGGCCGATGATGTGAGTGATAGTTTCAAATTATTAGCAAAAGATGATAACAATATTGCGATGGCTATTCGTCACAAATCGTATGATTTGGTAGGATTGCAATTTCATCCTGAGTCTGTTTTGACAGATAATGGCCGACAGATAATGTCTAACTGGTTGGAGTCTTACCAATCATTTTCATCTTTGGTTCTGCCCACTGCGAATAGTGCAGCCTATGATCTTAATCGAATTGAACGAACTTTATTTTTATAATTATGAATTTGGTTTCACGCTGCGAACGCTACCAAAAATACGCTACAAACGCCACGATTTATTGCGTTGCGTTCGTAGTGCATTCTTTTCGAACTCTGCGTGAAATAAGTCTTCAAATTATAAAATCTAAAAATTTTTAAAATGAAAGAGATACTTACTCATTTATATCAGCATAAAACACTCACCCGTGACCAGGCAAAGTCTATTCTTTTGCGAATGGGTAAGGGTGATTTCAATGGCAGTCAAAAAGCGGCGTTTCTTGGTGTTTTTTCAATGCGTCCCATTACATTGGAGGAGCTTTCAGGTTTTCGCGAAGCGATGCTCGAATTACAAATTACAGTGGCGACAAATGGATTTTTAACAATAGATTTATGTGGTACCGGTGGAGATGGAAAGGATACTTTCAACATCTCAACCCTTTCATCATTTGTAGCTGCAGGTGCTGGATTAAAAGTGGCTAAGCATGGAAACTATGCAGTATCATCTTCTGTGGGTTCATCTAACATATTGGAATACTTTGGTTATAAGTTTTCCAGTGATACAGATAAGCTGATGCATGAATTAGAAGAAGCTGGAATAATGTTTCTTCATGCTCCACTTTTTAATCCGGCCATGAAAAATATTGCACCTATTCGTAAAGAGCTGGGCACAAAAACATTTTTTAATATTCTGGGGCCAATGATTAATCCCGCCAATCCTGATCGACAATTGATTGGTGTTTTCAACACTGAAACGGCTCGTTTATATCATTACATTTATCAGCAAACCGATAAAAACTATACCGTTGTACATAGTTTAGATGGATATGATGAGGTTTCACTAACAGGAACATTTAAAAAGTTTAGTCGCGAAGGCGAGGCTAATATGACACCCGATTCCTTGGGAATGGCTTATTTGAAACCCGAAGAGATTGTGAGTGGTGGAACTTTGGAAGAGTCAGCCGATATTTTTCTTAATGTATTAAAAAATGAAGCTACAAAAGCACAGAAAGAGGTAGTTATTGCCAATAGTGCTTTGGCTGTTCAAACTGCAGGTTTAGCTAATGAAATTATTGATTGCGTTGCCATTGCTCGCGAAAGTATCGAAAGTGGTGCCGCTCTTCAATCGTTCAAGAAACTGATGGATTACAATAAGCAATTATGAACATTCTCGATAAAATAGTGATGCATAAAAGAGCCGAAGTGGATAAGCAGAAACGATTGATTTCGGTTCGGCAGCTGGAGCAGTCGCTACATTTTAAGCGATTTCCACTCTCATTTAGTGAGCATATTGAGCATGGAAGTGGAGTGGTTGCTGAACACAAGCGCCGTTCACCATCCAAAGGAATTATCAATGACCGACTTAATCATATTGATGTGATTGCAGGTTATCAACATGCCGGTGCCTCGGCTGTATCTGTATTAACTGATGAGCATTTTTTTGGAGGGAATTTATATCATTTGGAAACTGCCAGACAAAAAGTGACTATCCCGCTATTGCGTAAAGATTTTATTATTGATCCCTATCAAGTAATGGAAGCTAAAGCTGCTGGTGCTGATGCTATATTGTTAATTGCCAGAATTCTTACAAAAAAAGAAGTTTCAGATCTAACATCATTGACGCAAAGTCATGGAATGGAAGTGCTATTGGAGATTCATAATGAAGAGGAGTTGGAGAAAATTTCTCCCTTAACTGATGTGGTAGGAATTAATAATCGTAATCTACAGACCTTTGAAGTAGATGTGCAACAGTCCATTGACCTTTGTAATCAATTACCTGAGGGAATTATTCGAATTGCCGAAAGTGGTATTGATTCACCGGAAAAGGCTACTCAACTTAAACGAGCAGGATTTAATGGTTTTTTGATGGGCGAATATTTTATGCGATCATCATATCCACCTGAAAGATGTAGAACTTTTATAAATGAAATGGAGGCTCAGTATGATAGTTAAAGTTTGTGGATTAAATAGCATCGATAATATTGCCAGCCTGCCTTTGTCGCAAATTGACTGGTTAGGATTTATATTTGATGAGAAATCGCCACGTAAGGTTACTATCAATCCAAACGAGCAATTTTTTGAAGTAACTAAAAATCACAAGAGAGTTGGCGTTTTTGTGAATGAATTACTTACAAAAGTATTTTCAACTGTAAAAGCGTATGACTTAAATACTGTGCAATTACATGGACAAGAGCCGGTGGAGCATTGTGCTTATTTAAGGAATTACGGAATCAATGTGGTAAAAGTGATAAGTGTAGATGAGGAAACTGATTTTTATGAGTATGAAAAATACGAGCCTTTTGTGAATTATTTTCTTTTGGATACTAAAAGCCTAAAACACGGAGGTACTGGTCGAAAATTTAATTGGGAAATATTACAAAGTTACCCATTGCAAACCCCTTTCCTTTTAAGTGGCGGAATAGGACCCGATGATGCTGAAATAGTTACTCAGCTAAGTATCGATAAATGTATTGGTATTGATATTAATAGCCGCTTTGAGATACAACCCGGAATAAAAGATCCGGTGTTAATTCAAACTTTTTTAGAATCGATTAAAGACACCAGATATGTTACAGATTAAAAGCATAGCAGACGAAAGAGGATATTATGGAAAATATGGCGGAGCATGGATTCCTGAAATGTTGCGGCCCAATATTAAAGCGCTTGAAGCGGTTTATTTGGATATTTTGAATGATGCCGGGTTTCAAAAGGAGTATATGGAATTATTAGCAGATTATACCGGAAGGCCAACGCCACTCTATTTTGCCAAAAGGTTATCAGAAAAATATCAAGCCAATATCTGGCTAAAGCGTGAAGATTTGAATCACACGGGTGCGCATAAAATCAATAATACCATTGGGCAAGTATTGATGGCTGAAAAGTTGGGTAAAAAACGCATTATTGCCGAGACAGGAGCGGGTCAACATGGTGTAGCAACTGCAACTGTATGTGCGCTGCGTGGATTGGAATGTGTCGTGCACATGGGAGCATTAGATGTGGAACGTCAGGCTCCCAATGTGGCTCGCATGGAGATGTTGGGAGCAAAGGTAATTCCTGCCAAAAGTGGAAATCAAACATTGAAAGATGCGACTAATGAGGCATTGCGTGATTGGATTAATAACCCATCAGATACGTTTTATATCATTGGATCAGTAGTTGGACCGCATCCTTATCCTGAGATTGTAGCTCATTTGCAGTCAGTTATTAGTGCGGAAATTAGGAAGCAATTTTTAGAAAAAGAAGGTAAAACCGATCCCGATTATATTATTGCATGTGTAGGAGGAGGAAGTAATGCAGCGGGGGCATTCTATCATTTTATCGATAGTGATGTTAAACTTGTTGGTGTGGAAGCTGCTGGCAAAGGTTTGCATACACAAGAACATGCCGCTACCATCAATTTTGGCAGAGAAGGCGTATTGCATGGTGCCAAAAGTTTACTGATTCAAGATGATGATGGACAAGTGATTGAACCCTATTCAGTATCAGCCGGATTGGATTATCCAGGAATTGGACCATTGCATGCATGGTTGCATGATAGTGGGCGAGCCCAGTTTGTAGGTGCAAGTGATGAGGAGGCCATGGAGGCTGCCATGGAATTGACCAGATTAGAGGGCATTATTCCTGCGTTGGAATCGGCGCACGCATTTGCAGCACTAAAGAAAATAGATTTTAAACCCGACGAGCATGTGGTAATTAACCTCTCGGGCCGTGGCGACAAAGACATGAGTACATATTTGAAATATTTATAATAATAGAAACGTCATTACGAGGAGCATCACCTCCGTAGTGCAACGAAGGAGGTGGCGACGAAGTAATCTGGTGCAAACTAGATCGAGATTGCTTCGTCGTTTATCGCCTCCGCTACGCTGCGGTGATAAAACTCCTCGCAATGACGTTTCAAAATAAAAGTTAAGTATCATGAACAAACTCAACCAACTCTTCGAAAACAAAAAAAACAACATTCTCTCTATATACTATACCGCCGGATATCCATCACTCAATGATACCACCAAAATTGCTATGCAATTGCAAAAATCTGGTGTAGACATGATTGAAATTGGCTTCCCATTCTCAGATCCAGTGGCCGATGGCCCGGTAATCCAAAAAAGCAGCAAACAAGCTTTGGATAATGGAATGAATTTGAAATTGCTTTTTGATCAACTAGCTGAAGTGAAAGACCTTACTATTCCTCGCATCTTGATGGGCTATATTAATCCTGTATTGAGTTTTGGAGTAGGTGAATTTGTACAAAAATGTGCCGAAGTAGGCGTCGATGGTGTTATTATTCCAGATTTGCCATTAGAGGAATATGCTGCTAATTTTCAACCTCTTTTTGAAAAATATGGATTACATAATATCCTGTTAGTTAGCCCTGAAACACCCGATGAACGCATAAAAGAAATTGCAAAACTGAGTTCTTCGTTTATTTATCTGGTGTCGTCCAATGCGATTACTGGTAGTAGTTTGCAAACCAATGCAGTATCAGAATATTTTAACCGGGTTAAAAGCTTGGTTGGAGATACACCTTTAATCACCGGATTCGGAATTCGCGATCGAAAAACTTTTCAGGAAGTATGTGCATATACAAATGGAGCCATTATCGGAACAGCGTTTATTGATGCAATAACTGGAAAGGATAATTTGGATTCTGCTATTGATGATTTTGTGAAAGGAATAATTTGATTGCTGATAATAAATTCCAATAAACAGAATCCAAATTCCAAACTATAACATTATAATAGTGTATGGATTTTATCCTGGTTTAATTGCGGAGTTTTATTATTTGTGATTTGTATTCTGTAATTTGTCTTATTAATTTTGTAATCGAATTTATTTAGATGAATCTATTTGAATTACTACAAAACAACAAAGGCACTGTTTCTTCTGCTCTGGGAAAGGAATTAGCTCAGAAAGTGCTTGAAGGTGACCGAACGATTTTAAATGATGCCATCCAATACGTTTCATATGATTTAGAGAATCCAAAATCGAAAAATATACGAGCGGGAGCAGCTAAAATACTTGAAAAAGTAGCCGAAAAGCAACCTGAACTCATTGCTGATGATCTGGAAAAGCTAAAGCCGGCTTTGGATGTCGCAGAACCACAAACCCGTTGGATGCTGATGCAGGTTTTTGGCTATTGTGCAAAGCTCAATCCTAAAGACGCTTCATCGGTAATTGATTACGGAAAAAGCTACCTTGGAGAGAATGCTGGTGTATGCTTATCAGGTGCTGTACATCTTTATTTGGGTAGGGTAGGCGCTACATCTGAAAAAACGGCTGCAGAAGTGTTACCAATTCTGGATGATGCATTGCAAAAAGCTAGCGAAAATGAGGTAGACTGGATTTTAGAAGCTTTCTATAGTATTATCGATAAGGTTGGCAATGAGGGCAAAGAATTAATAAAACGAAATGCGGAGTTATACGCTGATGCTAAGAAGAATGCAACCATAAAAAGGGTGCGGAAAATTTTAAAGAAAATAAGTTAAAAATATTCTGATTTTTTACAATAATTATTCGATTCTATTAAAGTTATTGTAGAATTATAATATATCTTGGTATTCAATTATTAATAAAATGAAAATGTTATGGGTTCAAGATTTATTAAAATAATCGTACTGGTGTTAATTTCATATGGTTTCTTTTCATGTCAATCCGAAACACCCCAGAAATTATTTGACTATGGCAAAGTTGAAAATGGTATTTATTCAAATGAATATTTTGGATTTAGTGTTCAAATACCGGATAAATGGGTAGTGCAGTCGCGGGAACAGCAGGAAGGATTAATGGAGGCTAGTGAGAAAATAGTGACTGGAGACGATAAATATATGAAAGCTGTGTATGATGCTGCAAAAGTTAATTAAGCATATCTTTTAACGGTTTTTCAATATGAAGTTGGAACATATGTAGAGTACAATCCAAATTTTATGATTGTAGCTGAGAATATTAAAAATTATCCAGGTATAAAAGATGGAGCGGAGTATTTAAAACATGCAAAAGACTTACTGAAGCAAACACAATTGCAAATAGATACAATTTCAAACACATTTGAAAAAAAGGAGGTTTCTGGAGTGCTGTTTTATTCAATGAGTGCTAAAGTCAGGCTTATGGATAAACAAATTACGCAACAGTTTAATACAACCGTGAAAAATAATTTTAGTCTAAGTGTTATCTACACTTATCTTAATGAAGAGCAAGAGGAGGTTTTACAGAACACTTTTGAAGGTATCCAATTTAAAAATTGAAACTTTATGAGACAGGATCACCATCTACCTGAAGCCACCGAAAAATGGGGATGGAAATATCACCATTTAGGAGTGCCAACCACTATAAAAATGCCTAACGAAAGGTATTTGCCACAATTTAAATTTTATATTTCAGGGTTTGATACAAGTCCCTTTGGAGTTGAATGGATGCGGTTTATAGAGGATAGTCCGGTGCATGAGTTGATTCAGAAGGTTCCACATCTAGCATTTGTGGTTGATAATTTGGATGCTGAGTTGGAAAAGCACAAGTTTAAAATTCTAGCGCCACCTAATCCACCTTCTGAAGGTGTTAGGGTAGCTATGATAGAACATAATGGCGCTCCTATAGAATTAATGGAATTTGAATCCAATATTATGTAGTTCATTTGGAGTTGGATAATTGTGAGATTCCATAATTAGAATGCGGATTATATATTTATTTCAAGATTGGACACTATAAAATTGTTGATTTATTTAACCACAAGGCACACAAAGAGTGCACTAAGTTCAAAAATCAATGACTTAATTCTTAGTTTGCTTTGTGCCTTCCTTGTGCTCTTCGTGGTTAAGAATTCTAATTTTGCTATTATAAGGATTTATTTTGCCAGTGTCATTGCCATTCCCCAAAATCGCTCATAGGGTATTATTTCATAAGCATCATAATAAGGACAGTTGATTTCCTGTAACCTTTTGTGGAATTTAGTTTTTCGCTCTTCCATTTCCTCTATGTCAAATCCTTGTGCCGCTGATTTTCCCAAATGTCGGAAGAATGCTACCGTTCGTTGACTATTGATTTCTTTTAAATATCGATGGTAATATATTAATAGGTTATTTCCTTCATTATCAATTTCTTGTTGCTCAAATATTTTAAAAAGTAATACTCTTATCATTAGTAACATTATGTTGTAACCATATTTGCCTTTGGTTGATTTCTTTGTGGCAACTAAGAAATTTGACAGTGCTTTTTCTTGACCTAAAATTGGAAGTTTGGAAATGAGTTCTGTTTCATTTTGAGTTACTAAGGCAATAAAAAGAAATCCTTCTCTGAGTGTCCAGGCAGATTGATCGAAAGGATTTAAAAATTGGTATTGAGATACTGATTTTACTTCGTTGAGGATAGCAAAGGCTTCTGTGTATTTTTCATTTTTTATGGCAATGTCAAAATTTAATTCCTGGATAAGAAATTTATTAAAAGCCCTATAGTCGCTTAAATTAAGACAAGCAGATATATGTCTTTCTGCCTGTTCAATTTGCATGGAATCTCTATAATATCGTGCCATGTAGTAGTTGAGTTCTAGCTGAAGGGCTTTATTGTCTATAAATGGATATTCAGCAATTAGATCAATTAAATCTTGCATCGTGTACCAAATCTTTTCATGTTCGTTTTGTTGATGATAATAGACAATTTTAATCTTGTATAAAAAGATCTTGATGAATGGGCTATTGTATTTTTTTAACCAGGGTTCAATTTTTTGGATGTATTCTCTGCACTCATTTATAAGACTATCTGTTTTTGCTACTGTGAATTTGGTTTTGCTATATATTTTTTCCCACATACCACGTGAGGCATTGTAGTAGTTTTGATATTTAACTAATTCCTTTACCTTTTCGTCATATTCTTCAGTTTCTTTTGGGTAACCTTTTAGCGAGAATACCGACCTGAATTTGCGTGCAGCCATCACCTGTATATCAATAAAAAAATACTTTTCGGCAGTTTGTTCAACCTTTGATATTATTTTGGTTGGATTATGATACACATTTTGTAGCAGAAGTTTCTCTGCAATCAATAGCTCTTTTTCAACTTGAAAATGAATGGTCATGTAGTTTTCGTCATCCGTTTCTTGATAGCTTTGGAGATAAACTAAATCCGATAATTTTTGAACCAAATTGCGTTTGAGCATCAGGTATTTCTTATCTGCTTTTGTGGAATTGTATATGATTTTAGCAGCTTCTTTATCGTTTTTTGCTTTCCCATTAGTAATTAATTCATAGAGTGTTCTGACTTTTGAATTCACAGGTAATGCTGTGTCAAAGTCACCAGGTGTGTTTTTAGATAATATGAAAGCGAATTCGTTTATCAGGTCCATTACCTGTAATAATTTAGTTGTGGTTTATTCACATACGATTGTTGAAAAAAATAATTCCGCACCTCTAATTTAATCATTTTACTAGCAATACGTAAGTGTAATATAAAACAAAATGTATAAGACTTTTAAATATTTAGATTTCATGCGTGTAGTTTTGTTCTTAGGCCCTTTATTTGTTGAAAAACAGCAATTTTAAGACATTGCGATCTCTTTCTTTAGTGTTTACTTTTTGATGAAAAATGTCATGGTATTAAATGTTAATCAATTGTAAATTAGTTTCATCATTAACTAAACCTACTATTATGAGAACTTTTCTATTATCCTTCAAACTCGTTTGTTTTCTGTTTTTATTCTCTTTTTTTAGTTCAGTTT
>PKTE01000188.1 GCA_002869335.1 Salinivirgaceae bacterium | reverse complement strand
TTTTTTCTTCTTTTTTGGCTTCCTCAGAAACTAAAACTGAACTTTTATGATACAAATCCATCAACACTTTTTCATTCGTATAAGGAGCATCGAATGCGGGCTCATAGTCTCCGTTGAATGCTTTAATGGCATTGCGAATGGCAAAGTATGCGCCCATGCCGTACAAGAATGGGGGTTCGCCTACTGCTTTGGATTTTAGAATGGCTAATTCTGCGCCTTCTGTTTCCAGGGCTTTGATATCAACCTTTTTAGGTACAGAATAGATATCCGGAATTTTGTAGGTAGATAGTGAATCGCTGGCTAATTTACCACTTGGTTTAAAAGCCAACTCTTCCATGGTCATCCAACCAATTCCCTGCGCTAAGGCGCCTTCCACCTGACCAAAATCAATGGTTTCATTCATACTTTTACCAAAGTCGTGCACAATTTGCACTTTATCGAATTCATAGGTTCCACGAATACAATCTACTGTCACTTCTGTGATAGCCGTTCCATATACATGATAGGCAAACGGGTGACCTTTCTCTTTGGTTTTATCGAAGTGAATTTTGGGTGTAGCGTAATGACCATTTTCCGTTAAAGCTACTCGCTTCAAAAATGCAGTCTCCACCAATTGCTCCCAGCCTATATTCGTTTTTTTGCCATTGTTGTAAACAAACTCATCTTTCACTTCCACATTTTCGATGGAAGTTTCGAGCATTTCTGCTGCTGTGTTTTCCAACCGTTTAATTAATGCAGTACAAGCCAAACGGGTTGCATGTCCATTCAAATCGGCTCCCGAACTGGCCGCTGTAGGAGAAGTATTGGCTACACGCGTTGTATTGGTAGATTCTACCTTGATACGGTCTGTGCTGATGGAGAAAATATGTGCCGCCACCTGTATGATTTTGGTATTAACACCTTGTCCCATTTCAATGGCTCCGGTACTAATTCCCACGCTACCATCCTGATAGACATGCACCAATGCACGCGCCTGATTCATAGGTGTTTTGGTAAATGAAATACCGAAACAAATTGGCATAACAGACAAACCTTTCTTTTTATCAACGTGTGTCTGATTGAATTCAACAACTGCTTTTTCTGTGCCTTTGAAATCATATAAATTGATTGCCTCTTCGTAGGTTTTACGATTGTTTACCTGCTCGGCTACCTGTCCATACTGGAACAGGTCATTATCTTGAATGAAATTGGCTTCCTGTATTTTATAAGCCGGAACTTTTAAGGTTTCGGCTGCTTGATTAATGGCAGATTCTATTGTAAATGCTCCTTGAGGTGCTCCAAACCCACGATATGCAGTATTGGGCGGCAAATTTGTTCTACAGCTATGCACCGTTACAAAAGTGTTGGGCACATAATATGTATTTGTTGAATGAAATAGCGTACGTTCCATAATGGCTGGAGACAAGTCTGCAGCTGCCCCACCATTTTGATAGAGCGTGGTTTCATAAGCTAATATTTTTAAATCTTCGGTTAATCCAATTTTATAATCGCCGCTATATGGGTGACGTTTACCTGTCATTTGCATATCGTCCATGCGGTCGAGGGTAATTTTAACAGGTTTACGTAAGAGGAATGCAGCTAATGCTACCATAGTGGCAAATCCTGAAGCCTGATCTTCTTTTCCTCCAAATGCTCCACCCAATCGGGCCACATCCACTTCGATGCGGTGCATTGGCACTCCAAGTACCCGCGATGCGGTTTTTTGTACAGCGGTTGGTCCTTGTGTAGAAGAATGTATTTTAATGCTGCCATTATCCATTGGATAGGCATACGACCCTTGTGTTTCAATGTATAAATGCTCCTGTCCGCCAATCTCTACACTGCCTTCAATCACATGCGCGCATTTTTCCCAGGCCGCATTGACATCACCCATCTGGAAACTACGCGAAGGAATCAAAAGCTCCCCTTTTTCATAGGCCACGCGTGGATCTGTTATAACCTCATGCTCCTCATAATCGATCTCAATCAATCGGCGGGCTTTACGAGCCGTAAAAGCATCTTTAGCAACAATCAACGCAATGGGATGACCGTAAAAGTGAATTTCATCTTCGGCAAAAAGTGGCTCATCTTCAATAATTCCACCAATCTGATTATCGCCGGTAATATCTTTGTGTGTTACTATTTTCACTACGCCCGGCACCATTTCGGCTTTTGAATAGTCAATGCTTTTGATGGTGGCATGTCCCACAGGTGCGCCATACACAACCCCATGCAAAGTTCCCTTTTGTTCGGGTATATCATCCAAATAAACTGATCGTCCGGTTACGTGATTTATAGAGTCAACATTCTTCATTTTCTTCAAATTTAAAGTTCCACCAATACCTTACTG
>PKTE01000301.1 GCA_002869335.1 Salinivirgaceae bacterium | reverse complement strand
CAGAGCCATTCGATGAGGATCATCCAATATTTTTAATTTATACTTCAGGAACTACAGCTTTTCCCAAGGGAGCTATGTATACTCACAAAATGTTGTTTTGGAATAGTTTAAATACTGAAATAAGGTTAGATATTACTTCAAATGATCGTGCAATTAACTGCGCGCCACCTTTCCACACTGGAAGTTGGAATGTGCTATTAGCAACGTTCGTGCTTCATGGTGCTTATACACTGTTGATGCGTAACTTTGATGCAGATGCTGTGTTGTAACAAATGGAAAAAGATGAGCATACCATTTTCTGGGGAGTGCCAACTATGCTAAAAATGATGGAGGCTTCAGAGAAGTTTAGAACTGTTAATCTTGAACGTATCCGTTATTTTGTAATTGGCGGTGAGGCAATGCCTATTCCTTTGATTAAAACCTGGGCTGATAAGGGAGTGCCTGTACGTCAAGGTTATGGTTTGACTGAAGTGGGACCAAATGTTACTTCTCTGGATCACTCAGATGCCATACGTAAGCAAGGTTCTATAGGCACGCCAAATTTCTTTTATGATGTAAAACTTGTTGATGCCAGCGGTAATGAAGTTGGCGATAATGAAATAGGAGAGTTTATTCTAAAAGCTGAAACGGTAACTCCCGGTTATTGGAAAAATGATGAGGCTACAAAGAACACTATTCGCGATGGTTGGTTCCACACCGGAGATCTTATGACCAGAGATGAAGAGGGATACTACTATGTAGTTGACCGTATCAAAAATATGTATATCTCTGGTGGCGAAAATGTATATCCAGCAGAGGTTGAGCATTTAATTATGCAATTGGATGATGTGAAAGATGTGGCCATAATTGGCGTGCCACATCCGAAATGGGGAGAAACGGGAAAGGCATTCATTGTGAAAAAAGAAGGATCTAACATAACCCAGCAACAGATTATTGATTATTGTATCGAAAATTTAGCGAAATATAAAACACCTCAGTTTGTGGAGTTTTTAGATGCTCTTCCTGTAAATAATGCAGGCAAAATTGACCGCAAGTCATTGCGTGATGCTGAAAAGAAAAAGTTAGTGTGAAAAATGAAATTTAGGGTGTTATGAAAATCAATTTGATTACCCCATGCCCTAAAGGGAGCAAATCGATTTTCTTCACACCCTTTAGGGAACGGGGTAATGAAGAAAATAGATTTGTGATAGTAGGCAATAAGTTCTAAAAAAAAAGAAATGAACATGAATAAAAATACTCCTATAGGAATTGTTGGATATGGCCTTTATATTCCAAAAGGACGACAATCAGCCGATGAAATTGCAGCTGCAACCAATGGTGTTTGGACTGCTGAAGCTGTGCGTGAAAAATTGGGAATTGAGCAAAAGGTAATTCCCGGTAAAAAAGATGGTACGCAGGATATGGGAGTGTGGGCTGCACAAGATGCTTTGGATAGAACGGGCATTGACCCTATGGATATTGATTTGGTATTGAGTATTGGCGAGGAATGGAAAGAATATCCGCTTACAACTTCTGGAATTTATATTCAGGAGAAAATAGGAGCGCATAAAGCCTGGGCTATTGATGTGCAACAGCGTTGCTGTTCAACAATAAGCGCCATTAAAATGGCTAAGGATATGATGCTGGCCGATGAGGAAATCAAAACTGTATTGATCGCAGGTGGCTATCGTAATGGTGACTTTGTGGACTATACCGATAAAACCATGTCGATGATGTTCAATCTTTCTGCAGCTGGTGGAGCTTTGATATTGCAAAAAGGATATGAGCGAAATCAAATTTTAGGTTCGCATGTAATGAGCGATGGAAGTATGGCACGTGATGCCGGAGTAGTTTACGGTGGTACGGCCAATCCAATTACTTGTGCTAATGTTGATAAGGCCTATAAATCACTTACGCTAATGCAGGAAGCTCATATGAAAGAGCGACTCAATGAGGTTTCTATGGACAATTGGATGCATTGCATTGATCAATCATTGAAAAAGTCAGGTATGACAAGAAAAGACATTGATTATTTGGCAGTACTTCATTTTAAACGTTCCATGCATCATGTAATGCTTGATTTGTTGGGACTGAAGGAAGATCAGTCTGTGTATTTAAATCAATTTGGTCACGCTGGACAAATTGATCAGATTATTTCGCTCCATTTAGGACTTGAGCAAGGTAAAATAAAGGATGGTTCGGTGATCTCTATGATTGCAGCAGGAATTGGTTATGCCTGGGCAGCAAATGTAATTAAATGGGGATGATGAGTTGTATAAGTCTGATAATGAGAAGTATAGAGGGTTTAAAATTTGGTCAGGGTTGATTTTGAATGCTGTAACTATTTGATTATTAATATCTT
>PKTE01000049.1 GCA_002869335.1 Salinivirgaceae bacterium | reverse complement strand
TGGTTACGTAGAAAACTACGAACAAAATAAAGGCAATGATGATTATGTTGTAATAGATTATAACGAAAGACTTAGACGTTTTCATGACGTTTATGTTTATGATCCTTATTACCTAAGAGATCCTTACTTTGATCCCTGGTATAGTCACTACTATTCACCAGGCTATGCTCCATATATTGGATTTGGTTACAATAACTATTATGGAAGCTGGAGTTGGAGCATCGGATTTGGTTATGGATTTGGCTATGGATACCCATACGACTGGTATGGATGGGGTTATCCTTATGGCTACCCCTAATACGGGCCATATTATTCTTGGTACGGTCCAGGCTCATATTGGTTAGGATTTAACCATGGTTATTACCTTGGATATTGGGGAGGAAGCTATGGTGGATACTATCCATCTAACAATTATACAACAGACTGGAGACGTAGTGGTGGACCTAATCATTATTCAACGCCAAATAGGAGACCTGCAATAACTTCGTCTAATCCAAACCTTAATAATACGGCAATAGAAACTAGCCGAAGAGATCCTAAACCAGGAACAGCGTCATCACATGCTGCAACTGCAGGTAATTCTCTTACCGGATTAGGAAGTAATTCTGGAACCAACAGTAGTGGAAATACAACCGGATCAGTTATAACTGGTAACAGACCTGGTTCCGCTTCATCCCACAGTGCAACTGCTGGAAACTCACTTACCGGATTAGGAAATAATTCTGGTAGCAACAATAGTGGAAACTCAAACGGATCTGCTACTTCAGTCAGCACACCTGGCTCAGCTTCATCCCATAGTGCTACAGCAGGAAATTCTCTTACCGGGCTGGGAAATAGTGGAAACAATAATAACGGGGCAACATCTGATATAAGAGTTAAGCCTAAAAGAACTCCTTCATTGGCTGGATCTGGTTCATCATTGCCTAGCAATTTAGAAAAAAGACAACAAAGATTAACACGACCAGCTAAAGAGAGAGAGAGTTCACAAGCTAAAGTCAATAATAGAATATCAAATAATCTGAATCGTAATAATGCACTTATCAGAAATAACAAAACAATTAATTATTCGGATGTTGACAGAAAAAATACTAGTAGAAATATAAACAATGCTAGACAAAACACTAGATATAGTTCACAAGAAATGAACAGAAGCCGCTATAATAATAGTAGTTCGTCCAGCTCAAGATCTTCAAGCAATAGAAATTCAAATATTAGAAATTCTCGGTCTTCGTCGAGCTCTGGTTCAAATTATAATTCGAACTCAAGTAACAAGAGGAACTATACACCGAGCAGATCTTCTTCTGGAAGAAGTTCAGTTAATCGAAGTTCTTCGCCATCAAGAAGCAGTTACAATAGAAGTTCTTCAGGTAGCAGCAGATCTTCGGGTTCAAGAAGTTCAAGTAGCTCAAGTAGTTCACCAAGAAGACGTTAGTTAAGTTTAGATTATTTCTTTTAAATAGGATAATAAAGCAATGAAAAGAGCAATTATAATTTTATTGGCTATTGTGACGCAACAATCAATGGCCCAGATTGCCGATGATGCCTTAATACTATCACGTTGGCAACACGAAGGAACAGCAAGAGTAACAGCCATGGGAGGAGCATACACTGCTCTGGGTGGCGATTTATCGTCAGCCACAATAAACCCAGC
Organism: Salinivirgaceae bacterium; assembly: GCA_002869335.1. Lineage (GTDB taxonomy): Bacteria > Bacteroidota > Bacteroidia > Bacteroidales > Salinivirgaceae > Salinivirga. The sequence goes on along the minus strand of PKTE01000049.1, from coordinate 12,883 downwards.
AGGTCTTGGATTATACCGAGGTAGTGATTTTAGCTTTTCAGTAGCAGGCCTGTTAAATAAAACTACAGGATCGTATTTCGAAGCTGATCTAGCAACTCATCAATATCGCATGAATATGCCTACATTTGGTATAGCACTCAGCTCACCCAATTATAATAAGCTACAATCAGGTGATGGCCCAAATTCGTGGACTTTTGGACTGGGATACAACCAAATACACACTTTTAACAGGGCATTTGGTTTCGAAGGAACAAATAATTTCAACAGTTACCTTGATATAGGAGTTCCAAATCCTTACGATATGTATATGGATATTTTTGTAGATAACGATGTAATTTTTGATCCTGATGGAGACGGAAACTATACACATGACTATCTTGAAGACAATTATGGAACCTACCAGGAAGCATTTATTACTGAAAAAGGAGGAATTGGCGAGTATTATTTATCGTTTGCAGCCAACTTTATGGACGACCTTTATTTAGGGGCTACTTTTGGCATTCAAAGCGTATATATAAGTAGAACCTTTGAATTTTCCGAAACACCAACAAGTCCAACTAATCAGCTTGATTATTTTGACTACTACAATTCATTAAAAACCAGCGGACTTGGATTAAATTTAAAATTAGGCCTTATTTATTCACCTGTATATTGGTTTAAATTTGGAGCTGCCATTCACACTCCAACGAATTATAACTTAACGGACGATTACTCCGAAGAAATTCAATCTTCAGTGAATGGATCAGTTGCCTACAATTCAATTACACCATATATTGGTGATTATGACATCCTTACTCCAACAAGAATACTTGGAGGTGTCTCTTTTTTAATTAAGAAAAGAGCTCTAATATCAGCTGATTATGAATTTGTAGATTATAGTACAGCCCAGTTGGGAGCAGATGATTATTCATTTACGCAAGAAAACAGAGATATTGCTGATTTCTATAAGCCAACCCATTCGTTTAGATTAGGTGGTGAATATAAAATTGCTATGCTTGCCTTACGAGCAGGTGGTTTTTATTATGCTTCACCATTCAATAACGACCTTATTAATAAGGATAACTACAAACTGGGATATTCTTTAGGACTTGGATTTAGATCGGGATCTTATTATTTTGACATTGCCTATAGTAAAACAATGGAAAACCTTAAGTATTCTCCGTATGGTTTAACTACAGCTTCTATTGACTCTGATATGACAAAAATTATTGGAACACTTGGGTTTAGATTTTAAAACTGACTAATAATTTACCTGGAATAAAATGAAATAGGCTGTCCAGATTTTGGACAGCCTATCTATTTATGACACCCCTGTCTTATCTTCTAATTATAAAATTCCTGTATAAATATGTATCATCATTATATATTTTAATGATATAAACACCTTCTGGAATATTTCCAATTGGGATGGATAAAGGCTCTTCCGTAAACAACTCTTTTTCCTGATAATATAAAGTTGCCCCAGTCATAGATACAAATTCTATCTTGTATCGGCCACCATTATCTTTTAGCTTGATAAACAACTCATTGTTGGCAGGATTAGGCCAAATGTTAAACTCATATCCATTTAATGAAATAATGCTGTTTGGATCTGCGACATACACAGAATCAGTACCAAAACATCCTTGTGAGTTTGAAATAGTAATATAATACCATCCAAAATTAGTTACAGTTGTTGATTGTGTTTCATCCCCAGTACTCCAGCTATATGTTGAATAGCCATCAGGAGCGGTAATTACATAAGGGAACATTATAGGATATAAGGTATCTTCCGGAAAATCAAATTCAGGATCATAAATGGTAAATGTTTTGGATATATAATCATTATCAGAATTAATATCATCAGCATTATCCAAACCAACCTCTATAACACCTGAATTATTAAACTGATAGTCAGGAACTTGATCAAAATCATACTCTAGAGTACCTGTTGGATATATTGAATCAGCAGTAACAAAAATTTCTGAAACCTCATTTCCACCATTCAGACTATAATTAATAAAGAATGAACGCCCGGGGCGCACAGGCACTTCACTTTGATTGCTAATTTGCACAACCACTCCTTCCGGCTGAGCACTGAAACAGCCAGTAAACGGAGATATTACCTCATCCATAGCCCAGTCTATTATTTCCACGTTCACTCTTCTACTATCACTTCCTTCACAACCTAGCGTATTTGTAACTGTAACACTATATAAACCATCAGAGGTAATGTTATCAGCAGTAATATCAAATGTTTGCTCGGTAGTGTTATCATGCCACAAATAAGTAACATAGGCTGAGCCAGCATCTAATGTATAAGGTAACGAATTGACTGTTATCTCATTGCCAAGATCAATGTCTGCAGGGCCATACGTTTCAACCTGTTCTGTCAAAATATTATCGCTTTGTTGCGCATCAATTTCAGAGCTAATAGAAACCTCTACTGTATGCACCTGAACAGCACTTAGGTTGATCGTTTGTGTAAATGTATAATCGATCGAATCTCCTGGTATTAATTGATTTTGAAGCGTATAGCTTTCTTCAACAACCACAGGACTTGAAATATTCATATCTATTTCTGTTCCGGCCGGAATTGTATCAGAGCCCACATTTTTAAACCTGATAGAAACATTTTCTACCGTAGAATGCTGACATTCGTTTATTGGCTCCAGCAATTTTGTTAAAGTTAGGTTACTCGTATTAATAAAAGTAGAATCAGAAGCGGCACAACCATTAATATTGGATACTGTTACAGAATACCAATGCTCATCATATCCTGCAAGTGATAAAGTATCATTGTTAACACCTACATTCCATAAATATCCGGCATAATTTGATGGAGTTACGATTAAATTAACAGTATCTGGTTGAGTTGTGCTTACCATATTATAATTCAATTCAAATTCAGGATAGCCATAAGATTCTACAATAAAGCTCTCAGAATCATTTGATTTTCTTGCATCAAGTGGGTAATTTAATTCAACATCCAAATTATAAACCCCATTATCGCTCATATCAGCAGTTTGAGAAAAAGCAAGGAAAAATAATTCATCCGGTGCCACATCAACATCTAATACAATATCTTCAGTTACCCAGCCTGATTCATTCAAATTATATTTAGCAGGAATAATATCGCCAACTAATAGAGAATCCTTACCCAGGTTTTTAACCTTAACTCTTACAGGTTGATTTTCCGACAATTCACAACTGCTAGCAGGCTTATTAAGGTCTTCAACACTAATATCATATGCAAACACATATATTGAATCAGAATCATTACCACAACCATCTTCATTACTCACAGTTACTGAATAAAGTGCACTTTTTCCAGATGTTACATTAAATGTCTGATTAATAGATTCATCTTGCCACAAATAACTTGCAAAGTTATTACCAGCATCAAAAACTAATGTGTCAGCACTTAAAGTAAAAATAGTATCTTGTTCAAACTCAACATCAGGATATCCTTTTGTACGAACAGTTGTAAAAATAGTATCATTAATACTATTAGCATCGTTCATAAAATTGATCCAAACTTTCACATCATAATAACCCGTATCTGAAAAATTATAATCTGACAATAATGTAAAGTTTCTGTATGTTTCTCCAATGAAGTCAGTATTAACCGTAACTATATCAGTATAAACATTACTTTCATTTACTGAGAAATTAAACTTTATTGATTCTCCTGCAGAAATTACATTACCACTATTATTATATAATCTAACAATTGGTTTAAGTTCCGAACCGTTTTCGCAAGCAGTTATCGGATCCATTAACTCAGTAACATACAAATCATTAGTACTTACATAAACGGAATCTACTCCCGGACCACAGCCATTGATATCATTTACAGCCGCTGAATACCATTGACTAACATTACTTGTAACATTATAATATCGGGTATCTGTCAAGTCTTGCCATTGATACGAAGTAAATCCATCCCCAGCATCAAGTATTAAAGTATCAACCTGACTTGAATAAATTGTATCTAACAAGAAGTCAGGCATAGGAATACCCCATGTATTTGATACTATAGTAATTGTATCGTCAGACCGATTCAAATCTTTGGCATTATTAGCATATACTAACAAGGTATGTTCTCTTTCATAGCTCATATCTACCGGAACTGGAAAGGTGTATATAATTGAACTGTCAATATGCAAACTATCTGTAGTTACAATTGTATCTAGAACTGGTTCTTCATTATTTAATTTGTATGCAACAGGTATTTCTTCTCCAATTCCATAGTGTTCTTCACCTCTGTTAGTAAGTTCAAATTCTATGGAAACAGCAGAAGGACGAGTACATGCATCATTAATGGCAGAAATTACCTGTGTCATCTCAAGATCATGAATTGACGTAATAACTTCTGTTGAATCTGAAGCAGTACAGCCAGATGCATTAGTAACTGTAACCTTATAGATTCCATCACTAAAAGCTTGATAGGTTTGTTGATCATAACCTGTACTCCAGGCATAATTTGAATAACCACTTCCTGCATTAAGAGATACAAAACCACTTGATTTACCTGTAATTGGAGCAAATGGATTATACCTAGGCATACCAATCACTTCAACTGTTGTAGTTAAAGTATCATCACTCGGTCCGTAAAACAATGGATTGCTCTCGCCAACATTTATTATTTCAAAACTATACACTCCGGCTGAATCCATAGAAACCGTTTCGTTAAAAATAAAATTCACAAAACTGCCAGCAGATAAATCACTCTCTAATGCAAGTGTATCTATTGCAACCAAACTACTCTGCCACTTTAACTTAAGTGGAAACTTAGTTCCTGCTGGTATTGAACCCGGACCTGTATTTTCAATTTTCACTTTAACATGTGTAGTATCCGGAAATTCACACCTAGTATAAGGATATTCAAGAGATGCAAGTCCAATATTATAAGGTGCATCATAAATTTTCACGTCATCAACTGCAAATCCTTCATCATTATCTACATCATCTGATGTAAATAGGAAACCAATCTTCACATACTCAAATGAGCTAAAACTTGGTGGAAGAATTGTTTTCATATTTACCCATTCAGTGGATGAGAAATTCCAACCGGGAACTGCTGGTGGATTTGCTGTAGTATTATCATACCAATTCCAATCAAAATAAGTATCACCTGGCACTGGCTGCCATGTATCGCCTCCATCTGAACTATACATCAATGTTAGCCCATCATTTAAATCAGCAACCTGCCCCCACACGCGGCATTCAAAAACTGGTGTCGTCATAGAACTAAAATCAAAACACGGACCTTCAAGTAATGAATTTTGATTTATTTGATAATTGACGCCTAGTTTAGTAGCATAAACTTTATTGCCACTAACCTGCTCATTTATAACTGCGTCAAAAGGCACTCCCCATTCCCATGCAGATGTACCATCCCACATATTCCAATAATCAGTATTACTATTAAAGGCAGTTTGATAAGGAGGTTGCACCTGATAAGGCATAAATTGATCACGTTTTAATAAATCATTACCAGGTAATTCTTCCTCTTCAAAGAAAGTTTTGATCCATATATCATACCAGCCACCTTCTGTAAAATCTGCAACTTTATTAAAAGTATAATCTATAGTATCACCACTTTCAATTGTTGATGCAATTGTATCCATTATCCATGTTTGCCCCTCATCAAATGAAAATCCAATTGGAATATTCGACGCATCATTTGCACCAAGATTTGATACCTTAACCGTTATATTTTCATTTTAATCATGACCACAATAACACAATGGCCCAATATACTCAACTGGTTTCAAATCATATGTAATATAATTACCCACAAGTGAAAAATCATCAATATTCCATCCTGAATAGGTTGAAAACAGATCAGAACCACCAATTGTAAATTTAAACTGAATACTTGAAGCGAAGTCAGTCTCCTCTGGCAAATCTATTGGATTAACACGCCACTCATCATCAACTATAACCCCCTGATTAGTCCATAATTGTACCCAATTATCACTTTCATCTAATGAATAATAAATTCTTGCAGTATCAAAAAGTTCGATATTCAACCATCTATAAAACTGTAAATTCATTTCAGCATAATAGTTGGTATTAATTACAGGAGATATTGCCTGATAAGCATCTTTTGCAAGACTATTTTCATAATCACCATGTCTATTTCCTAATCCAGTAAGGTCAGTACCAATTACAGAATCTCCTGAATGCGCATAATCAGGATCTGGAAATCCGTAGTCTACTCCACCTAAACCAATAGGTATATCCTGCTCAAATTCGCCAATAAATGTCCATCCCTTTTCCGTCTCAAAATCATCGTGAAATAAAGATTCAAATAATTCACGATAGCCCTCAGGAGATTGATCCACAGCAGGGTAATTACCTCCGCCAACTTTAATACCACCCTGAGGAATATATGCATCTAATTTCGAACCGTGAATATCAGAAGAAATACTTCCTGGCATATCATATGTAACCCAAATCGATGATGAACCTGTTTCCAGCGATTTATTTAAACCTACAAATATATATTCATCATTCACAAAATTCCCTTCACTACCGATTTGAACAGGATCTCTAAAAACACTATCTTCGGTCGCATACAATTTTAAACCATTTTCTGCAAGAGAAACCCCTGGATCATTTAAAGATATCACATGCAGACTATCCAGGATTATATCTCCTTGATTCCCTTTTACTGTAATATCTATTCTCAGAATAGGATTATTAAAACTACCTGCTGGCACATAAGATTCGGATGGTTGAACAATATTGACTTTACTAATAAACCTAGATATCAAACCATTTTCAATAATAACTACACTATCAATACAAGTACCCCAACCAGGACCAGTAAGTCCTTCAAAAGCTAACTGAAAATTATCAAGATTTGCCGAATCCGGAATATTAATTGTTCTTAATGTCCATTCAGGAACCTCATCTGTATAAGTTTTTAATAAAACCCATGATTCATTTTCGAGTTCATCTGTATATTTATAATAAACTCTAAGTTGGTCATTATTACACCCTCCTGATATCAGACAACGCTCATATTGAGCGTGATAGAACTGCAGTTGAGCTTTAATTGCAAAACTTAGATCAATTTCTGGAGTTATTAATCGCGTTACAGCATTTGTTAAAGTAAGCTTTTCAAAAATTGCATTATACTCACCTTCAAATGCAGCAGGAGGCCTTCTACTACCTGGAACTTCAGGAGTAACAGTGTGGCCACCAGGAGAAGCTCGCCAATAATAATTTTCATTTATTGTTTCCTGAGTCCAATCTATAGGCATACCCCCATCGTACTCAAAATCTTCATAAAAATATGTCTGTGCATGCATTTGATTTATAAGCATGACAATCGCTGCAGTAATTAGTATTAGTATTCTCATATTAAGTTTTTTTCCCTATATCTTATATACGGTGTTGTTATTAGGAAGTTTGTATTAGTCAACTCAAATATAAATTTAATCAATATTACGTAAACAAACTTTACTATGAAGAGTTTTTTTTATAAATTTATAATGAAATAATTAGCAGTTCAGGGATCTAGAAATTGAAATTTACATCTTGGCATTATTTAGTTAATAATTTGTTAATTTTTTTCAACTTTTTTATTGTATCTTCGTATATGTTAAAAAAAAGCTAATGAAACGACATTTTGTTATAATTATACTTTGGTTAGCACCACTACTCTCAATAGCACAAGTTGACACAGTATTTTGGTTTGTTGCTCCGGAAGTTACAAACAATCATGCTGATAGACCAATAAACCTTGTAGTCTCATCAACACAAACAACTACACCTACTAATGTAACCATTACAATGCCGCAACAGCCAGCATTCACGCCTATAAACTTAACATTAACGGGTTTTGAAACACATTTAGAAGACTTAACGCCCAGAATAAACTTAATTGAATCTGTCTCTCCAGGAATTGTAGATAGAAAAGGGATATTAATCAGAGCTGATGCACCAATTACGGCTTACTATGAAGTAGACCCATCTAATAACAGAGATATTTACTCTTTAAAGGGTGAAAACGCTTTGGGATATGAATTTTTCTGTCCAGTTCAGAATACTTACAATAACCATGACGGTAGTTGGGCTGCCCCTGCACGAAATAGAATAGATGTGGTTGCCGCTGAAAATGGAACAGTAGTCACATTTGAAATAACTGCACCAGCAAATGGTTTACCTGCAGGTTCCGTAATTACAACTCCAATTATGCAAGCAGGTGAAACATATTCTGTAGTGGCCGATGACGAAGCCGCTGCTGCGCATCTTGGAGGTACAAGAGTTACATCTAATAGTAAACTAATAGCTGTTACATTATCAGATGACTCTGTAGATGACCCTGGGGCAAGCCATTATGATTTACTGGGAGATCAACTTGTACCAATTCAAACCGTTGGTGCAGGTGGTGAATACACAATTGGTTATGATTTCATTGTAATTAAAACAAGGCTATCAATTGACGAGCATTACTTCATTGTGGCAACAGATGGCGCTACAAATGTGGAGGTTGATGGTGTAAATGTTGGGACAATTAACACAGGGCAAACACTTCCGGTCATCATCTCAGGAGATACAGATTATATCACCTGTGACAAAAGAGTCTATTTATTCCATGTTGGAGGGTTTCAGAGAGAAATGGGAGGAGCATTACTTCCTACTATCGATGGATGTAAAGGATCAACGCGTGTAAGCTTTACGAGAACATCAGGAGCTCCTTTTTATATCAACCTATTAGTTGAAGGTGATGCCACGGATGCTTTTTTTATGGAATATGAAGATGGAACTGTTTATCAAATCCCACAAGGTAATTTCACCCAGGTACCCAATACACCTGCTGGAGAAGAATGGTATTATCTCGACAGAGGGGCCAATGATTTTCCTGATGCACAAGCGCCAGGTGTTCCGGATGGAGAGGTAACAACCATTTATAATACTGAGACAATATTCCAAATGGGACTTTACAATGGAACTTCGTCAACAGGCTGTAAATATGGTTATTTTTCTGATTTTAAGACAAATAACTCTTCTGCTGTTGCTTCAGGAACAAACTCCGATTTAATCGAACTTTGCTATGGAGATTCAACTTATATTAGAGCATCAGGAGGTATTAACTATCAATGGAGTTCTACTACTTGTACTGGCTGCATGTTTGGAGACTTAACAACTGAGTCAATAAAAGTTATTCCTCCTCCAGGCAGCCATGTTTTCTATGTTGAAATAGACAACCCTTGCGCTGCAGATCCTGATACTGCAAAAGTTACAGTAAATGTAGATAGTTTAATTCAGGCTTATTACACCACCAGCGATCCGCTAGTAACATGTGATTCTCTTTCAGTCGCGACTATTAACAATACCATTGGCGAACGTGATGGTTACCAGTGGTTTCTAGATGGAGTGCCCTATTCAGGCGATGCGGAGCCCTTATTAAGCTATAAAAATCTAGGAGCAGTTACTGATACTGTTGAAATTACATTGGCTGCTTACAGATACCTATGTGCTGATGCTTTCACAAGAAATGCAATTGTTTACCCGGCAGTAAATGCTGATTTTGAACCAATTGACACAGCAGGCTGTAGTCCATTTCTAGTTCCTTTTAATAATACTACCCCTACAATTGGCAATACTTATAAATGGACCTTCGATGATGGAAACCTGGCATTTACAGAAAACCCACAAAACACTTATATAAATAGTACCACTGCAAATCAGCAATTTGATGTTAGCATGGTAGCCACATCACCATATAACTGCAAAGACACTGCAGAACAACAAGTAACAGTATTTCCGCCGGTAACAGCCGACTTCTTTATTAATAAAACCACGGGTTGTGCACCTTTGGAAGTTAGTGTCACAAATTTAAGTACAATGACTACCATTGATAGTATACAATGGGTTTGGGGAGATGGAGATACTGCTTTTGTGGAAAATCCAGGAACTCACACATATCAGAATACAACTGGGGTCAATATAAACCTAACACTCAAACTTGAAGTATTTAGTAATAATGGGTGTTCTAATGTGGAAACAGTTAACTTAACTATTTACCCACAAGTTTCCGCCGGATTTGATCAAGACTTAACAGATATTTGTCATAATACTCTTGTAACATTTACTGATACGTCAATAGGACCAATTACTTCGAAGAAATGGAACTTCAGTGACGGTACTATTTTAAATAATATTGGAAATACAACCCATACATTCCAAAATTTCAATAATGCAGATGAACTATACACAGTTTATCAAATAGTAAATGGTGCTGCAGGATGTTCAGATACAGCAACAATTGACATTAATGTACACCCTGCTGTATTTGCAGCATTCTCAAGTGATAAAATAAAAGGATGTGCAGACCTGGATGTAATTTTCACTAATCAATCATCTGGCCCAATCGCAAGTTATGAATGGAATTGGGGCGATGGATCTCCTTTAGAAGTGGGTTCCGGTCCAGTAAATCATACATATACTAACCCAACATCGAACTCACTTTTCCATACAAGTCAATTAGTTGTAGAAAATGCAGCAGGTTGCTCAGATACTGTACAGCAAGAAATAGAAGTATATCCAATTGCAGATGCAACATTTACAGCCGCACCATTAAATGGATGTAATCCACTTGAGGTAAGTTTTGCACATACTCCAACTAATCTTGTTAGCGTTTCCAGAAATTGGGACTTTGGTGATAATTCATCAAGCAGTGCATTGGCACCTGACCATACATTCCAACATTTTAATAATACTTCAACGCCATTCCTTGTAGAACTTGCTGTACAAACAGCAAAAGGATGTACAGACACTTCAAACGTAACTATAACTGTAGGCCCTTACATTGAAGTAGGGTTCACTATTGATACAGCTCAGGGATGTTCCCCATTTACTTTAACACCTCAAAACACCTCTTCAGGTGGAATTGACTCATGGACATGGAAAAAAGAAGATGTTATAATTTCTAATACCCAAAATCCAGGATCAATTACATTTTTCAATACGGGTGATGCACCAATCGATACGACAATAACACTTATTGGGACTAACAGTGCCGGAGCTTGCATAGATAGCATGCAGCGCACGATTACAATTTATCCCGCAGTATATGCTAACATTACTCAGGACCTTACACAAGGCTGTAACCCATTGACCGTTCAATTCACTCATAACTCACCCAACAACCCAGCGATGAGTTATAACTGGGATTTCGATGATAATAGTTCTTCATCAATAAAAAATCCATCACACACATTTAACAACATTAATGCTGCACCAAGAATATATGACATAGAACTTACAGTAACATCACCTTATAACTGTATGGATTCAGCTAACGCTACCGTTACAGTTGGTTCATATTTCGATGCCAGAATGCAAGCAAGTAAGGTAAATGGTTGTAGTCCATTCCAGGTTCAATTTTCTGATGTATCTGATGGTAATGTAACAGCAAGAACATGGTATAGAAATGGGGTTTCATTCTCAAACCTTGTAAATCCACAGCTAATTCTTACAAACACATCAGGTACTGTTAGGTACGATACAATAATGATGGTTGCCAGAAGCACAGGCACATTTACATGCTATGATACAACACAAAAAATAATTACAGTTTATCCCGAATTAGATCCAAGCTTTACGCATGTGGTAACTGAAGGTTGTAACCCACTTACAGTAAACTTCTCACATGCTGCAAGCACGTATGACTATTTTTGGGATTTTGGAGATAATAGCAGCTCAAATCTAGAGAGTCCAACCCATACATTTAACAACGACCTTGCTACACAAAGAATCTATGATATCAAACTTATTGTAGAAAGTGAATATGGATGTCTGGATTCATCATTTAGTCAGGTTACAGTTGCATCAAGACTTGATGCACAGTTTACTATGCCAGCAGCAGCGGGCTGTTCACCATTCACAACAAACTTTACAGACGCGTCTGAAGGTGACATTGCAACATGGAGGTGGTATATTGACGGAGCTTTAGCAAGTTCAACCAATATTGCCAATACAACTATGGTTAATACAACAAACAACAATCTCGTTCATGATGTCAAGTTAGTTGTAACAAATACAGGCCCTGGCAATTGTGTTGACTCTATCACTAAGCAGATAACAGCATATCCTGAAGTTACTGCAGACTTTACAATGGATGTAAATCGTGGTTGTAATCCACTTCCTGTAAACTTTACATACCAACCAGCCGGCAATACAGTAAATGTGAACTTTGATTGGGACTTTGGTGATAATACCTCATCAGACGAACAAGATCCGCCACATACATTTGAGCACTTTAATTATAATGGTACAAGCTCATTTGAAGTGTGGTTAACCACGACTTCAGAGTATGGATGTACAGCGCAGCATCAAGAGGTAATAACTGTTGAGAGAGCTTTAAAAGCAGAATTCACAACAGACCCAAGTGCTGGATGTACACCGTTCACAGCTCAGTTTATCAATGTATCACAAGGTGCAAACACATATGAATGGACTTACGGCGATGGAGATAGCTACTCTATTAATCTTCCACAAACTGTATCACACGAATATTCAAACAATTCATTTTCAAACGAAGCCGAGTTTACTGCTAAACTAGTTGTGACAAATACTGGAGGAGCATGTACCGACTCAATGGAGCAACTGATTACGGTTTATCCAAAGATAAACGCAAGTTTTGCGACCAATACTCTGGAAGGCTGTCATCCGGTAGAAGTTTCATTTACTAACCTTTCACAGGGTGTAAATACTTATTTTTGGGACTTCGCTGATGAAACAAGTTCAAGTCAGGTAAATCCTGTACATATTTTCCGCAATACTAGTAATACAGAAGATGAAAGTTTTAATGTAACTCTTTATACTGAAAATGGCAACGAATGTACTGATGATACTACTATAACAATTCAAGTATATCATA
>PKTE01000254.1 GCA_002869335.1 Salinivirgaceae bacterium | reverse complement strand
TTCGGATTTGGGATACCCAATTAGGAATAATCAATTACTTTTTTACGACTCAATTGAGCTCTTGCTGTTTTTGACAGTTTTCGTTTAATCTCGCCTCGCTCTCTGTCTAAGCTTGCAATTGGTTCATTGTTGATTTTTTTTACAATGTGCCAGCCAACTTTAGTTCTAAAAGGTTTACTGTAAGTTCCATTTTCAAGTTTGAAAATCTCCTCTTCGAAGTTAGGAAGCATTCTTCCGGGTGTAAATTTAGGAAGTAATCCTCCTTTTTTAGCAGTTTGTGGATCTTCGCTGTATTTTTCTGCTGCTTTGGCAAAATCTAGTCCGTCTTGCAACTCTTTATAAATATTATTGATTTTCGCCACTGCTTTTTGTGTTTGCTCAACAGGGGCATTTTGTGGTAATCTTACCATAATGTGAGCTGCTTCTACTGAACCCGGAGCTTCTTTTTTATCAGTAACTTTTATAATATGATATCCAAAACGAGTGCGAACAAGATTGCTAACTTCACCAGGTTTTGTATTAAATGCAGCATTTTCAAAAGGATAAACCATTTTGAATGCAGAGAAGTAACCAAGGTCACCGCCATTATATTTTACAGAAGGATCTTGTGAGTATTTAATAGCAATTTTAGCAAAATCTTCTCCATTTTTTAGTTGATCAAGAATCTGCATCCCCTCATTGTAAATCTTTAGCGTGTCTTCTGGACTTGCTTTTGGTGGGATTTTAAGTAAAATATGACTGGCTCTTACGATATATTTCATTCTATCGTAGGCTTCACGTATTAGTTGTTCGTCAGTGCTGCTATCAGTAAGGTAAGGTTTAACTAGTTGTTCCCGATATGAATCGAGTTCTTTAATGAACTTTACTCTTTTGTCGAGTTTAAGAGCCTTGGCTTCATGTACTTTGAGTTTAAAGTTTGTAAATAACTCCAAATACTCTTCCAAAGATTCCATAGTTAACGCAGAATCTTTATTGTTCTTGAAATAGATTCGTTTAAATTCCTCAAGAGTAACTTTCTCATTGTCAATTTCTAATAATACATTTTCTTGTGCGAATGATTGTACATTGAATAGAATTGCAATAAATGGAATTAATAAAAACTTTTTCATACGTATCTTTTATTTGTCTGAATTCAACTTAAATTTTCAGTTAATGTTTAAATAGCGAAGTGAAACAAACCTTTAACTGCCTATATTGGCTTTGTCATGGGTTGGTCTCACTCCCAAAATCTTATAATTATATCAAGTTATAAACTCTTTGATTTTAATTTTATTTTATGCTAACACTATTATCTACTATAATTAGGTGCTTCTCTTGTTATACTTATGTCATGTGGGTGACTTTCAATCACTCCGGCTGATGTAATGCGCACAAATGAGGCTTTCTTTAACTCCTCGATGTTGCTAGCTCCACAATATCCCATTCCAGCTCTTAATCCACCTGATAACTGATAAATTACTTCTGAAACTGTTCCTTTATATGGTACTCTTCCAGAAATTCCTTCAGGTACAAGTTTTTTAATATCGTCCTCTTCAGATTGAAAATAACGGTCTTTCGAACCTTCGTTCATTGCTTCCACAGAACCCATTCCACGGTATGACTTGAATTTTCTACCCTGATAAATAATGGTTTCACCAGGCGCTTCTTCTGTTCCTGCAAAAAGAGATCCTGCCATTACACTGTCTGCGCCTCCAGCCAATGCTTTTACAATATCTCCTGAATAACGTAATCCTCCATCTGCAATCACAGGAACGTCATAATCCTTCAATGCTTTAGCAGCTTCATAAACGGCAGATAACTGAGGTACTCCAACACCTGCAACTACACGTGTAGTACAAATTGAACCTGGACCAATACCAACCTTCACGGCATCAGCTCCAGCTTTAGCTAAATCAATAGCCGCTTCTGCTGTCCCAATGTTACCAACTACCCAATCAATTTGAGGGAACTGTTTCTTTGCTTTTTTCAACAAATCAATAACACCTTTTGAATGACCATGAGCAGTATCAATAATAATGGCATCTACACCTGCATTTACAAGTGCTTCGGCTCTAATCAGACTGTCGTCAGTAACACCAATACCTGCTGCTACTCGTAGACTACCATAATTGTCTTTACAAGCATTTGGTCTGTCTTTGGCTTTTGTAATATCTTTATATGTAATTAAGCCTACTAATTTTTTGGATTCATCAATAACGGGTAGTTTTTCAATTTTATGTTTTTGAAGAATATCTGCTGCTTTTTCAAGATCAATATTTTGATTTGTGGTTACCAGATTCTCGCTGGTCATCACTTTATCTATTTTCTTTTTAAAGTTTGTTTCGAATCGTAAATCTCTGTTAGTTACAATTCCAATCAGTGTTTTACTACTGTCAACTACAGGTATTCCGCCAATTTTGTATTCGCTCATTAGGTTTAGAGCATCACCAACAGTGGCTTCCTTTAAAATGGTAACCGGATCTATAATCATACCATTTTCAGCTCTTTTTACCATCTTAACTTGTTTGGCCTGGCGTTCAATACTCATGTTTTTATGAATTACACCAATTCCACCTTCTCTTGCAATAGCAATAGCCATAGGTGCTTCTGTGACTGTGTCCATTGCAGCAGAAACAATTGGGCTATTTAGCATTATATTTTTTGAGAAGCGTGTTGTTAAATCAACATTTCGGGGTATAACTTCGGAGTAAGCCGGAGCAAGCGTTACATCATCGTAAGTAAGCCCTTCAAAACGAATTTTGTCTTCTATAAATGACATGCGTACCTGATTTAAGTTAAAAATTGTGCAAAAATAAGATTTTTCAACCGCATTTTATAGATTTTTCAGCTTTATCTCACGTTTTTTTAATAAAATTGGTAATTAGGAAATATACAATGAATGAAGCACTTATTCCAAATATGTTGGGATCTAAATCCAAAGGCAGTTTTAATTCAGTAATGATAAGTATTAATGTAGTTCCTCCTCCAATAATCATAGAGCCAATTGCGGCAATTTTTGATTTGGTTTTAAAAAAGAATATGGCCAGTACAGGTACCAGTAATCCACTTACCATAAATGCATAGGAATAGAGCATGAGCTCCAATACATTTTGCATTTGTAAGGCAAGTAATAAAGCCAGAGCACCAACAAGTAAAGTTGTAATTTGTCCAATACGGAGGTGTTTTTTAGTATTGTGCGATGGAATTTTAAGAATGTCAGTTACAATGTTGCCTGATGAAGCCATGAGGCAGCTGTCAGCAGTGCTCATGATGGCTGAAAAGTAGGCTGCCATCATTATACCCATAAGTCCGGGAGGAAGTATCGTTCTTAAGAATAATGGTAAGCCCATTTCTTCATCGATAGCTCCATCTGCGGGGAAGCCTAATGCTTCGAAATCATTATTTATAAATGCTATTCGTGCAAATAGGCCAATAATAACTCCCATAAATGCCATCAAGGGATATTCAAAAACTCCGGCTATATACCATGCTTTCTTTGCTTCTTCTTTTGATTTTGATGCGTATATTCTTTGGTAGAGTGTCATGCCCACAAACCAAATAGGAATGATGGTAACAAACCATTTAACCATTTGCTGCCACGTTATATTAGAAAATGAGAAATATGAATCTGGTAGCGCATTGGTTATGGCATTCCAGCCTCCCAGATAAAAATATCCAAGAGGTATACCAATACCAATTAAGCCTGCTAATAAGATAATCCACTGAATTGTATCTGTGTAAATAACTGCTTTCAAACCTCCTAGAAATGTATAAACTACCGCAATAATTCCCATTACAAGTAAAGCCTCATTGAGACTTAAATCAACGAATGAAGCGGATGCTAATTTAGCTCCTGCCAGTAATTGTGAACTTGTGAAGCCGAGGTATCCAATCGCTGATATAATTCCGGCAATGAAGGCTGCTGTTGCTCCAAAGTTATGCTTTAATAATTGAGGGAATGTTAAAAAGTTTTCTGTCTTTGCTAATGGATAGACTTTGGGTATTAAAAATGTACCGGCCAACCATGCTCCAATTAAACCGGTGAATAACATCCAACTACCGCTTAATCCTAAAATAAAACCAAGACCACCCAATCCAATGCTAAATCCTCCTCCCACATCAGTGGCGACAACCGAGAGTCCGATATGCCATTTGCTCATAGTTCTGCCACCAACGTAATAATCATCTGCAGATTTGTTTCTTTTTAAAAAATAAACACCCACTCCAAGCATAAGGAGCATATAAATAATAAAGATTGTTAAATCTATCCAATTCATAATTATTGTTTTTGAATACCATACTATAAAAAAATCTGGGATAGGCAAATTGGATTTATGAAAATTGAAAAGTTAATGAAATATTAATAAAATGTAGATTGAGTGCACATAAGCATATTTTTATGTACTTTTCAATACTATTTTTATCATTCGTCATAATAATCTAATCATTCGTCAAAGCTTCCTATTGATTAGGAACTTTATGGAACGATTTTCGTTTATGGAGAACAGATTAAATTAAATAACCTTTATTATAAGTCTAAACACATGAAAAATTACATTCTGATCATTTTCACTTTACTCTTAAGTGGCTTGGTATATAACGCAAACGCTCAAAATCTAACACTTGGTAATGGCGAGGAGAGAACGCTGACCGTTGATGCTACTTATGATGTAATAACTTTGAACAATGGATCGAATTTAATAATACCTGCGGGTGTAACTATTACAGCTACGACGCTGGATATAAAAAATAGTGCAGTTATTGATCTTAAAGGTGTTTTGAATATTACAGGAAATGTTGATGTTAAAAACAATGCTGTATTGACAATAAATAATACCGGAGCAATGGATGTTGGTGGGGATTTTAATGCAAATGCTGGAGCAAGTATTGTGAATGACGGAGTTGTTAGTGTTGATGGTAATTATTCTGGACCTACACCAACAGGAGGAGGTAGTATGACTGATTCCTCTGGTACTGTGCAAAGTCCACTGCCGGTTAAACTTTTATACGCCAGTGCAGATGTAGAATCTAATGAGGTTTTAGTAACCTGGTCAACATCGGCTTAAATAAACAATGACTATTTTTCTATTAAAGTGAGTCGCAATATGCAAAATTGGGAGTTAGTTGATCAGGTAAGTGGAGTAGGGAATTCATCGAATACCAATGAATATAGTTATTCTTTCACACCCGATATGAATGGTAATGTTTATATTCAACTTTCTCAAACTGATTACGATGGGACACATGAAATACTCAAAGTAATGAACGTGCATGTTTCAAATTCAAAGATCAGTCTTTACCCAATGCCAGTAAGAGAAGGACAACAATGGCATATTAGAGGAATTAATAGTAATGATAAAGTGCAGGTATACAATAGTGCAATGGTGCCTGTTGAAAATAAAGATAACCTAATAAGAGGTTTTTATTACGTTGTGATCAATGATAATACAGTAAAGAAGCTGATTGTAAAATAATAATTTACAACTTATCTAAAGCCAACTTCAATTTGAGGTTGGCTTTTTTATTTTTTAAACTTTTACTGATCATTATTAACTTAGCTTTTTTCTTCAAGGTTGTTATATTTGAAATTTGTATAGCTTTTAATGTAAATTATGGGTAAATAACTATGTCATTTTTTGTTCGTTAATCGTACATTTACTATTTTATTGCCATAAAGAATCGATAAATGCAGAAGAGTAAGAAAGAAAGTCGGTTTATCAACCGCGAAATTAGTTGGTTATCTTTTAATGAGCGAGTTTTGCAAGAGGCTGATGATGAGAGAAATCCATTGCTTCAAAGGGTTCGGTTTTTAGGGATTTTTTCCAATAATCTGGATGAGTTTTTTAGAGTTCGTGTGGCAACAATGAAGCGATTAGTTGATATTGGCAAGGATTCAAAAGTTATTCTTGGTGATGTTACCCCTCAGGATGTCCTTGACCAAATACAAGATACTGTTATAAAATTGCAGTTACGATTTCGTGAAATATATCAAAAATTACTTAGAGAACTTGATAAGGTTGGTGTTCACGTTATTGATGAACTTCAGCTTGATACTATTCAAGGTGAATTTGCAAGAGAATACTTTACAAATGAATTGAGCCCTTTGATGGTTCCCATTATGCTTAGTAGGGATAAGTCTTTCCCTTATTTAAAAGATAAAGCTATATATCTGGCAGTGAAAATGTCTGTTGAGGGCAAACCGAAACGGAATAAATATGCAGTAGTAGAGGTGCCTGTAGGCAATAACCCACGCTTTGTTGTACTACCTAAAAGAAAAGGACTGGAAAGTGATACTTATATCATAATTGTGGATGATATTATCAGATATTCTTTGGATGACATATTCTTTATGTTTGAATATGATAAAATTGAAGCATATACAATTAAAATTACTCGTGATGCAGAATTAGATATTGATGATGATATATCTATGAGTTTTATGGAGAAAATGGCCATTTCCTTAAAGCGTAGAAATATTGGTCAACCTGTGCGATTAGTTTATGATGAAAGAATGCCCGTTGATTTGTTTAAGTTCATTACAAAACAAATGGATTTGGGTGAAGAGGATAATTTAATTCCTGGTGGAATTTACCATAATTTTAAAGATTTTATAAAATTTCCATCCGTTGATGCTTACTTAGAAGTGCAGAATCCTCCTGCATTGCCCCACAAAGATGTGGATGATCATAGTAGTATCATGAAAGTACTCCGAAAGAAGGATATTTTATTACACTACCCATATCAAACATTTAATCATTTTATAGATCTTTTAAGAGAAGCTGCTGTTGATCCTTATGTTACTTCGATTTCAATTACTTTATATCGTGTTGCAGAACGCTCAAAAGTGATAAACGCTTTAAATAATGCCGCTAAAAATGGTAAAAAGGTTACAGTGCTTATTGAGCTATTGGCTCGTTTTGACGAGAAAGCCAATTTGAAGTGGTCAGAAAAACTTCAGGAATCAGGAGTGCGTGTAATACATGGGGTTCCGGGGCTAAAAGTGCATAGTAAAATTGCTTTGATTCATAGGAAAGAGTCTGGAAGAGTTAGAAGCTATGCTTATATAGGCACTGGTAATTTTCATGAGGGAACTGCCAATATATATTGCGATGAGGGATTGTTTACAACCAATAGACAAATTACAGCTGAAGTAACTAAAGTGTTTGAATTCTTGAAGCATAATTATAGACGATTCAATTATAGACATCTGGTAGTTTCTCCATACAGTATGCGAAAACAGTTTATGCAATTAATCACAAATGAAATACGTAATGCTAAGAATGGCAAGCCTGCCTATATCGATATCAAATTAAATAATTTAGTAGATCAGGGAATGGTTAATCATTTATATTCTGCAAGTAAAGCTGGTGTCAAGATTCGACTTATTATAAGAGGAATCTGTTCTCTTAAGCCAGGTGTAAAGGGTATGAGTGAAAATATTGAAGGGATTAGCATAGTGGATAAGTATCTGGAGCATAGTAGGTTTGTTGTGTTTGGTAATGCAGGAGATGAAATTTTCTACATTACTTCTGCCGACTGGATGACCCGTAATCTAGACCACCGCGTAGAAGTGGCTTGCCCTGTTTATGACGATGATATTAAAAAGGAGCTGAGAGCAATGTTCGATATTCAATGGAGTGATAATACAAAAGCACGAATTCTTGATTCGGAACAAAAAAACGACTATAAAAAAACAAGAGCCGTAAAAGAGCATCGGGCTCAAATTGAGTATTACGATTATTTAAAGAATTTGAAATAAATCTGCATGAATTTTCTTCCTTTCGGAGCTATTGATATAGGTTCTAATGCTATTCGTTTGTTGATAATGAATGCAATTGAATATCCTGATGAAACCAAATTTAAAAAGGTTTCTCTCATTAGGATTCCATTGCGTTTAGGTGCTGATGTTTTTAAAAGCAAGGTTATTAGTCCATTTAAATGTGAGCAACTAATACATGCTATGGAGGGCTATCAGCATATAATGCAGGCATACAATATTTTAAGCTATAGAGCATGTGCAACATCTGCAATGCGTGAGGCGAAAAATGGACATGAACTGATTTCTGAAATAAGGGATAAAATTGGAATTGATTTGGAAATAATAACAGGAAAAGAAGAAGCTGAGATTATTTTTAATACAGGTATAGCTCAAATGCTTGACTCTGAAAAAGATTATTTATATGTTGATGTGGGCGGGGGTAGTACAGAAGTAACCGTTGTATCGAAAAGCAAAAAAGTTGAACAAGAGTCGTTTAATATTGGGACTGTACGCATGTTAAATCAAGCTGTTGATGCAAAAGAGGTTGATCGGTTTAAAAGTTTTATGAGAAAGCAAGCCACTAAATTAAAAGATACCTCACTTATCGGTTCTGGTGGTAATATTAATAAGCTTTTTAAACTAATGGGTAAAAAATATGGTGAAACTATTAATCCATCAGAGCTAAAGCATATTTATGATTATCTGAAGCGTTTTACCTTTGAAGAGAGAATATCTGTATTGCGATTAAACCCTCATAGGGCAGACGTGATTGTTCCTGCAACTAAAATCTTTTTATGGGCATTTAAGCATTCTAACAGTAAACGGGTTTTCGTACCACGTATGGGACTTTCAGATGGAATGGTACAACAATTGTATGCAAAGTTCCGGGAAAAAAATCCAAATAGTGTAATTTTACCATAATTATTTATCAATCATTTTTATATTAATTTTGATTGATCAATTGCATTTTTAACATCAGAAAAGAAAAATCTCAACGTATGGAAAAACTAACAAAAATAGTAGCAACAATATCTGATTTGCATTGTGAACCTGAGTTTTTAAAAAAACTTTATAAGGAGGGAATGAATGTAGTTCGATTAAATACGGCTCATCAAAGTCATGACGATACGTTGAAGGTTATCAATAATGTACGAGAAGTTTCTAATAAAATTGCTCTTTTGCTCGACACAAAAGGGCCTGAGATAAGGACTACGAAGGCAGACGAAAAAATTCCTGTGAAAGGAAAGCAGATTATTAAAATGAAAGGAGATCCCACTAGGATTTCTACTGAAGAAATGATATATGTCTCTTATCCTGACTTTGTAAAGGATGTGCCGGTAGGTAGTTTTATTTTGATAGATGATGGTGATATTGAATTGGAAGTTGTTGGTAAAGAGGATGATGCTTTATTGTGTGAAGTGAAAAACCAAGGGTTTATCAAAGGACGAAAAAGTGTTAACATACCATCTGTTCATATAAAGTTACCTGCATTAAGCGAGAAAGATAAAGCCTTTATTCATTTTGCGGCTGAGCATGATTTGGATTTTATTGCACATTCGTTTGTGCGTAATAAGGAAGATGTAATGGCTGTGCAACGTATTCTTGATGAGCACGATAGTCCTATCAAGATTATAGCAAAAATAGAAAACCAGCAAGGAATTGACAATATTGACGAGATTTTAGATGTGGTGCATGGTGTTATGATTGCTCGGGGAGATTTGGCCATTGAAGTTCCACGCGAACGCATTCCAATGATCCAAAAACAGATTATAAGAAAATGTATGGAGCGCAGAAAGGTAGTAATCACGGCTACGCAAATGCTTCATAGCATGATTGAAAATCCACGTACAACAAGAGCAGAGGTAAGTGATATAGCCACTGCAATTTACGATGGAACAGATGCTGTTATGCTAAGCGGCGAAACAGCATATGGTAAATATCCTGTTGAATCAGTGAGGGTTATGGCAAGCGTGGCAAAAGAAGTGGAACAAAATAAAGGATGTTATGTGGAAGATTTGCCTGTAGCTGCATTGGCTTCAAAAGTTTCGGGTTGGTTATGTCAGTCAGCTGTGGAAGCTGCTACAACTTTGGATACGCATGCAATTGTAGCTGATACGACATCTGGTAGAACTATTCGGAATTTATCAGGTTTTAGAGGTAATCGACCCATTTACGCTATGGCTTATAACAAGCGAACAATGCGTACATTGGCTCTTTCTTACGGTGTTCATGTGAACTATATAGATCAACGCAATACACCTGATGAGTTTATAAGATCAGGATTGGCACATTTAATTCGAAAAGACTATTTGAAAAGTTCTGATCGAATTGTAATTATTGCGGGTAGTTTTGGTCGTGGTAAAGGAGCTTCCTTTATTGAAATAGGAGCTGTAAGTGAACTGCTTACCCGAATTGGGAATGAGTATAAAGAGTGTGAAGATTAAAAAACAGAAGTAACAATTATATTGATATAAAAAAGAGACGAATCAACATTCGTCTCTTTTGTTTTATATGACTAGAAATAAGTTTCTTAATGTAATACAGGTGACTTTACATTTGCTCAGGTACATCAATTCCTAATAACCACATTCCTTGCTTTATTACTTTTCCAGTTTGAATAGAGAGATTAAGTCTGAAATTACGTATATTTTCATCTTCTTCGTTGAGCACTGAATGTTCATGATAGAATTGATTGTATGTTTTCACAAGGTCGTATAAGTAATTAGCAACAGCTCCAGGATTCATATTTTCTCCTGCCTCTTCGATTATTCCGGGGAATTGTCCGATCATTTGAATCAATGCTTGCTCTTTTTCCTGAAGTTCAATGTTCATGTTTAATTCTGGCAATTGATCTGCTAATTTTGCTTTTCTCATTAATGAGCGGATACGCGCATGAGTGTATTGAATGAATGGTCCTGTATTTCCATTAAAATCAATAGATTCCTCCGGATTGAATAGCATATTCTTTTTAGGGTCCAC
This sequence comes from Salinivirgaceae bacterium, assembly GCA_002869335.1. Classification (GTDB taxonomy): domain Bacteria; phylum Bacteroidota; class Bacteroidia; order Bacteroidales; family Salinivirgaceae; genus Salinivirga. The sequence continues at coordinate 3,845 of PKTE01000254.1, read as the reverse complement.
CTTCAAAATGAAATATTTTAGTGCCCCTAAGGCAACCATTTTATGAACTTTTTTTACTTCTTCTGTATCAAGACCTGTTAGTTTACCTGATTCTTCTGAAGCACTGGCGGCAGTAGCTATCATACCTTCAATTAAATCATCAGCATCAACAACTGTACCTTCACGTGATTTCATTTTACCCGAAGGAAGTTCAACCATTCCATACTATAAATGGTACATGTTATCTGCCCAGTCATAGCCCATCTTTTTCAAAATGAGTGATAATACTTTGAAATGATAATCTTGCTCATTACCAACTACATAAATGTGCTTGTCTATATCGTAATCTTCGAACCGCTGCACTGCAGTTCCAAGGTCTTGTGTCATGTAAACAGATGTGCCATCGCTACGCAATAATATTTTTTCATCGAGCTTGTCAGCAGTAAGGTCCGCCCAAACAGATTTGTCATCTTTTTGAATCAAAAGGCCTTTTTCAAGGTGCTCTAATACAATAGCTTTACCTAGTTTAAAAGTGTTTGATTCGTAATAGATTTTGTCAAATTCAATTCCCAGATTTTTGTATGTAATGTCAAACCCGGCATAAACCCAATTATTCATCTTCTCCCATAATGCAACAACCTCGGCGTCTTTAGCTTCCCATTTACGCAGCATCTCTCTGGCTTCCTGAATTAAAGGAGCTTGCTCTTTGGCTTCATCCTCTGTTTTTCCCTTCTCTATAAGTGATGCTATCTCTTTTTTATACTCCTGATCAAATTTTACATAGAAATCTCCAACCAGCTTATCGCCTTTTAAATTTAGATCTTCAGGTGTTTTTCCTTCTCCCCATTTTTGCCATGCTAACATCGATTTGCATATGTGAATTCCGCGGTCATTCACCAAATTTACCTTTACTACTTCATTGCCACATGCTTCAAGGATACGCGATACCGCGAAACCAAGTAGATTGTTCCTGATATGACCTAAATGCAAAGGTTTATTTGTATTGGGTGATGAATACTCAATCATTATGCGCGAGCTATCATCGGTTTTTTCTTTAAACCCAAAATTTGGTGTCTCTTTGATTTGTTTTAAAGCATTAAGCCAAAATCCATCAGTAAGGCTAAGGTTTAGAAACCCTTTTACTACATTGAACTTTTCAAATATTTGCGAGTTCTCGATTAAATATGTTCCAATTTTGTCTGCAGCATCTTCTGGTTTTGATTTGGCTAGTCTAACCAAAGGAAATACTACCAAAGTAAACTCACCTTCAAAGTCAGGTCTTGTCTTTTGGATTTGAACTAATTTATCTTCAATAGGCTGATCAAAAATGATTTCCAGTCCTTTCTTAATCTCGCTTTTTATTTGTTGTTCAATGTTGATCATAAGGCAAAATTTTGTGAGCGGCAAAGATAGTAAAAATTGATCTAGGATATTGGATAATTGATCTTGGATTTTGGATATTTGCTCTTCCCTGCATAGAGTTGACCGTAAATTATGCTTGCAAGTTCTAAATTACGCTATACTCCAGGCTATTAACTATTTGTCTGGTATGTTTTGCCAAAATACAACACCTTTTGACCATTTAAGCCAATTAAATGTATAACCTAATTTAAAGTGTATAGCGTTTTAGGATGCAAAAATTAGTTATCATAAAACTAAATGACCATGATGATACATCTCGCTTCATACCAATCCATCCGTAGAAAGGAATGTCGTTTTTGAGTATCATTACACAAATGAAATACTTGTTTTCTGTTGTTACATTTGCCCATAGACCACTTGTTACAGCAGGTTCTCCCATCACCCAATCATAGGAATAAATTAGAACTTCAGAATTGGACCATGTGCAATTTTGATTGATTGTATCATGTTGAGGTATGGTATCCAGCCATCCTGAATTAAGATCAATGCAAATTTCATTGTCGTTTAATGGCTTAATTGTAACTGTTTCCCAGTCACCACCTAAAGCTGAAGGGTGAAGCATGGAGCCATTGATATCGAAATCAGTTATTCCATCAAAGTTTAAATCCAGATGAATTACAGTATCAGTGTTTTCCCATGGGTCGGACAACGTACAATTGATATCTGGATTAAAATCATAGTAAGTTGTTCTGTTGTCATTTGTTTGACCGGCAATAATGAAATCATCGGTGTACAAACTATCACTATCTTTTTTGCAAGAGCAAATTGCAGAGATAATTATAACTGCAATAAATAAAGTTTTAACTTTCATAGCTATTTCATTTTTTCAAACTTATAGAAATTATCTTTTACTTCATAATGAATATTGATCTAACTCTTTTCATTAATAATTATCAAGATCTTTTACCTTTTACTTTTCTATTTCTTAGTTTCATAAAATCTAAGTTTTATGGTCAAACTATTTCTGGGAATGACAAATATCTAAGATCTAGTATCCAATATCCAAAATCTAATATCCAATATCCAATTTCCAATTTCTTTTCTAATTTTGCATGCTAAATATTAAGAACTATGATGTCACAACAATTAACCAAAGCTGAATTAGCAAACGTAATATTGATAGGTGACCGCATTTTGGTTAAACCACGTAATCCACAGAATAAAACTAAATCTGGTTTGTATTTACCTCCAAATGTTCAAGAGAAAGAACAGGTACAAACTGGTTATGTAATAAAGGTTGGTCCGGGTTACCCCATGCCTAAAATGACTGATGATGACGAGCCCTGGAAACCTAAAGGTGACGATGTGAAATATGTACCTGTGCAACCTAAAGAGGGTGATTTGGCTGTTTATTTACCTAAGTCCGGCTATGAAATACAATTCAACAACGAAAAGTACTTCATTGTACCGCAATCAGCTGTTCTAATGGTAGTTAGAGATGACGGGTTGATGAAGTGAAAACTCCAGAATCATAATATCCAAATTCCAATATCCAATATCTGAGATCTAATATCCAAGATCCCAGATCATTTCAACGCATCATACATAATCTCAATCGGATGTTTAGCATCTCGATCTGTTCCGTCTTTGATCTGATGTCGGCAGCTGGTTCCCGGAGCAGCAATAATGGTTTCTTTAGGTGCTTTTCTAACTGCTGGGAATAATACTAATTCACCTACTTTAATTGATAATTCGTAATGCTCTTTTTCGTATCCAAAACTACCTGCCATACCACAGCAACCTGATGGGATTTCTTCAACATTATAGTTTTCAGGGAGGTTAAGCATAGCTATGGTTTGCTTAGTAGAGGCTACTGCTTTTTGTTGGCAATGTCCATGGAGCTTAATGCTTGCTGCTTCTTTAGTGAAAACGTCTTTGTCGATATTCCCTTTTTCTACTTCACGCATAAACCATTCATCGAACATTAAAGCGTTTTTAGCCAATTTTTCTGCTGTTTCTTTCAATTCATTTCCGGCTAAATCTGGGTATTCGTCTCTGAATGATAAAATTGTAGATGGCTCGATGCCTACAAGAGGTGTTTCTTCTGAGATGATGGGCGCGAACTTTTGTATGTTCTTTATGGCCAGTTTTTTGGCTGTTCTTAGAAGCCCTTTTGAAAGGAATGTTCTACCTCTTTCGTCATGTTTTACCGTTTTGACTTTATAGCCAAGTTTATTAAGAAGCATTAGGGTTTTTACACCAACAGCAGTATCGTTGAAATTTGAAAATTCATCAACGAAAAGATATACGGACCCAATTGTGCCTTCATTTAGTTTTTGTGCATACCGTTTTACTTCTTTTGTGAGGGTTCGTTTTTGAAGCTTTGGCATGCTGCGGTTAGGAGCAAATCCCAGAACCTTTTTTATAAGTCCAGAGGTGGCTTTATTTTGCATGAAGAAATTTGTAATGCCGGGGGTGATGCTTCCTAGTGCATTTATTTTGTT
>PKTE01000255.1 GCA_002869335.1 Salinivirgaceae bacterium | reverse complement strand
GTATTTTTTGCATGCGAATTTTCTTTTAAAGATACATTGCCCGGTAAAAACTAGCAAGAATAAACGTGAAAATTGCAAACATCAAATTCCAGAGTTCAAATACCAAAATTTATAGTATTGTTCGTTATAGGATGAACTAAACTTTAATCAAAAAATAAAACTTGTTGTTCAAAACTCTTAGTCCTTCGCTCTTTGCCCTTCGCTCTCCGCTCTACACTCAAAACTCCTAACTCTTATAGTCCGGATGCAGCTTTTTGTAATTCTTAAACCAACTCCTGATTTTCATGCTCAACACACCAAAAACAGCTTCGCTGAATATACCACCACTCATTTTAGAAGTTCCTTCTGTGCGGTCAGTGAAAATAATGGGTACTTCTACAACTTTAAATCCTATTTTGTGAGCAGTAAATTTCATTTCAATTTGGAATGCATACCCCTTGAAGCGGATTTCATCGAAATTAATAGCTTTAAGCACTTTGCTTGAGTAACATTTGAATCCTGCGGTAGTGTCTTTGATTTTGAGGCCAGTAACCATGCGCACATATTTTGAGGCGTAGTATGACATCAATACACGTCCCATTGGCCAATTAACTACATTTACTCCTGAAACATAACGAGAACCGATAGCCACATCTGCACCATCTTTTTCGCAAGCCGCAAGTAGTCGAGGTAAGTCTTCAGGGTTGTGTGAGAAATCGGCATCCATTTCAAAAACATAATCGTAACCATGTTCCAAACTCCATTCGAATCCACGAATGTAAGCCGTGCCAAGTCCAAGTTTCCCTTTACGTTCCACTATGTGAAGCTTGCCATCAGCAGCAGGCATTTTGTCCTTTACAATCTGTGCGGTGCCATCTGGAGATCCATCGTCGATAATAAGGACATGGTAACCTTGATTTAAATTGAAAACGGCATCAATGATTTTTGAAATGTTTTCTTTCTCGTTGTACGTTGGAATGATTACTACTGCTTTGCTCACGGTGTAAATTGTTTATAAGTTACAAACAGCGAATATAAAGAATTATTCTCCAAGCTGCTTAATTTTATTTTGAATAAATTAAACTTTTGTTTTTGTAAATGAAAAAAGGCCTCCTGAATTTCAGAAAGCCTTTGGGTTATATCTGTTTTTTATTTACAGTTTTTTCTTAACCTCAACTTCTTCGAAGGCTTCTACCATATCGCCTACTTTGATGTCGTTAAAGTTGGCAATGTTCAATCCACATTCAAATCCTGAAGCAACCTCTTTTGCATCATCTTTGAAACGTTTCAAAGAACCAAGTTCACCAGTGTAAACCACAATACCTTCGCGAATCAGGCGTACTTTCGATTTTCTGTTAATCTTACCTTCACGTACGATACAACCTGCAATTTTACCCACTTTGGTAATTTTGAATACATCAAGAACTTCTGCTGTACCACGAATCTCTTCTTTAATTTCTGGTGAAAGCATACCTTCCATCGCATCGCGCAGTTCGTTAATGGCATCGTAAATAACTGAGTATAGACGAATGTCGATTTCTTCTTTTTCAGCAAGTTTACGTGCTGCAATTGATGGTCGCACCTGGAAACCAATAATGATGGCGTTAGATGCAGCTGCAAGTAGAATATCTGATTCTGAAATCTGACCTACACCTTTGTGAATTACGTTCACCTGAATTTCATCAGTAGAAAGTTTGATCAACGAATCAGAAAGTGCTTCGATAGATCCATCCACATCACCTTTCACAATTACGTTCAATTCCTGGAAGTTACCGATTGCAATACGACGACCAATTTCATCCAGAGTAATGTGTTTCTGTGCACGAAGACCCTGCTCGCGTTGTAATTGTTCACGCTTGTTAGCAATGTCTTTAGCTTCTGCATCAGTGTCCATTACGTTGAATTTATCACCTGCTTGTGGTGCTCCGTTCAGTCCTAGAATCTGCACTGGAACAGCTGGTCCTGCTTCTTCGATACGTGTTCCACGTTCGTTGTACATGGCTTTTACGTGACCAAAATATGATCCCGCCAAAATGATATCACCAATTTTTAGTGTACCGCCTTCTACCAATATTGTGGCTACGTAACCACGACCTTTATCCAATGAGCTTTCAATTACAGTACCCACAGCTTTTTTGCTTGCATTGGCCTGTAATTCAAGAAGTTCTGCTTCAAGGAGTACTTTTTCAAGAAGTTCTTCAATGTTGATCCCGTTTTTAGCTGAAATATCCTGTGACTGGTATTTACCGCCCCATTCTTCAACCATTAGGTTCATTTGTGCAAGTTCTTCTTTTATTTTTTCAGGATTTGCTCCTGGTTTGTCAATTTTATTGATAGCAAATACAATTGGTACCCCCGCTGCTTGAGCGTGGTTAATGGCCTCTTTGGTTTGAGGCATAATGCTATCGTCTGCAGCTACAATAATAATGGCAATGTCGGTAATTTGAGCACCACGTGCACGCATGGCAGTAAATGCCTCGTGACCCGGTGTATCAAGGAATGTAATTCGACGTCCATCGTCTAATTTTACATTGTAGGCTCCAATATGCTGTGTTATACCACCGGCCTCACCGGCAATTACGTTTGCTTTACGAATGTGGTCAAGTAATGAAGTTTTACCGTGGTCAACGTGTCCCATAACGGTAACAATTGGTGAACGTGGCGTAAGATCTTCTGGTTTGTCCTCTTCTGTCTCTTCAATTGCGTCAAGAACTTCAGCACTCACAAATTCAACTTTGTATCCAAATTCATCAGCTACCATCGCCATTGTTTCGGCATCCAATCTTTGGTTGATCGAAACGAACAATCCGAGGTTCATACAGGTCGAAATTACTTCGTTTGCCTGAATGTCCATCATATTAGCTAATTCACTAACAGATACGAACTCGGTTACTTTTAGGATGTTCTTTTCTTGTGCTTCTTGTTGTGCAGCCTCTTCTTGTTTACGTTGAACAGCATCACGCTTATCGCGACGGTGTTTTGCCCCTTTACCTTTAGATTTAGATGTTAAACGTGAAAGTGTTTCCTTAATTTGCTTTTGTACATCTTCCTCGTTTACTTCAGTTTTAACAGGTCTTTTCTTTTTATTTCGTTTCGAAATTTCTTTTCTATCCTGATGCCCACCTTTGTTTGGTTGAGGCTTTGGTCTGTTGTTAGACTGTTGTTGCTGCTGATTATTATTCAGATCAACTTTATCCTTGCGTATACGCTTTCTGCGTTTTTTCTTTTTCTTAGGGTCGTCTTTTGTTTTTGGTTTGTCAACAGGTAAGTCGATTTTACCAACTACAGTAGGTCCGCTAAGTTTTTCAATTTTACTTTCAATAAAGTTTTCCTCAACTTTAGGCTTTTCAACTTTTTCAGTTTTGGGTGTTTCTTTTACAGGCTGGGCTTTTTGCTCCGGCTTTTTCTGTTCTGCTTTTGGTTCGGCCTTTGGTTGCTCTTTGGCTTTAGGCTGTTCCTTGCGCGGTTTTTCTTTAGCAGGTTGTGACTTTTCCTGAGGTTTGTTTTCAGCCTTAGGTTTATTTTCAGTCTTAGGCTTTTCTTGCTTTTTAACCGGGCGCTTTTTGTTTACATTATCCAGGTTAATTTTACCAACCACTTTGATAGGACTATCTTCTTTCTCAGCTTTAACTTCTTCTTTTTTCTCTTCAGTTTTAGCTTCAGCTTTTGGTTCCTTTTTCTCAGGAGCTTCCTTTTTAGGAGTCTCTTTTGCAGAACTTAAATCTTTAATAATAACCTCTTCTCCTTCTTCCTCTTCTTTCTGTTCAGGTTCGTCTTGTTTGTCGATAGTAATTACCTCAGGCTTAGAACGATGTTTTCCAAGATCCAATGCTTCTGCATCTTTTTTCATCTTACCATCCTGACTGTACTCATTAAGCAACATGTCATAAACTTCAGGACCGATTTTAGTGTTGGGATTACCATCAATTTTAACCTCTTTTTTATTGAGGAAATCAACGATTGTTGAAATACCAACATTCAGTTCTTTAGCTACTTTACTTAATCTTACCGACTTTTTGTCTTGTGTCATATATTGTCCTTAAAACTTTATTGTGCGAATATAATAGTAAATATTAATATAAAAGCTCAAATTTACTCAAATTCAGCCTTTAAGATGTTTAGTACAGTGTCAACGGATTCTTCTTCAAGGTCTGTTCTGGATAATAATTCTTCTTTAGATAACTCTAAAACAGATTTCGCAGTATCACATCCAATTCCTTTAAGAATGTCAATTACCCAACCATCAATTTCATCTGAGAATTCTTCCAAATCAACGTCTTCGTCATCCTCTGATAATTCTCTGTAAACATCTATTTCATATCCGGTTAGCTGACTAGCAAGTTTAATGTTGCTACCGTTTTTACCAATGGCTAATGAAACCTGATCCGTCATCAAATAAACATCGGCTTTTTTATCGTCTTCGTTAATCTTAATGCTTGAGATCTTCGCAGGGCTCAATGCACGTGTAATATATAATTGTAAGTTATTTGTATAGTTAATAACGTCAATGTTTTCATTGCGTAATTCTCTAACAATACCATGAATTCTGGCACCTTTCATACCAACACAAGCTCCAACAGGGTCAATTCTGTCATCGTAACTTTCAACGGCTACTTTTGCTCTTTCACCTGGCATACGTACGATTTTCTTAATGGTAATTAGTCCGTCAAAAATCTCTGGTACTTCAAGTTCAAATAGTCTCTCAAGGAAAGCAGGAGCAGTTCTTGAAAGAATAATGAATGGGTTGTTGTTTTTAAATTCAACTTTTACTACAACGGCTCTTACATTATCTCCTTTTCGGAAATAGTCAGATGGGATTTGTTCATCTTTTGGGAGAATAAGCTCGTTACCTTCGTCATCCACAATTAAAATTTCTCTTTTCCATACCTGGTAAACCTCTCCAGAAATTATTTCGCCAATTCGCTCTTTGTATTTTCCAAAAATACCTTCTTTTTCAAGTTCTAAAATTCTTGAAGTAAGGTTCTGGCGAATAGATAATATTGCTCTGCGTCCAAAATCCTCGATAGTTACTTCATCAGTTACTTCTTCACCTATTTCGTAATCATCATCAATTTTTTTGGCTTCTGAAAGTGTAATCTGAGTATATTCATCTTCTAACTCGTCGTCTGCAACTACATCGCGGTTTCTCCAAATCTCAAAGTCACCTTTGTCGATATTAATAATGATATCGAAATGCTCATCTCCTCCGTAATGTTTACGCAATACACTGCGAAATACATCCTCCAGTACGCGCATCATGGTGGCGCGATCAATATTTTTGAGTTCTTTAAACTCTAAAAATGTGTCTATCAGATTTACGTTCTGCATGGTTTTGTGTTTTAAAAAGTAATGATAGCCTTGGCTGAGGCAATATCATTTATCTTAATTTTTTCAATTTCTTCTTTGATCTCTTTTTTCTTCTGCCCGGGTACTTTAATTTTTTCTTCCCATTTCAGTGTTACTTCATCGTCTCCAACTTCTGTAATAACACCATCAAAAGTTGCTCCATCTTTTAGTATAACACGAACATCTTTATCTATATGCTTTTTATATTGTTCAATTACTCTAAATGGTTGATCAATACCTGGTGAAGAAACTTGAAGCTCATAGTCTTCCTCGTCTCTGTCGTGCGCTGCTTCTATATATTTTGAAATACGCACACACTCATCAATGGGCATCCCATTTGGAGCGTCAGCATATACAAATATTTTATTATCGGCGGTCATCTTTACTTCTACCAAAAAAGTTTCTGTGTCTGTAATGGCCTCCTGAATAGTCGCTTCTATTTTTTCTTTACTTAACATAGTATTAAAAAATTAGGGGACATCTGCCCCCCAATCTTTGCTCTTTCTATTTTACGGTGCAAAAATACACAATAATTGATTATAAAAAAATATTTCCTCGAAAATTATTGATATTAACTTTATTACCTCATTTGTATTTGTTAATTTTCAAGCATGAATCAAAATAGAAAAATATTGAACGATCCGGTGTATGGTTTTATTAATTTGCCAGATGGCTTATTGGCTGAAATTGTGCATCATTCATATTTTCAGCGGTTACGTAGGATTCGACAGTTGGGAATGAGTGATCTTGTATACCCCGGCGCCACGCACACACGATTTTTGCACACTCTAGGTAGTTATCACTTAATGAACCTTGCTATCTCAGTTTTGCGAGAAAAAGGGATAGATATTTCAGATAATAACGCAAAGGCTGTGCAACTCGCTATTTTATTACATGATATAGGCCATGGCCCATTTTCACATGCTTTAGAAGATTTAATTGTCCCAAATATAAGTCATGAGGAAATTTCATTGGCTTTTATGAAATACTTCAATGCTAAGTATGAAGGTGCTTTGGATGAAGCTATTGATGTTTTTACGGGACGTTCGCCCCATAATTTTTTACACGAATTGGTTAGTTCGCAATTAGATACAGATCGTTTGGATTACCTTAAGCGAGATAGTTTTTTCACAGGGGTTTCTGAAGGTGTAATTAGTACTGATCGAATTATTAAGATGCTTAATGTGATTGATGATCGTTTAGTGGTCGATATAAAGGGGTTGTATTCAGTAGAGAAATTTCTGATTGCTCGCCGATTGATGTATTGGCAAGTGTATTTGCATAAAACAGTTGTGGCATCTGAAATGCTCTTAAGAAAAGTGATAATGCGTGCACGTGAACTTACTATGCAAGGGCAGAAATTATGGGCGTCAGATTCATTGCTGTATTTTTTAAAAAACAATCATTTTGAATTGACTGAGGAACTTATTAAAAACTTTGCCTTACTTGATGATACTGATGTGATTACTTCACTAAAAGTTTGGCAGAATTGTGATGATAAGGTCTTGAGCTTGTTAAGTAAAATGTATGTAAATAGAAGCTTATTTAAAATCAAATTACAAAAAGAGCCCTTCGATGAAGAGTTTATCGCTTTAAAGAAGATGGAAGTGGTTAAAAAATTTGGAATGACAGCTTCTGAGGCTGAGTATTTTGTAGTTACTGATCACTTGACAAATAATGCATATAAACCTGATAGTGGTAAGATAATGATTTTGAAGAAAGATGGTCAAACAGCTGATTTGGCAGAAGTATCGGATATGTTCGACCATGAAATGCTCTATAAAACCGTAAAAAAATACTTTTTATGCTATCCGAGAGGATTGGCTTAATTTTCGTACTTTTGTCGGAGCCAAAAAAAGAATAAAAACTATAAATTAACCAGATATGATGGAGTTTACAGCTGCGCAAATTGCAGAAGCATTGCAAGGAAAAGTAGATGGTGATTCAGAAGTGAAAGTTCATAATGTATCACCCATTGAACAAGGAGCCCCGGGAACGTTGAGCTTTTTATCAAACCCAAAATATATTCCGTTTATTTATGATACTAAAGCTAGTATTGTGATTGTAAGCGAGGATTTTAAAGCTGAAAAAGAGATCTCAGCAACTTTAATTCGAGTAAAAGATGCCTATGCTGCATTTGCTACTTTGCTAACTATGTATGAGCAAGCTAAACCAAGACCTCAGGGAATTGATGAGACGGCAAAAATAAAAGAAGGTGCCACCATAGGCGAAAATGTATTTATTGACGCATTTGCAATTATTGGTCGTAATGCCAAAATTGGGAATAATGTTTTGATTTATGGTCAGGCCTATATTGGCGATAATGTAGTGGTGGGTGATGGAAGCATTATATACCCGGGCGTTAAAATTTACCACGATTGTAAATTAGGAAAAGAGGTAACTATTCATGCTGGAGCTGTTATTGGAGCTGATGGGTTTGGTTTTGCACCTAAGAAAGGCGATAACTACCAAAAAATTCCACAAATTGGAAATGTAATTTTGGAAGATTACGTAGAGATTGGCGCTAATACATGTATAGACCGTGCTACAATGGGATCTACTGTAATTAAAGAAGGTGTGAAGCTTGATAACTTAATTCAGGTTGCACATAATGTTGAGATTGGCGAGCATACCGTTATGGCTTCTCAGGTTGGAATTAGTGGTTCTACTAAAATAGGTAAAGACGGAATGTTTGGTGGTCAGGTTGGTTTTGCAGGGCACATTACTGTTGGCGATAATGTAAAAATTGGAGCTCAAGCGGGTGTGGCCGGAAACGTTAAAGATAATGAAACACTACTTGGATCGCCTGCAATTAGCTACTTGCGTGAACGTAAAGCTATGGCTGTGCACAGAAATTTACCAGATATGTGGAAAAAGCTGGCTGAATTGGAAAAGAAAGTGAACGAAGGTTAATTAAAATATATTTCGTAATATTGAGTATATGCGTCGCATCTATCATATTGTTATACTGATCATTACTGTGTTTTTGGTTTCCGGACTAAAAGCACAGGTGTATGAGCTGTATAAAGGTGATACAATTAATCAGGTTGATGCACAATTGCGAAAACAAGGACAATGGATTTATTTTTACGATGATAATCGTGAGCAGCCTAAAATGAAGGGGCAGTTTGTGAATAACAAGCGAGAAGGGGTTTGGATTAAATACTATGAAAATGGGAATCGTAAAAATGAAGTTACATACGAAAATGGCAAGCCGAAAGGCTTAGTGCGCTTTTATTACGAGAATGGAAATGTGCAGGAAGAAGGTAATTGGCAGGTTGAATATTGGGTAGGAGAGTATAGGTATTATCATGAAAATGGGATTTTGTCATATGAGTTTTTGTTTGACCAGAATGGCAAGCGAACCGGAGAACAAAACTACTATTACGAAACAGGTGATTTAATGGTTACCGGAGAGTGGAGTCAAGGCAAGGAGGCTGGGGTTGTAACCGAGTATTATCAGGATGGAACGGTAAAGTTTGAACGAAATTATGTGGATGGTGAAATACAGGATGGTGGAACACAAAAATATGAGCAGGGGGAGAAAGCTGGAGGAAAAGAAGTGAAACTGAAATCAAAGAAAGTACTTTACACCGGAGATTATACCAAAACCAGCCCCAATGGTTTGTTGTTGCAAAAGGGCTATTTTAAAGATGGGGAATTAGTTAACGGAGAATGGCATTTTTATGATATTCATGGTAAACGTTTCATGACCAAGATTTTAAAAGATAAGAAAGTTATTGAAACTATACATCTGGAAGATAAAAACATGCCTAAACAATAACTTTTTCTTCTCATATTGAAATTCATAGACTCTTTTTTCAATTTTTTTACGTGCTTTTATCCATAAGCTTTATATTTTTGTGGACTCGTATCCAATGAATTAAAACTAATATTATGTCAAAGGAATTTATCGTATACAATACGTTGAGCAGAAAGAAAGAGGTTTTTAAACCCATAACACCGGGTTACGTAGGGATGTATGTATGTGGTCCAACCGTATATGGCGAGGCGCATTTAGGTCATGCTCGTCCGGCAATTACTTTTGACTTATTGTTCAGATATTTAAAATCCCAGGGAAATAAAGTGCGATATATTCGCAATGTAACCGATGTGGGGCATTTGGTAAATGATGCTGATGAAGGTGAGGATAAAATCGAGAAAAAAGCCCGCCTGGAGCAGTTGGAACCTATGGAGGTGGTTCAGCATTATACCTTAAGCTACCATAAAAATATGGAGCAGCTCAATACATTGCCACCCAGTATTGAACCTCGTGCAACTGGGCACATGATGGAGCAGATCGATGCTGTAAAAAAGATACTAGAAAACGGATACGCATACGAGGCAAATGGCTCGGTATATTTTGATGTTGAAAAATATTCGCAAGATCATGATTATGGGAAGCTTTCAGGTAGGAAGCTGGAAGATCTATTAGAAAATACGCGAGAATTATCTGGTCAATCCGAGAAAAGAAATTCAGCAGACTTTGCGCTTTGGAAAAAGGCTGATAAGCATGTGTTGATGAAATGGGATGGCCCCTGGAGCGAAGGTGTTCCCGGATGGCATATGGAATGTACTGCCATGAGTACAAAATATTTAGGACAAAAGTTTGATATACATGGAGGTGGTTCAGATTTAAAATTCCCACATCACGAAGCGGAAATTGCACAGAGTGTAAGTGCCTATGGGTCAGAGTCGGTGAATTATTGGATGCACAATAACCTGATTACCATCAATGGTCAAAAAATGGGAAAATCGTTGGGTAATTTTATTACGCTTAACGAAATGTTCTCCGGATCGCACGACCTGTTAGAGCAAGCTTATTCTCCAATGACTGTTCGCTTTTTTATGTTGCAGGCTCATTATCGTAGTACTTTAGATTTTAGCAACGAAGCTTTGCAGGCTGCAGAAAAAGGATTGGATCGTTTAATGAAGGCGGTTGAATTGGTTGGAAAGTTAAATGCTTCTGAAAAATCAAGTGTGGATGTTGCAAAGCTGATGGATGATGTGTATACTGCCATGAGTGATGATTTAAATACACCAATTGCTTTGGCTCATTTGTTTGAAGGAGTAAAATGGATTAATGCAATACATGCCGGCCATCAAACGATATCTGCACAAGATATTGAAGAACTTAAAAGCTTTTTGAACACAATAGTTTTTGAGGTTTTAGGTTTAAAAATTGAAGAGGAAGCCGCAGCAGGTGGTGATGAAAAGTTGGGACAAACCATTGAGCTTTTATTGAAACTGAGAGGTGAGGCTAAGGCTCGAAAAGATTGGGATACAGCTGATCAGATTCGTGATGAGTTGAAGGCCATAGGTGTAATTGTTAAAGATGTAAAAGATGGTTTTGAATGGGAATTGGCAGAATAATGCACTTCCCGTTGTGAAAAAATTGAATTAAATTGTTAGATAGTATTATAACGAAAATTTGTGAATGATGAAGAGAATCCGCATTGTAGAATTATTAGAACTGACAGATTTTGGGAAAGAGATTACCACCATGGGGTGGGTTCGCACAATTAGAGGAAGTAAAAACGTATCGTTTATTGCGTTAAATGACGGATCTTGTATGAAGAATATGCAGATTGTGGCTGACGCAGAGAAAATTCCTGCCGATGTGCTTGATCGTATTCATAGTGGTGCTGCCATTCATGTAGTTGGTACTTTAGTTGAGTCTCAGGGTAAAGGACAAATTAATGAGGTTCAGGCTACTGAAATAAAAGTGCTTGGAGAAGCTGATCCAGACCATTACCCAATTCAACCTAAGCGACACACATTGGAATTTTTGCGTGAACATGCTCATTTACGTTTTCGTACCAACTTGTTCGGTGCTATCACCCGTGTGCGCCATGCAATGATATTTGCCATTCATCAGTTTTTTAACGATCGTGGATTTTATAACATTCATTCTCCTATTGTTACAGGTAGTGATGCTGAAGGTGCTGGTGAAATGTTTCAGATAACTACATTGGATTTAAATAATCTACCTCGTACAGAAGAAGGAGAAATCGATTATAAAAAAGATTTTTTCGGAAAGCAAACAAACCTTACTGTGTCTGGTCAGTTGGAAGCTGAATTAGCAGCTTTGGCAATGTCACAGGTTTACACATTTGGACCTACTTTCCGTGCTGAAAATAGCAATACAAGCCGTCACCTGGCTGAGTTTTGGATGATTGAGCCTGAAGTCGCATTTGCAGACATTCATGACAACATGGATTTGGCTGAGGATATGCTTAAATATGTAGTGAAGTATGCACTGGATAATTGCAAAGACGATTTGGAATTCTTGCAGCAACGTTTGGCAAATGAGGAAAAACAAAAGCCTCAAAATGAGCGCTCAATGCCATTGATAGAGAAATTACAATTTGTATTGGAAAATGATTTTGAGAGAATTACATATACTCAGGCTATTGATATTCTTAAGAACTCTAAACCAAACAAGAAAAAGCAGTTTGAATATGTGATTGAAGAGTGGGGAGCAGATATGCAATCAGAACATGAGCGCTATTTGGTAGAGAAACACTTTAAAAAGCCGGTTATTATTACTGATTATCCAAAAGACATTAAAGCTTTTTACATGAAGCAAAATGATGATGGTAAAACGGTTGCGGCAATGGACGTACTATTTCCACAAATTGGAGAAATTATAGGTGGATCACAGCGTGAAGAGAATTACGATAAATTGATGACACGTATTAAGGAGATGAATATTCCGGAAGAAGAGATGTGGTGGTTCCTTGATACACGAAAATTTGGCACGGTTCCTCATGCGGGGTATGGGCTTGGTTTTGAGAGGCTTATGTTGTTTGTGACTGGAATGACTAACATTCGCGACGTAATTCCATTCCCACGTTTTCCAAAGAATGCAGAATTTTAACTATTTTTATTGGGAAACAAATATCGAGTTTTTCGTAAATTGATAGAATAAAACATAGTATATGCTCAAGCAGAGTTTACAGCAAAAATTATTACAGAAGTTATCTCCACAACAGATCCAATTGATCAAGTTGTTGGAGGTGCCTACTTTGCAGCTTGAGCAACGCATTAAAAAGGAGATAGAAGAAAATCCTGCACTTGAAGAAGGTAATGAAAATTACGAGGAAGATTATGAGCAGGAAGACGATTATCAAGATGATTTGAATAATGATGAGTTCTCGGTTGAGGATTATATTGAAGACGACGAGATTCCCAATTATAAACTTCAAGCGAGCAACTACTCAAAAGATGATGAACATCGTGAAATACCCTATTCCGAGGGAGCATCGTTTCATGAATTTCTGCGTAATCAGTTGGCATTGAAAATCTCACTTACAGAAGATCAAAAAATGTTGGCTGAATATATCATTGGCAATATTGACGACGATGGCTATTTGCGCAGACCATTAAAAAATATCGTAGATGATTTAGCTTTTTCGCAAGGTATTCGTACCCGTGAAGATGATCTATACATGCTTCTGAAAAAGGTTCAAGAGTTAGACCCTGCTGGGGTTGGAGCCAGAGATCTTCAGGAGTGTTTGCTATTACAAATTGAAAGGAAAGATACTGGTAAGCCAGCAATAGGACATGCTGAAAAGATTTTGAGGCATCATTTTGTAGAGTTTACCAAGAAGCATTACGATAAAATTACCAAGCGATTGAACATTACTCGTGATGAGTTGCGTGAAGCTTTGGACGAAATTTTACATTTGAATCCCAAACCAGGTGGTGTTTTTAACGATCCGGGTTCGGCTAATTTACATGCCATTATTCCTGATTTTATTCTCGATAATAATAATGGGAAGTTAGAGCTTTCGTTAAATTCAAGGAATGTTCCTGAATTGCATGTGAGTCAGGCATATTCTGATATGCTTAAGGATTATTCAAAGGATAAAAAGAATCGATCAAAGCAGGAAAAAGAGACCGTAAGCTTTGTGAAGCAAAAGCTGGATTCAGCGCGTTGGTTCATAGATGCCATACAACAACGTCAGGCTACCTTGCTGCTAACTATGAATGCTATTTTGGAATATCAGTATGATTATTTCCAGGATGGAGATGAGCGCAAGTTGCGGCCAATGATTTTGAAAGATATTGCAGAAGAAACCGGGTTGGATATTTCAACAATTTCTCGTGTTGCAAATAGTAAATACATTCAAACCGATTTTGGAATTTATCCACTTAAATCATTCTTTTCAGAAGGTATGCAAACCGAAGATGGAGAAGAGGTTTCAACACGTGAAATCAAGAATATTCTTCAGGAGTGTATTGATAATGAAAGCAAAAGTAAGCCTTTGACCGATGAGAAACTCACCAATATATTGAAGGAAAAAGGTTATAAAATTGCCCGTCGAACAGTGGCCAAATATCGTGAGCAGCTTGACATTCCTGTGGCAAGATTAAGAAAGGAAGTGTAGTATGCTGAAATTAATAGCCAAAGCTTTATCCATTGTGTTTCATCCCATTGTGTTACCCACACTGGGCGTTTTTGTTATATTCCGGTCCTCTTTTTACCTTGGTATGATGCAACAGGCTGAGCAAAATGCTACATATTGGATTGTATTTGTGAGCACATTTGTGCTACCCATGATTATGATTTCATTGTTTTTATTGCGAAAGGTCATCAAATCACTGGAAATGACAGAAACACAGGAGCGATTTGTACATTTTCTAGTGACAGCTATTTTCTATTTCTTCTCATATTTTACGCTTTATAAACTGCATGCACCAGGATTTATCTCAGCTTATATTTTAGGGGCATTTATTATTGTTTTTTTAATTTCTTTCATCACAATAAAATGGAAGATCTCTGCACACGCAGCTGGATTGGGTGGTTTAATTGGAATGATGCTGGCATTGGCAAATTTATATTTTGCTTCTACCATCTTCTTTTTTGCTCAGGCACTTATTGTAACAGGGCTGGTTGCCAGTTCACGCCTTATCTTAGAAGAGCATAACCTAAAACAAGTTGCAGCAGGATTTTTAATGGGCGTAGGAGTAATGTTGAGTACAATTTATTTTTATCCGATTTGATTTTACAGCTTAATATCATTTCTTTTTTGCTATGAGATACTTTTTGAGTTTATTAATTATTGTTTTTTTTGTCCCTCAGTTTTCTTTTTCACAATTACATGTAGATGATTATTACCTGATTCAAAACTATAAACATGAGAAAGGAATTAAAAAGAAACTTGTGATTAAAGTTTTAACAGATTCTACGTACACGTTTTTAAATGGACATATTAATAAGTATCGTTTTAATAAT
>PKTE01000257.1 GCA_002869335.1 Salinivirgaceae bacterium | reverse complement strand
TATTTGTTGAATATATATTTGGTTGGAAAGGTATAGGTGAATTATTAGTGAATGCATTAAATAATTATGATTTTCCTGTGGTTATGGGTTGCATTCTAACCATAGCTTTCCTATTTTTATTAATTAATATATTGGTTGATATTGTCTATGGATGGATTGACCCACGTATACGTTATCAAACCGCTAAAAATTAAATATTATGAGAAAAATGATTGTAGCCGGAAACTGGAAAATGAATACTGATTTTTCAGAGGCAAAAGAATTAGCACAGAATTTAAAAAATAGTTTAAGCAATTATACTGGAGATAAAGGTATCATCATTGCACCACCATTCACAAATTTAAGTGAAGTTGGGAATATTATAAAATGTACTCCTATTCAACTCTCTTCACAAAATTGTGCTTCTGAAGAGTCTGGAGCCTATACTGGTGAGATTTCCGTAAATATGATAAAATCTGTAGGTGCAGAGGCTGTTATTATTGGCCACTCTGAGCGCAGAGAGTATTTTAAGGAAAGTAATGAATTGTTGTTGAAAAAGCTTAAATTAACCTTAAATGCTGGTATGCAGCCTATTTTCTGCTTTGGTGAAGTGCTTGAGGAGAGAGAATCAGAGCAACATGAAGCTACTGTTGATAAACAGTTATCGGAAACTGTTTTTAAACTAACTCCTGAAGAATTTTCAAAAGTTATTTTAGCATATGAACCTGTTTGGGCTATCGGAACAGGAAAAGTAGCTACACCTGAACAGGCACAGGAAATGCATGCATTCATAAGAAAAAGAATTAGTGAAAACTTTGATGAAACTGTTGCTGAAAATACTTCAATATTGTATGGTGGTAGTTGTAAACCTAACAATGCCAAGGAATTGTTTTCACAAAAAGATGTTGATGGTGGTCTGATTGGTGGAGCATCACTTAA
The DNA here is from genome assembly GCA_002869335.1 of Salinivirgaceae bacterium. Classification (GTDB taxonomy): domain Bacteria; phylum Bacteroidota; class Bacteroidia; order Bacteroidales; family Salinivirgaceae; genus Salinivirga. The sequence goes on along the minus strand of PKTE01000257.1, from coordinate 13,655 downwards.
AGCTGAAGATTTTGTAGCCATAATTAATGCATAAATAAAATATTGTGAATTATATTGAGGTAAGTATTAGCCTTGAGACACTCAAAAATAGTTTTAAGGATATTGTAGTAGCCGAATTGGGCGAAATCGGATTTGAATCTTTTATTGAAGAGGATAATGCCCTAAATGCATATATCGTTGTTGCAGATTTCAATGAAAGGTTATTGGAGGAAATTGCTGAGTCATATGGGCAATTTGCATACGATTTTCGTGAAATAGAGCAGCAAAATTGGAATGCTCAATGGGAATCCTCATTTGATCCGATTGAAATTGGGCGTTTTTGCCGCATCAGAGCGCCTTTTCATGAATCTGATGATTCTTTCAAACATGAATTAATTATTGAACCTAAAATGTCTTTTGGAACTGGTCACCATGCTACTACCCGATTAATTATTAGATTTATGCAGGATCTCAATTTTGATAATAAATCTATATTGGATATGGGATGTGGAACCGGAGTTTTAGCTATTATGGCCAAAAAACTTGGTGCTTCAAAGGTTCACGGAATTGACATTGATACTTGGGCTGTAGAGAATACAATTGAAAATGCTGAAAGAAATAATGTGGAAGGTATAACAGCTCAGGTTGGTGATGCAGAAAAAATTGTTGATTCATATGATATAATATTCGCCAATATAAATCGCAATATCTTAGTAAATGATATGTCTGCCTATGCTAAACATTTAAAAGCTGGTGGATCTATTTATTTTAGTGGATTTTATGAGAATGATATTTCTATCATTACTGACGCTGCCAATAAAAATGGTTTGTCTATTAAGTCTCAATTAATTGAAGATAATTGGGCTGCGTTATATTTTGTAAAATAAAGACTGGTATATGAAAAAATTCAAATTGCTCTTAGCGCTAGTATCTATTTTCGCACTTCTTTTTGTGTCGAAAGGATATTCTCAGTCTACATATAAATTTAGAACTGATTCTGTTGGTTTTTATGAAGACCTTATCACCTTTTTGGAAAAAGACGATCGGAATAAAAAAAATACTAAAGTACTGGAAGAGCGATTTGAATTACTCATTGAACAAGGAAAGATTACTGACTCGTTGCATAGCATGCTCGTTTCAACTGCTAGCTCGCTTGTAAAAAGAAGAGCTAAAGCATATCCGCATCTTGCTCAATGGTTGAATACTACCGCAAAATTTATTGAGGATGATAAGGTTGGCGTTAATTTTTACGCCTATCAAAATGCACTCAAAAGATTAATTAAGAGTAGAGAAGCACGTCTAAGGCATATATCTAAATTTATTGAAACAATCTATCAACTAACAGAATTCAATATTATAAATAAAAATGGCTCCACTATATGGAAAAGCGATGCCAAAGATTATACTTTCAGGTTTGAAGATGATCTTAGAATCACATTTCCGTTAAGCACACTTACTTGTAATGCCGTTAGAGATAGCATAAGGTTGTTTAATACTGAGGGTGATTTTGACCCTATTGATAGAGTTTGGTATGGTAAAACTGGTACTACATATTGGGAACGAGCTGGTTACTCAAGAGACTCTGTTTTTGCACTATACGAAAACTATACTATCAATATGCAGTTGAGTAAATTTAAAGTAGATAGCGCAAAGTTTTATAATTTCTACTTTTATGATGAGCCAATTATTGGTGAGTTAAATGATCATGTTACTGAAATCACGAAAAATAGAAAATCGTATTTCCCTGAATTTAAGTCATATAATAATAATTTCCGTATCGACAATATATTTACTGATATTAACTATATCGGAGGTTTCTTTATGCGAGGAGCTCAATTATATGGTTCTGGAAATGAAGACAGAGACGCTAGAATTGAAATGTTTAGAGATGTTGAAGTGGTAAGAGATGGTGACACCATTATTGAGAATATGTTATTCATTAAAAGTAATAGTGATGTTTTCATTTTTACTGATGAAAAAATCATGTCACGAGATGCTAAGGTTGTAATGCTTTTGGGTGAAGATTCACTTTATCATCCTGGGCTTCAGTTAACATATCTTGAAAAAGATCAGGAGTTCACTTTATTACGCGATGATAAAGCCACAAATATGTCTCGTAGCCCCTACTACGATACGTATCACATGTTTGAGATAAATGCTAAGGTTGTAAAATGGAAAGTTGGTTCTGACGAAGTTTTCTTTACATCTCTCAGAAATAGCATGATTAACAATGCCGGATTTTCTTCATTTAACCTATTTAATAAAACTAATTTTGATGTTTTTCAAGGATTTGATTTTCAGCATCCTTTCTTTAAAATTCGTAGTTATTTAAATAAAAAAGAAACCCGAAATTTTACCGCAAAAGAAATTGGATATGTTTTAAATCAGCCTGAGCATGAGGCAAGTAAGATCTTGCTTCACATGACCTATCTGGGTTTTGTCGATTATGATAATGATACTAAAAGAGGAAAGGTAAAAGATAAATTTTACGATTATTTGCTGAATGTTGTAGGTAGAAAAGATTATGATTTAATTGATGTACAATCAAATACAGAGGGAGGTCGAGAGAATGCTGTTTTGAATCTGAATAACCTGAATTTATATGTAAATGGAGTTCCTCAGGTGCATATTTCTGACGCAAAACGTGTGAATATATTCCCTCGCAACGAGGAAATTGTTCTTAAAGAGAACAGAAGTATTGATTTTGCCGGTGTAATAGAAACTGGTTATTATACCTTTTTTGGAAATAGTTTTCATTTCAACTACGAATCTTTTGGTGTAGAACTAGAACACATTGATTCACTACAAATTAAGGTAGTTGACTATATTGATAATTTTGGAGATCCTGTATTTAAAAAAGTGCAGTCTACCATTGAAAACATTACTGGAACAGTATTTATTGATGAGCCAACTAACAAGTCTGGTATTAAGGATAATGCCCAATATCCTATTTTTAAATCCGCAAAAGATTCATACGTATATTATGACGAATCATCAATTGCCCATGGAGTATATACTAGAGATACTTTTTATTTCAGAATTGATCCATACATTATCGATAGTTTGAATAGCTTCGATGCTGAAGGAATGAAATATACAGGTACTTTCTATGGTGGTAGAATTATTGACCCTATTGATGAAGAATTACAGTTACGTCCTGATAATTCACTTGGATTTGTTTATCAAACTCCTGAAAACGGAATTCCCGTTTATGAGGGCATTGGTCGATATTACGATACAATTACAATGAGTAATAAAGGATTAAAAGGTAGTGGAAAATTAGAATATCTCTCTTCTACTTCCTGGTCAAATGAGTTTAAGTTTTACCCAGATACAATGCGTACTTTAGCTAACCGTTATGTTAACGTTCGGCAAACGACGCCATTTCAAGGACCCGAAATATCTGCAGAGAAGCTTGATATGTCATGGCAAATAGAAAAAGATAAGATGTACGCAACTACTACTAAAGACAGAGCTAAAATGTATGCAGATCAGGCTCTATTTAGAGGTACATTTTATATGGATAAAAAGGGAGTTGAAGGTTATGGAAATTTGAGTGTTGAAAAAGGGCGTTTCAAATCTAATAATTATCAATTCCTTGCTGATCAAATGAAAGCTGATGTTACTGACTTTAAACTACAAGGTTTGGTTGCAGAAAACTTGGCATTAGAGGCTGATAGTTTAAAAACGGTTGTTGATTTTCTATCTCGTACAGCTCGATTTGAAGCACTATCTTCTTTAAAACCAATGTTTTTCCCTGTCAACCAATACAAAGCATATCTAAGTACTTTGGAATGGTCTATTGACGATGAAAAGCTTGCACTGAAAGGAAATTCAGTACATAGATATAAGGATGGTGATCATACAATTTTACCAACTCCAACAAAGCGCATCCCACGTGGAGCTTTATTTGTTTCAACTCACCCTCTTCAATATGAATTAAATTATATTACTCCTCAAACAGATATTGATTTGGAGAATAATTTTATTCATTCACACGATGTAAAGCTAATTGAAGTAGCTGATGCAACTATATTCCCAGGTGACGGTGAATTTACTATTAAACCAGATGCCCGCTACAATACCCTTCAAAAAGCTGAAATTGAAGCAAATAATGATACGAAATATCATAAGTTTTATGATGTAACTGCGAATATTAATTCTAGAAAGAAATATTCTGCCAGTGGCTATTATGACTACATTGATAAAAATAAATTAGCGCATCAAATACGCTTTGATATTATAAGTGTTGATTCTTCCGAACAAACATTTGCAAGAGGTAAAATTTTAGGAACTGACGATTTTAGTATTTCACCAGCATTTAAATATCGTGGCGAAGTATTCTTGTCTGCACCTAATAAATACCTCACTTATGATGGATTTTTCAATACCAGCAAAACTTGTGATATGTATGGAGACTATTGGGTTAAGTTTAATTCCCAATTAAATCCTGATACGATTTTAATTCCAATTGACTCTCTTACAACAGATATCAATCAGAAAAGATTGTATAAAGGAATTATGCTAGAGCATGATTCAATTCACATATTAAAACGTTTCTTCACTCCTCGTCATCATTACACAGATAAATATATTACAACTGCCACAGGATTTTTAAGATACAATGAAAGTGGTAAAAAATATGAGATTGCACCACTTGCTAAATTCGAAAATCCAGATACTCTGCTTGATTTAATCTCCAATTATTCTGAGAGTTGCAATATGTATGGTGAAGGTGATATTTCACTTACAGGTGATTATGGCCAGGTTAAATTCAATAATCATGGAAAGGCAAATTATAATAATGAGCGTGATGAGTTAATACTAGATTTATTCACTACTGTTGATTTCTTCTTTACGGAAAATGCCATTCAGTATATGGCTGATACATTGAAAAGCTTTAATGGCCTTGAAACTGTTAATATGCTGTCTGATAGGTATTATGATGGCATTAGTAAAATGGCGGGTCAAAAATTAACAGACCAATTATTAAATGAACAAAAACTATTTGGGGCTTATAAGAAATTCCCAGATGAACTAAAACATACATTTGTCTTTTCAAACTTAAGCCTTAAATGGAACCAAAAAGATGGAACTTTCCATTCCTTTGGTAAGATTGGAATCACAAGTATACTGGATGTTCAGGTTAACAAGTTTGTTAAAGGTGCTATTCAGACAGGAACCAGCCGTACTGGTGATTATTTCTTTATTTATCTTGAATTTAGCCCCGATTATTGGTATTTCTTCCGTTATAAACGAGGAATAATGCTTGCAGTGTCTTCTGATAAAAAGTTTAATGAGATGATTCAGGAACTTAAAGCACGCCACAGAAAGCAGGATGTGGAAAGAGGTCAGCCTAAATTCTATTATTATCTTGGTTCTATGAACGATAAAAACAGGTATTTAGACATGTATTATGATGCTGAAAAAGAGACAGATGATAATCAGGAAGACAATGGAAATACAGGAGATAAGCAAAATAATGAAGGAACTACTCCCAAAGGTGTAAATGAAGAGAAGCAAGATCAAAAATAGTAACCTGGTAATGAATGAAGTTAAATCTATAACTGAGTATTATTTTTATGCTGAAGCTATTGACTCTGGCAATATAAAACTTGCTAAAGAGGAAATCATTCATATATTTAAAGTGTTAAGAATTAAGTCTAAAACACGAATTATATTAACTGATGGTTTATGTAAAATAGCTCATGCTACTATTTATAATATTAGTGCCAATAGTATTTCATTTATGGATATTGAGGTTTTTAAGGAAATGCCTCTATCCTATTCATTAACAGTAGGTATAGCGCCTACTAAGAATATTAATCGATTTGAATGGTTCATTGAAAAAGCTACTGAAATTGGAATTACAAAAATTCAACCTATTATAACCGAGCATTCTGAAAGAAAGCATATCCGTATGGATCGATTGGAAAAAGTAGCTCTATCTGCTATGAAACAATCAAAAAAGGCTTGGAAGCCCGAAATAATGCCTTTGATGGATCTAAAAGAATATGTAGTTAAAGTTGTAGATTGTAACAAATATATGGCCTATTTAGGTGAGAAATCACCAAATTTAGCGAAACTTAAAGGTGAGTTCAAGGATTCAATTGTACTTATAGGTCCTGAAGGTGGATTTAGTTCCGAAGAGTTCGAATATGCTAAATCAAATGGTTTCCAGTCTGTGAGTCTCGGAAAAAGCAGATTAAGGACTGAGACCGCCGGAATCGTTGCTACTCAAATAATTTCAATGCAATATGATGAAGATTAGACTTATAATTTTATTTATTATACTTGGCCTTTATCAGGTTAATGGTCAGCAATTACGTTTAGGCTTGCTTAAATATAATGGTGGTGGCGATTGGTATGCTAATCCCACTGCACTACCCAATTTGGCAAGGTTTTGCAATCTAAATCTTAAAATGAATTTAAATCCTGAATATCAAGAGATTGATCCAGGTAGTATCGATATATTTAATGTGCCTTATGTGCATATGACTGGACATGGAAATGTATTCTTTTCTGAAAGCGAAGCCCGAAACCTGCGAGAATATTTGCTTTCCGGAGGTTTTCTTCACATTGATGATAATTATGGAATGAATGATTATATACTGCGAGAGATAAAAAAAATATTTCCAGCTAAAGCTCTGGTAGAGCTACCTTTTGAGCATAAAATATATCATCAAAAGTACAGTTTCAAAAACGGGTTGCCAAAAATTCACCGACACGACGGTAAACCGCCACAAGGTTTCGCTATAATTCATGAAGGTCGGGTTGTTCTTTTTTACTCTTATGAAAGCGACCTGGGCGATGGTTGGGAAGATCCTAGTGTGCACAATGATAGTCAAGAAAAGCACACAGAGGCATTACAAATGGGTGCCAACTTGGTTCAATATGCACTTTTAAACTAGAATTGAATTGTGGAAAAAATATTAGTGATTCAGACTGCCTTTATTGGTGATGTAATACTATCGACTGCTGTCGGCAAAAAACTGGCAACTTATCATCCTGAATCTAAGATTGATTATGTTGTCAGAAAAGGAAATGAAGGACTTGTCGAGAACCTTCCATTTGTCAATCATGTATGGATTTGGGATAAAAAAAATCAAAAAACCAAAAATCTTATACGACTGATTCGTGCCATTCGCAAAGAAAAATATAATCTTGTTATAAATTTGCAGAGATTCTTCTCATCAGGATTGATGACTGCCTTTAGTAAAGGGAATTATACAGTCGGATATAATAAAAATCCTTTGTCCTTTGCGTTTAACAAATCCTTTGAGCATGTTATAGGAAGCGGAAAACATGAAGTAGAGCGTAATCAGAAGCTAATTACAGCTTTTACTGACGACAAGTATGAAATGCCAATACTTAATCTTCCTAAAGATTTACCAGATATAGTTGAACCATTTATAAATGATGCCTATATATGCATTGCTCCTGCTTCAGTATGGTATACCAAACAATTTCCTAAATCGAAATGGGTGGAGTTTTTACTAAAATTGCCTACCGACCTTAAAATAATAGTGCTTGGAGCGCCCAATGATAGTATTATAGCAGAAAGCTTAAAGGAAGAATGCCTAAACCATTCTATTGTTGATCTTTGTGGTAAAGTTTCACTCATAGAATCAGCAGCAATAATGAAAAAAGCTGTTATGAATTATGTAAACGACTCTGCTCCACTCCATTTAGCATCTGCTTCTAATGCACCTGTTCGGGCTATTTTTTGTTCAACAGTTCCGGAATTTGGGTTTGGTCCGTTATCTACCGATAGCAGAATTATTCAAGTGAGCGAAGATTTAGAATGTCGCCCTTGTGGATTACATGGTAAAAAAGACTGTCCTTTAGGCACATTTGATTGTGCTTTGAGAATCAATACGACTGAAATGGCTGAGGAGCTTTTCACCTATCTCCAAAAATAGATATAGTAACTTTATTTCAGAAATCCGGTTGGAGGTGTTGGTCTGGTTTCAATAAGTAAACCCAGGCAGCCTTTTACTTCGTAAGTAGATTCTGAATTACTGGCTGGAGTCTCTAAGGTAATTCTAACATTTACTGTTTCAAGTGCTGAAAACTCTAAATTAAGGTTCATGTTGTCTTCAGTATTTGTATACAGCACTTTATTTTTGTCTAAATCAATAATCTGCATGTAAAGTCGGTTGCCAAACATATCATCCACAGCTACATTAATATGATAATCCTGTCCGTTATTAAATGTAAGATCCTGATTTACATACTCTCCTTTCATTAACTGAAAGCTTCTACTTTCGATTAAAGGAGCATAGCCATCTTTTTCGTATGAAATACAGTATTTCTTATGGAAGTTAACGCATTCTTGCGCCTGACTTTTATGTGTAATTCCTAATAGCAGAGATGCTATTAATAACAGTTTAATCTTATTGGTAAATTCAAGCAGCATTTTATGAATTAATGAGGCAAATTAAAATCCCTTCCTTGGAGTTACCATAAATTCAATTAACAATCCAATACAACCAACTTCAGAATCTCTCCTAATGATAGAATTGTGAGTTGTTGTGGTTAAAGGTGATTCTCCCTGTACTTCAACTTCAACCCATAGTTCAACAGTAGAAGTAACTGTAAATTCAAAGTCCTGTGCAAAATTGTCTTCTGTATTATCGTAAAGTACCTCGTCACGAGATTTATCAATAATTCTGAAAATAATTGGCTTAGAGAATACGTCATCATGGCAAATAGAGATTCTATAGTCTCGTCCGTTAAAAGCTTCTATCAACGTTCTTGATCTCTGTCCCTTATGAAATAATCCGCTGCGTGACTCTGAATTTATCTGATAATACTTGTTGGTTGATCGTTCACAATGATTTTTGTGATATTCCAGACATCGATTTCTTGAGTAATCGTTATTTTGTGAAAACCCTTGTAGGCTAAGTGCTATAAAAAGGGCGACAATTATTTGCTTCATCTATATATAAATTTAACTTTTACAGTATCTACTTTAGGTATTGATATATTTCCATCTTTATCAATTATTTGCACACCTTCAATATTGATATATCGATAATTTATCTTTTCGTCAAGTACAGCTTCTCTGAGTTTTGTTGTAAACATACTGTCATTAACTGCACATTTAATACTATTTCCAAGTGCAAACATACTAAAATTATAGCTGTTTACTGACCTTCCTTTTTGATTAGTTTTAATTTTACCAACACTTAAAAAATCAGACTTTGACACTTCAATAATTGAAGTATCAACTTGTTTGTTTCCTATAATAATCAATGTTTCTAAAGCTTCATCTTGCGCATATAAATTGCCTGCAATGAAGGATAAAAACAGGGCACAAATGAGATTTTTTAATAGCATGGCCATGTGTAAAGGTAAATAATGTTTTTATAAAGTACTTTTATAAAAATTAATTTAACATTTATTTATATGATAATTGTAAATCAAAATATTTATAACAAGGATATAACCCAAAAAAAAGGCCGCCAATAATGGCAGCCTTGATGTATATTCAGATTGTAATTTATTCTGATACAACTTCAAAATCAATCTCTACTGAAACTTCACGGTGCAATTTAATAGTAGCTTTGTATTTACCTACTTCTTTAACTGAATCACCTACAATAGAAATGTTTTTACGATCGATTTCAAATCCTTTTTTCTGTAATGCTTCAGCAATTTGAATTGTATTTACAGAACCAAAGATCTTACCAGAAGTACTTGTCTTAGCACCGATACTAATCTCTTTGTTTTCGATTTGTGAAGCAAGAGCTTTAGCTTCATCAATAAGCTTAGCTTCTTTATGTGCACGCTGACGTTTGTTTTCTGCGTGCATTTTCAGCGCTGATTCGTTTGCAATTATAGCAAATCCTTTTGGGATAAGGTAATTACGAGCGTAACCATCTTTTACTTCTATAATATCATCAGCGTGACCTAAATTAGGTATATCTTGTTTTAAAATAATTTCCATAATTCGATATTTTATTATTTCATCATATCAGTTACATATGGCAATAAGGCCAAGTGACGAGCTCTCTTTATTGAAACAGACAGTTTACGTTGGTACTTAAGTGATGTACCTGTAATTCTGCGAGGTAAGATTTTACCCTGCTCGTTCAAGAATTTTTTCAAAAACTCAGGATCCTTGTAATCGATATATTTAATGCGGTTTTTCTTAAAACGGCAATATTTTTTCTTTTTAATTTCCACTGAGGGTGGAGTCAAATATCTAATATCATCTTTTTGTGCCATGATCTATTCCTCCTTTTTTTCGTTAGCTTGTTGATTTTTAGCTCTTTTCTTCTCGTTGTAGATTACAGCATATTTGTCAAGGCTTACAGTTAAGAAGCGCATGATACGCTCATCACGACGAAATTCAACCTCTAATTTATCAATCATATCTCCTTCAGCTTTGAATTCGATAAGGTGATAAAAACCAGTTGATTTTTTCTGAATTGGGTAGGCAAGCTTGCGAAGTCCCCAGTCTTCCTCGTGCACGATATCTCCTCCTTTAGAAGTGATAATATCACGATACTTACCAACCGCTTCCTTCATCTGTGCTCCAGACAAAACGGGATTTGCAATGAAAACGGTTTCGTACTGTTTCTTCATTTTAAATGAATTTAAATTAATAATTACGTTTGTTTAACGGGCTGCAAAAATAGTATATTTTTTTTATTTCAAAAACTTTTTGATCAGTTAATTAATGGTTTTGTCGCATAAAAAAAGCCCGGCACTACCCGGGCTTTTGAACCAAACATTTAACTAATTGTGCATTATCTGCAGTTGTTCTAATAAAAATAAGTGATTATGTTGTATTTTGATCAGATAATGTCCTGATTTATAATCATCTGTTGAAAATGTAAATGAATACTTCCCTGGCGAGAGCTCTTCTTTCTTTTCGTATAAAACGCTCTCCTCTTCAGTCATTAATTGTAATGAAAACTCACCAGATTCATCACTATAATAATCAACAGTGATTGTATTTTTATCTTTGTCTTGTATAATTTCAATCTTATTGCCATTGACAAGCATTACTTTTTTTGAGTTATTCCCTGTAATGATTTTAATTTGGGTTTTACCAATTTCTGCTTTTATCAAACTATCTATTTTACTCCTGATTTGAGGAGCCTTTGGTACTTTTGCTGCAATTAGCCTTGTCATATCATCCAAAGATTTATCTAGTGACTTCATTTGCTCATTTATAGTTGCCATCATACTGTCTACTTTTGACTTGTCAGGAATAAGGCTATCTATATGAGCAATATTTCTTTGAATGTGCTGATCAATATCAAACTTAAAATTCAGCATTTTACTAAGATCAAAATTTCCAATAGTATCTGTTTTCCATTCACCATTGTCTTGCTGATATTGTTTAATAATGATAGTTTTGCTTTTGCTTTGCGCAAATGTGATTTGCAACAGAAGCAATAGCGATGTACTTAGTAAGAAAAATTTTAAATTTTTCATTTTTCAGGTTTTGGGTTAAAAGGTCATTACAAAACTACCTAAAAACTGATATACAATAGGTTAAGCATCGGTTAAAAAGGGTTAAAAAAAGGTTAAAGTGCTATTTTGAGAGGAAAATAGGTGTTAGATTTGTACAAAGCAAAATAGCTGGTTTAAAAGTTTAAAGCATGCTAATTAAAAGGATATATTCTTTTATAAAATATTGAATGTGAAAAAGAGACAGATAAAATATATAATCGCCCTATTAAGTTTTGCACTGGCAGGTATTATTACGGTTCAAATGCTCTGGATCAAGAATACTATTACTGAAAACGAAAACCAGTTCAATGCCCGAGTGTTTGCTATGCTTAACCGTGTAGTGCAAAAAACAGCTCGAAATGAACTTGCATTTGTTTATACTTTACGACCCACTGTAACTCATCAATATAGCACTGTAAATGCCAATGGCAAAGCTCATATTGATTCTCTTTTTGATGGTATGCGTAAAAGATCGATGGAGCAATTCAGGGAGATTGCAAAGTCAAGTCCTATTGGAGGGCAATTAAACCAGTTTTTAAATCAATTTGATTCACTACAGAAGCAAATTGATAATCAAATACCTGCACCTGCTAGTCAAATGCAAAACATCCAACAATGGATGACTTATGAAGCTGAAGTAAAACAACTCCCTCTTAAACAAAGACTTTATTTAAGTCAGTTAGAGCCAATTTTGCATGCTGAGAAAAGAAATTTTAATATTGAAACTCCAATGGAATATGCTGTGATACCAGCTCATCAGGATGAAGCAGCACTTATGTCACAAGCATTTGACATAAAAAAAATTGACACTGAATATATTGCAGAAATATTTCCAAATGACATTGTAAGTAAAAGCCCTAGATTATTATTACAATTTCCCGAAAAAAATAGTTGGCTCATACATTCTATCCAATTATTATTAATTCTGTCACTCTTATTCACATTAATAATAATACTAGCCTATTATTTAACTGTGCGTACAATCGTTCAGCAGCGCAAAGTTTCTGAAATTAAAAATGATTTCATCAATAATATGACGCATGAACTTAAAACCCCTATTGCTACTATCTCACTGGCCACAGATGCTATGTCGAAAAGTGTGAATGAATCAGCACTGGGTTTTACCAAAATAATTAAGCAAGAGAGTCAGCGTATGCATAAACATGTTGAACAAATTTTACAAATGGCAAGAGTCGATAAAAATGAGTTCTCACTCAACATGGAGCAGTTGGAGCTAAATGAATTTGTACAGGATGTATGTGATAATCAATTATTTCGTATTGAAGAGCACAATGGAAAACTCACATTTAAGGCTACTGAAAACAATTTGTTCATACAAGCCGACAGAGATCACTTTGCTAATGTGATTTATAATTTGCTGGATAACGCTATTAAATACACTAAAAAAGAGCCTGAAGTTAACGTTCAAGTTAAAAAGCTTGATAAATATGCGATTCTTGAAGTAAAAGACAATGGTATTGGAATGAATAAAGATACTGTTAAACATGTATTTGAGAAGTTTTATCGCGCCACAACTGGCAATGTACATGATGTAAAGGGATTCGGACTTGGTTTAAGTTATACCAAAGCTGTAATTGATAAACTAAACGGAGAAATCTCTGTAAAAAGCGAAGTGCACAAAGGATCAACATTTACAATAAAATTACCTTTAGTTACCTCTAAAACCAACGAAAATGAAAGTATTTAAAGTATTTCTAGTTGAAGACGACATTAATTTTGGTACAGTACTAAAATCATATCTTGAAATGAACAGATATGTCGTCAACTGGGTGAACAATGGAAAAGAAGCCCTCGATGTATTTAAAAGTCAGCCCTTTGATATTTGCATTTTAGATGTAATGTTGCCGCATACTGATGGTTTTACTATTGCTAAAAACATACGAAAAATTAATCCGCATATTCCTTTTATTTTTCTGACAGCCAAATCTATGAAGGAAGATATATTAGAAGGTTTCAAGATTGGGGCTGATGATTATATTACAAAACCCTTCGATTCAGAAGTACTTTTATTTAAAATTAAAGCCATATTACGTAGGAAAAGCATATCACAAGAAGATGAACAAGAACTTCAGGTAGGAGAATATAAATATCATGTTTCCAGAAGGTTATTAAACTATAATGGCGACGAACAAAAGCTTAGTCCTAAAGAAGGAGCTTTAATGCATTTATTTGCACAAAACATAAAC
>PKTE01000028.1 GCA_002869335.1 Salinivirgaceae bacterium | reverse complement strand
AACGTATTAATTTACGAAATAATCTGTAAGAAGTCAATTTTTAATAATTTTGCATCACAATTTATTATCATGGATGCACAATTTAACTTTTCCGATATAGCGCAAGATACTATTGATCTTAATGAGCTTGCACTTCAGCTATTTCAGTTTTAAGCAAATGAAAACCAGGTTTATAAAAAGTTTATTGAAGCTTTGAACATTGATATTAATGAAATAAAATCTATAACAGACATTCCATTTATGCCAGTTGAGTTTTTTAAATCTCAAAGAGTTACTTGTTCAAATGAATTTGAAATAATTTTCACTTCGAGTAGCACAACCGGAAATACCCCCTCATCGCATTATGTGAAAGATTTAAGTATTTATGAAGCTAGCTTTTTGGAAGCATTTAGATTATTTTATGGAAATCCAACTGATTATTGCATTTTGGCCTTGCTACCCGGTTATCTTGAGCGCGAGGGTTCATCATTAGTATATATGGCTGATAAGTTAATCCAATTAAGTAATAATAAAGACAGTGGATTCTATTTGCATAACCACGAAGAACTTGCCACAATAATTAAAAAAAATGAAGCTAAAAAAATTAAAACAATTTTACTGGGCGTAACTTTTGGCTTATTGGATTTTGCAGAGAAGTTTCAATTTTCATTGAAAAATACGATCATAATGGAAACTGGCGGTATGAAAGGCAGAAGAAAAGAGATGATTCGTCAGGAAGTCCATCAAATACTTACACAAAGCTTTGGAGTAGATACAATCCATTCAGAATATGGAATGACTGAACTGCTATCACAAGCCTACAGTTTCGGAAATGGAATATATAAAACGCCACCCTGGATGAAAGTTCTACCTTACGATTTCTATAATCCTTTACATTGCATGGAATATGGTAAAGGAGGAGTAAATATTATTGATTTAGCCAATGTATATTCATGCGCTTTCATTCAAACTAGCGACATTGGAAATATAAATCAAGATGGCTCTTTTGAGATATTAGGACGATTTGATGAAAGTGAAATCAGAGGTTGTAATTTAATGGTAATGTAGAAGAACAGTTTTGAGTTTCGAGTTTCGAGTTAATAAATTAGTTGGTTGATTAAACTTTTTTGTATAGCGTTTTAACATACCTTTTTGATTTTTTTACCAATAATTTGTGATTGGGAATTTCCATAAAAAAAGGGCTACAGAATCTGCAACCCTTTTGAAATATTCAAATCAAATCTACTACAACTTTTCTAACTCCTGTTCTAAAGTTGTTACTAATTCATCCATTTGTGCTACAACTGCTTTAAAAGGGTCAGTAGTTGTTAAATCAACACCTGCCATTTGCAGTTGATTTACAGGGAAATCATTTCCACCTGATTTTAAAAGCGTTTTATATCTTTCAATAACCTCTTTCTGATCTTTTTTACCTGCATTTTTATAGTTCATATAAATAGCTGATGAAGCTGAGAATGAAGTTGCATATTGATAAACATAATATGGCATACCAAAGAAGTGTGGTACTCTTGCCCATTTTACATTACTCATTTCATCCTGAACAACAGCATCTCCGTAATAATGCGTATACAAATCATTCATAATTCCATTGAGCACTTGAGCTGTAACAGGCTGACCTTGCTCCACTAATTTATGTACACGATATTCATAATCAGCAAACAGAGATTGCACATAGAATGTACCCCAAATATTTTCAATATCTTGCTGTAACAAGGCAATCTTTTCTTCTGATGTTTTAGCATCTTCAATCATCTGATTTAAAAGCAATTGCTCATTAAAAGTTGAAGCCACTTCTGCCACAAAGATCGTATAACTATGAGTAGCATATGGTTGATTCTCATTGGAATAAATTGAATGCATTGAATGGCCAAGCTCATGCGCTAACGTGAAAACATGGTTCAATGATTTATTCCAATTCATTAAGATGTAAGGATGTACTCCATATACATTTGCAGAAAATGCTCCGGATGTTTTATTAGGCTTTTCATAAACATCTATCCAACCACCTTCGGTAGCATTGCTAAGTTTTTCGTAATAATCATCGCCCAATGGTTTAACAGCATTTTTCACTAGAGTAACTCCTTCATCGAAAGTGTACTCTTTTTTGAAATCAGAAAGTTTTGTACTTAAATCATACATGTGCATTGATTCAAGCCCCATCATTTTCTTTCTGAGCTTCATATAACGCTGTAAAGGCTCTACATTATCGTAGGCAGTTTTAATGAGCGATTCATATACACTTACAGGTATATTATTACCTTCTAATTTGGCCTGCAGTGTGCCTTCATAACCTCTTGCTTTTGCCCAGGCATTATTCTTTTCACAAATCCCTTTATAGATAGCTGCATAAGTGTTTTCATTATCCTTATACATTTT
>PKTE01000247.1 GCA_002869335.1 Salinivirgaceae bacterium | reverse complement strand
GCACAAAAGTAAGTTTCTAGGAGATAAAAATACATTTAGTTTAGGAATAATAGAAGCGACAGTAATGATTGTGAAAAGAATGTAGAAGATAGAATACAAAAGGCAGATTATGCGAGTGAGTAACTATACATTTCTATATTCTTTATTCTTCATTCTGAATTCTTAAATAATTGAAAACGTTACAGAAAACAAAGCAATAAACATAATTCAACGCAATAACCATAAAACATTGAAACAATGAGCTACAATGATTGGAAGAAAAGATTAGGAGTAGTATACTCAACAGGAGATAATTTTGATTACGAAAAAGAAGGAAATGAACAAGAGGAGACATTACCTGCAGAAAATCAAAAGCTTAAGGTGTTTTTAGATAAGAAACAACGTAAAGGTAAAAAGGTAAGTTTGGTAACCGGATTTATTGGGTCAGACGATGACTTAAAAGACCTTGCAAAACTGCTTAAAACCAAATGTGGTGTGGGAGGTAGCGCTAAAGATGGAGAAATTATTATTCAGGGCGATTTTAGAGACAAAATAGTTGAAATTCTCTCGAAAGAAGGTTACAATGTGAAGAAAGCAGGAGGGTAAGCAGTAATGAGTTTAGAGTATTGAGTTTGGAGTGAAGATGCTTTGATAACTTGTTGAAATAAGAGACTTAAGAGAACTGAAAACCATAGTGGCTTGGAGTGTTTTTTTGCGATCTTTGCGATTTATTTGCGTGCTCTGCGTAAAATAAGCTAAAAGTAATAAGTAGCTAGAAATTCAAAAACAAAATTGCCCATCATTAAAACACCTCTTAATGAATTTTAATCTCTTAATGGTTCAAAAGTAAAAAGCTAATAGCAAAGAGCCAAGATCAATTTCACACGTAATCTTAATCTTTTTACTTTATTCTTTAATCTTTCAACAGGTCTAAACCCAATATATAATTCGGATTCGGGCACTGATACAACCGTTCCTCTTTTTCTGAAGGACTGGCCACACCATAAAAGTCTCCTTTTTTATCGCCCATATTACGAATAACCTGAAAATGTAGGTGAGGAGGCCAACCACCGTTTTCTTCAGGAGCGCCAAGCTCGGCAAACGCCTCTCCAGCTCTGATTTTCATTCCTTCAACTTTTCCATCAAGTGATTTTAACGATAAATGTCCATATAAGGTATGAAACGATTCACCATTAATTCTATGAGTTAAAATAATGGTTCCACCGTAATCACCATGATTGTCATTATTTTGAAAGCTATGTAATTCAGCATCGAAAGGTGCCAAAACTTTTGTTCCGGCATCTATCCAAAGGTCTATACCAAGGTGAATAGAGCGGGAGTCAGGGCCTTGTCCAAAATGCTTACTTCGCTTATATACCACTCGGTCTTCGCCATAGCCGCCTATAGCAATTTTTTTACTGTTAGTTGCCATCTTTTGAGTCAACCATTTTCCAAACTCATAAGCGTTATCTAAATCGATAGTATCAAGTTCTCGGTTATTATCTGAAAGATCAGGAATTAATATATCATGCTCCATAAATTGAAAATCAAGCACATTTATACCCTTTCCTGATGCTTCTGTAATATTTTGAATTAATTTGTCCATATTCAAAAATAGCAATAAAAAAACGGCCTCAAAAATATGAGACCGTTTCATTTTTATATATTAGGTTTTATTATTGACCTAATGTAGCAACCATTACAGCTTTAATAGTATGCATACGGTTTTCAGCTTCGTCAAATACAATAGAAGCTTCTGATTCAAATACTTCCTCAGTAACTTCCATTCCGTCTAAACCAAATTTTTTGTAAATATCGGCACCCACTTTAGTTTCTTTGTTGTGGAATGCTGGCAGACAGTGCATGAATTTACATTTTGGATTTCCAGTAGCATCCATCATTGCTTTGTTCACCTGGTAAGGCTTTAATAATTCAATTCTTTCTTTCCAAACTTCGTCTGGCTCACCCATTGATACCCAAACGTCAGTATAAATGAAATCACAACCTTTAACACCTTCGTTAACATTGTCAGTTACGATAATTTCAGCACCTGTTTCTTTTGCAATTGCATTTGCTTGAGCTACAAGTTCATCAGTTGGCTGTACACTTTTTGGAGCAACAGAACGGAATTTCATACCCATTTTAGCTGCACCAATCATTAGTGAGTTACCCATATTATTTCGAGCATCTCCTACATAAGCAAATGTGATTTGGTGTAAAGGCTTATCTGAATGCTCCATCATAGTAAGGAAATCAGCTAAGATTTGTGTTGGGTGGAATTCGTTAGTTAAACCATTCCAAACAGGTACACCTGCATATTTTCCAAGTTCTTCAACAACTTCCTGACCAAATCCACGGTACTCAATACCATCATACATGCGACCCAATACGCGCGCTGTATCAGCCATTGATTCTTTTCCACCTATTTGTGATCCTGATGGTCCTAAATAAGTTACATGAGCTCCCTGATCGTAGGCTGCTACTTCAAACGCACAGCGTGTACGAGTAGATGATTTCTCAAAGATCAATGCTATGTTTTTGCCTGTTAATCTTTGTTGTTCAGTTCCGCTATATTTAGCTTTTTTAAGATCAGCTGAAAGATCCAATAGAAATATGATTTCCTTTGGAGAAAAATCTAAAAGTTTTAGAAAGTTTCTGTTTCTTAAATTGTAAGCCATAACTATAAATTTTATGTTGTTTATTTTATCTATTAATTAACAATTAATCATTAAATACTAATAATTAATCTTCGTATTCCATTGTAATTTTAGTACCGTAAGTGCGATCTTCAAGTTTTGTACTCTCTGTAATTACACTTTTATGTCCCCCTTTTTTAACAAAGTCAATGCATGCCTGAATTTTAGGAGCCATACTACCTTTAGCAAATTGGCCTTCTTCCATATATTTCTCAGCATCAGCTATAGATAAGAACTCTTTTTTCTCTTCGTTTTCTTTCTTATAGTTGATATAAACGTATGGTACATCAGTTAAGATATAGAACTCGTCTGCTTTGATTCTTGCTCCTAGTAGAGAAGAGGCTGCATCTTTATCAATAACAGCTTCAGCTGGACGTACATCACCGTTTTCGTCAAGGTAAACAGGTACACCGCCACCACCAACAGCTACTACGATATTTCCTTCGCGGGCTAGTTTTTCGATGGTTTTTTCATTCATAATGCTGATTGGCTTAGGTGAAGGCACTACGCGTCTCCAACCACCGTCAGCTTTAACTTCCTCTTTAAATTCCCAACCTCTATCTGCAGCAAGTTGGTCTGCTTGTTCTTTGGTGTAGATTTTTCCTACGCGCTTTTGTGGATCTGAAAATGCAGGATCGTTTTTATCAACTACCACAGAAGTTACTACAACAACTATATCTTTATCGATACCATGCTTTTTCATAACGTTACGTAGCGTGCGCTCAATCATATATCCAATTCCACCTTGTGAATCAGCCACACAAATATCTAAAGGCATTTGTGGTATGTTATACATGTTTTCACCAGCATCGTTTCTCATTAGGATGTTTCCAACCTGAGGTCCGTTACCATGGCCAATGATAATGTCATAACCATCTTTAATCATATACACTATATTTTCAAGTGTATCAAATGTATTTTGTTCCTGTTCTTCGATGGTCCCAACCTGGTTTCCTCTCAGAAGAGCGTTTCCGCCAAGTGCAACTACTGCTAACTTTTTCATAGTCAATATTTATATTTTGGTTTATTTTAGAAAATACAAAAGCCTTCCGGAATAATATTTTCTCCGGAAAACAATTATTATCATTTTAAATTTCGAAAGCACAAATCTAATAAATTTTTAAATCTGAAAATATGTTTTTAAATATTTCTATTTCAAAATAACTCTAAATGCAATTTTTTTAATAACAAGAAATCAAAACAGAACTTTGAGCTATTAAAAAACTTTAAATTTTGCTAACTTTTTCTCTTATAGATATGCGCTCTCAGAAAGAATCATTATATTTAAAATCTTAACATCGCAAAAAATGAGGAGTTGTAAAAATGCTGTTTTGTTCTTGATTTTCATTTCATTAATGGTGGGGTGTGCAAAAAAGAATGAAGGCGTAATAGAATATAAAATCACTTATAAGCAATCAAAGGAAGATAATCCGCTGATAAATCTTATGCCAACGTCTATGGAATATTATTTCAAAGACCGTAAAATCTTAACCCAAATAGAAGGGTGGATGGGCGTTTTTAAGAGCATTCAGATTTCAGATTTAAGCGATAGTTCAAATGTTCTACTAATGAAACTTTTAGATAAGAAATACTATTACCGCAGATCATTAAGTGAGTTACCATTGGATTTTGAAGATTTAAAAATTGATAATATTGAATATCTAAGCGAACCTATAGATTTTAAAGGATATAAGTGTAAACAAGTGAGAATTAAAATGGCTGATAGTCTTAATTCTGAATATCTGTTTTATTATACGAATGATATTCCTGTGCTAGAACCAAACAGAAATAATCCATTTAAAGAAATTCCAGGTGTTCTAATGCGCTTTAATATGAGTTTACAAGGGCTTTCTTTGCAACTTGAATTTGAAAATTACAGAGATACGGTCTTTCCAGAAAGTGTATTTAAAATACCTTCAGATTATAAAGAAATTTCCAGAGAAGAAATGAATCAGTTTTTTAATGAGCTTAACGCGATGTAAACGCTTTAATTCTTCAGAAAATCTTATATTTTTGCAAACGCTAAATTGATATTTTAATGGCGAAGACTAGAAGAAAGCGTAAAAAGGTAGCTCTAAATGATGAGAGAATACGATTAATAACTGGTTTATTGTTCGTGTTTTTTTCACTTTTCGCATTAATGGCTTTTACATCATTCCTATTTACATGGAAAGATGATCAAAGCCTTTTTGACTTTTCAATTAATGAAATTATTAACAACCAAACTATTTCCATTGAAAACTGGGCAGGTAAGGCCGGCTTTGTAATAGCAAATTATTTTATTCACAGATGGTTTGGTATAGCTTCATTTGGTTTTATACTAATTACAATAATAATTGGACTCTCATTTTGGAAAATTAAGCCGCTTCCCATTTTAAAAACAGTAAAAAATACGCTTATAATTATATTGCTTGTCTCCGCATTTTTAGGATACTTTTTTGGAAATAAATGGTTTATTCTTGGCGGTGGACATGGTTATTATATGAGCCATTGGTTAAATGCATTGCTTGGAAAAGCTGGAACAATCTTGTTGTTGTTGCTATTATCATTTGTATTTGTTGTATATCGTTTTCGAGAGCTTTATATTTATTTAAAGAATCGTATTGAGCAGCTTAAATCCAATCATTTTTCAAAAGGGGAATCTGATGAAGCAACAAATGAAAGCGAATACATTAATGATGAGCAGGAAGCCAATCAAGTGGATGAATCAGAAAATGAAGTAGTTGAAGACCCTGGTAATCCCAAGGAAAAAGAGGAAAAACAAGATGTATCTTTTGAAATAGAGTATGCAGGTGAAGAAGAAGAGACAGTCGAAGACTCTATAGAAGAAGCAGAAGAAGTGGTTAATGAAACTCTTAATAACCAGGAGGATATTACAGAGAAACAAGAGCAATCTCCTTTTGATAATAATTTACTTGATGTAAATGTAACTTTTAATGAGTCCAAAAAAGAGGATGGTGCAAATAGTTCAGAACCTGCAGAGAATCAGGAGGAAAAGTCCCATGAAGTTGGAATGTAAGTCGCTGAAGGAGCTAAAGAAGAAATGGTTGATAAAACGACTCCGCTAGAACGTCTTGGAAAATATGATCCTCGTTTGGATTTGGAGAATTATAAAATACCACCACTGGATTTATTGCCAAAATTTGAGCAAAATGATACATCTCAGCGTGTATCGCAGGAAGAATTAGAGGCAAATAAGCTAAAGATTGTCGAAACCCTTGGTAATTATAATATCCAGATTGACAAAATTATGGCCACTATTGGGCCAACTGTAACGTTATATGAGATTATTCCTGCTCCGGGTATTCGAATATCAAAAATTAAGAACCTTGAAGACGATATCGCATTGAGCCTGGCAGCATTAGGAATACGTATCATTGCGCCAATGCCAGGTAAAGGAACCGTTGGTATCGAAGTCCCAAATCAAAATCCTGAAGTGGTTTCTATGCGAAGCGTAATTGCATCTAAGAAATTTCAGGAGTCTGATTTACAATTACCTGTGGCTATGGGTAAAACCATTACAAATGAAACGTTTGTAATAGATTTGCATAAAATGCCTCATTTACTTGTGGCAGGTGCTACTGGACAAGGTAAATCAGTGGGTTTAAATGTGATTTTGACAAGCTTACTTTATAAAAAACATCCTGCTGAGCTAAAGTTAGTATTGGTTGACCCTAAAAAAGTTGAGCTATCGCTTTATAACAAGCTAAGCAAGCACTTTCTTGCACAAGTACCTGATGCAGAAGAGCCTATTATTACAGATACGCAGAAAGTTATTGATACGCTTAATTCGTTAACGGTAGAGATGGATGACCGTTACGAACTATTGAAAAATGCTCATTGTAGAAGTTTAAAAGAGTATAATAAAAAGTTTATTGAACGTAAACTTAATCCTGATAAAGGCCATAGGTATCTTCCTTATATTGTAATTGTGGTGGATGAGTACGCTGATCTTATTATGACAGCTGGAAAAGAGATTGAAATGCCAATTGCAAGACTTGCGCAAAAAGCCAGAGCAATTGGAATTCATTTAATTATTGCTACGCAACGTCCTACTACAAATATTATTACAGGTGTAATTAAGGCTAATTTCCCAGCGCGTATAGCATTTAGAGTTATTTCAGGAGTCGATTCTAAAACAATACTCGATGGGCCAGGTGCTAATCAGCTAATTGGTAGGGGAGATATGCTTATTTCTACGGGAGCTGAACCTATTCGTTTACAATGTGCTTTTGTTGATACGCCTGAGCTTGAAGAAATAATGGATTATATTGATAAACAACAATCTTATCCAAATATATATGAGTTGCCAGAGTATCAAACGGAGGGAAGTAGCACTCCTGGAATGGCTGATTTAGATAAAAAAGATGCTTTATTTGAAGAAGCAGCACGCTTAATTGTGGTGCATCAGCAAGGAAGCACTTCATTAATACAAAGAAAATTTTCCATTGGATATAATCGTGCAGGGCGAATTGTCGATCAATTAGAGGCTGCGGGAATCGTTGGCCCGTTTGAGGGTTCGAAAGCCAGACAAGTTTTAATTCCTGATGAGTACGCTTTGGAACAACATTTGAGTAAATTATAGAAATTAAAAGATATTCGTATGAAATTTATAGTAAGTATCATCACACTATTCATTATAGCTACAGGAGCATTGGCGCAGCAAGATAAGCAAGCAAAAGCTATACTTGATCAGCTGTCTAAAACTACAAAAGCTCATAAAACAATTGTTGCTAACTTCACCTCAACTGCCGTTAATAAAGAGGCAAACATGAACGAGGTTTACAAAGGCAAATTATGGCAAAAAGGAGATAAGTACAAGCTTGAATTTATGGACGCTACTACTTTTTTCAATGGAAAAAATAAATGGGTCTATATGCCAGATGTTCAGGAAGTGAATTTATTTGCTGTAAATGAGGCTGAAAATTCTGATAATATATTTGACAATCCTCAGAAAGTATTCACTATTTATGAAGAAGGTTTTAAATACTTGTATACTGGTGAAAAGCCTTTTAATGGCCAAAAAAGCCATGAAATTGAGCTTATACCTACTGATACAAAGAAAGAGTACTTTAAAATAAAATTATATGTAAATAAAGCTAAAACACAGATTGTTGGCTTTAAATACTTTGCTAAAGATGGAACAAGGGTTAATGTAACGATTGATAGTTTTAAGGTTGATCAGAAACTTAAAAACAATATGTTTACATTTGATAAGAAAGAGTTTCCTGATGCAGAAATAATAGATATGAGAGAATAAAAAAACGATATAAAAAAAAGCTCCGACATCGGAGCTTTTTTTATGTTTGTATTTCTTTATAAGGCGTTTTCTATAGCTTTTTTGATATTATCGAAAGCATTATCATCTTTTACAACGTAATTAGCAGCATTCTCACGAACAAAGTCATAAACAAGATTTCCATCTTCCTGTCCACTTAAAATAATAACTTTTACCTTACTATCTCTTTTCTTGATTTCTTTCAAAATATCAAGACCATTTCTGGCATTAGGATTTTCACTATTCAAAAAATAATCTAATACAATGATATCCGGCTTTAGATGCAAGTGATTCAAACACTCTTCTCCGGATTGAAATCCAACAATATTATATTTATCATCATCTACCAGGCTCTCTTTGAGCATTTCAAGGAAGATAAAATCGTCGTCGACTAGTAAAATAGTATGTTTATCACTCATATTTTCAGCTTTTAATTACAAAATTATGAATTGTGAAAAAATATTCAAGTCAATAAAATGTTAATTATTGATAAATATTCTTATTTCTTCTTCAATCAATGGCCATTTATCCTTAAGATTAATAACATCATCTGTTAAAAGCATAATATCGCCGTTTTGTTTAATAGTTTGCTCAATATTTTTAGCATTTTCAAATAAGTCATTACATCCGAGGTATGTCATTTTGGGTTTTAATGCGTGGGCCCTAGCCCGGGTTATTTCGTATTCTTTATTTTCATAGCTTGTAACTACCTCGTTTACTTCATTCTTAACAGATTCAATATACATTTGAAGTATTTTCTTTATTCGTTTAATATCTCCTTTATATAACTTGTCTAAGTAAGATAAATCAAGGTATTTAAAGTCATTATTATCAGAATTGCTAATGATTTCGATATCAGATTTTTCGGAATCATCACCAGTCTCCAGGAGTGTTTGAAATGGTTCTCCTTTTTTCACTTTCTCCTGCACTTGTTCAGATGCATAGAAAATAATCTTTTGCGTCAGTACCTCAGGGGCAAAAGGTTTTGATATATAGTCATCAATACCTGCTTTAATGAAATGGTCACGCTCATTTTTTAATGCGTGAGCAGTCATTGCTATAATCGGAATGCTTTTATAATCATCTGCAAATTGTTCACGAATATATTTTGTGGCTTCTATACCGTCCATTTCAGGCATTTGAATATCCATAAATATCATGTGATATCTTTTACTTTGAAGCAATTCAATGGCTTGTTTACCATTTTCAGCAATATCAATATTTACATTTTGCTCCCAACTTTTTATAGTGTCTATAGCTAATTGCTGATTAATTTTATTGTCCTCCGCAAGTAAAATGAATACTGATTCAGGATTAGAAAGCTGTTTTTCTATATGTTCGGCAGCCTTATGCACACTTGAAAAGCGTCCAACTGGGAATGTGAGGAAAAACGTAAATGTAGATCCTTCACCTTCTTTGCTGTTAACGAAGATTTCTCCATTTTGAAGTTCAACAAGCTGCTTTACGATGGCTAATCCTAGACCTGTACCACCATATTTACGTGTCGTTTCGTTTTCAGCTTGTGTAAAGCTATTGAAGATTCTGCTAATTTTTTCTTTACTAATACCTATTCCAGAGTCTTCAACTTCAAATTTAACTTCAACTTTATTATTATTACCTTTATTCTTAGAAATGCGCAGTTTCACAATACCTTCTGGATCGGTAAACTTGATGGCATTGCCAATTAGGTTCATAAGTATCTGATTTAAGCGGGTAGGATCACCAATTAGTACTTCAGGTAATTCCGGGTCAACAAAGTATTCAAGGTGCAGTTTTCCTTCATCTGCTTTTACTTTCATGGTATTTATAAGCAGTTCTATCTGTTCTGTCAATAAGAAGGAAATTTTTTCAAATGTTAATTTCCCGGCTTCAATTTTAGAAAAGTCCAGAATATCATTGAGTACTATAAGCAAATTATCACCGGAAGCTTTAATATTTCTTAAATAGGCAAGTTGCTTTTTATTGGGATCCATATTAAGAAGCAAGTTTGTAAATCCGATAATAGCATTCAATGGCGTGCGTATTTCATGACTAGTATTGGCAAAAAAGATCTCTTTCATGCGCGCATGATGCTTGATCTCTTCATTGGCATGTTTAAGTTCTTCTTTTTGCTTATTGATCACCTCAACAGCTTCTTGTAACTGTTTACGCTGACGCTCATTTTCGAGTAATGCTTTTTGTAGCTGAATATGATGCTTACTACTATGTTTAAAGGCTTTCTCAAGCTCTGCTCTTTGTTCTTCTGCTTCTTTGCTTTCAGCAATTATTTTTGTAAACTCTTCTTGTTTATCTTTTAATTGTGAATCGATGTTTTTTAGTCGATTATGTAAAGTTGTTGTATCCTGAAGAATCAAAATGAGCTGTTTGTTCAGACTTTTTGAATTGTCTGAAATCATTATGGTAGCGTCATAATGAAAAAGCTTTTCATCTTGTCTAATGTACACCGGAAAATGTTGAGGCGTTTCATTTACAATAATCTCATCAAGATAATTCAATAAGTTTTTATTGATAAATACCTGATCAAAAGTATTGCTATTTAATTTTTCATTGAGATTTAAATTGGTAAAATGTTTTTTAGCTGCATTATTCATACCCTGTATTTGGTATGAAAAATCATAGTATAAAATGGGAAGGGGTAAGCGGTTTAATAGATTTGTACTGAACTTATTTGATGAAATACTTAAACCAAAAGAACTTTTTCGACTTTTAATATTTTCAATAATAAGCCATATCACAAGCCCTGTAATGATAGTAATTAATATATAGATAACAGGCATTTCGTTAAAGAAAGAACCTGCTACCGATGACAAACTATATAATTTCATATGCAGCTCTATTATTACAGTTTTATTCCAATTATTAGTACATCGTCTATTTGCTCAAAATCGCCTTTCCATTTAGCAAATATTTCCTGTATACGTTGATTTTGTTGCTCCATTGGTAATTCAACAATTTGTTGAAATAGGTTTTTTAATCTACTGTATCTGAATTTTTTACCTCTACTACCTCCAAACTGGTCAGGCATTCCATCGGAGAACATATAAATAATGTCACCCGGTTGATAATTGATTGTAACCGATTCAAATTTTACTTTAATATCTTCTGTGTCCATTGTACCCACAGAGAAAATGCTTCCTTTATATTCTGAAAGCTCTTTATTCCTGAAAAGATACAACGGATTGCGTGCTCCGGCAAATTTTATTTCCTTTTTATTTTCATTGATAGTTACCAAAGACATATCCATTCCGTCTCTCGCATTATTCTCATCACTTTCCTTATTAAGTGTATTAATAATTACAGTATTTAATTGCTTAAGTATTTCTCCCGGTTCATATATCTTTCGACTCGAAACAACGTCTGTTAAGCCATCTTTGGCAATAATTGACATTAGTGCCCCCGGAATACCATGTCCAGTGCAATCAATAGCTGATATTACTTTGAAAACTTCATTGTCTTTTTTTACGGAATCCAGCCAGTAAAAATCACCACTAAGCCTTTCTTTTGGATTTAGAAACACCAGACTTTCCGGAAAACTTTCTTTTACTTGTTGTAATGGAGGCAAAATGGAGTGTTGTATACGTTCAGCATATATAATTGAATCAGTAATGTCTTTGTTTTTAATTTCTAAAAGATGATGCTGTTCTTGAATCTTATCTCTTTGTGTTTGAATCTCTTCATTTTGAATCTCTAACTTTTCATTTTTCTCACTAATCTCCTTAAACGATTGTTCAAGTTTTTTCTGCTGCATCTCATTCTGCAACAAAGCTTTATGTAGTTTGATGTGGTCTGCAGAGGATTTTTTAAATGCTGTTTCTAATTCTAAATTTAGCTTCTCCATTTCATCCCGTTTTTTATGAAGCTCCTCCGTAATAGCCTGGTTTTCTGAAATATGTTCCTCAAGCTCAGCATTTTTTAATTCCAAAGTCTTTGTGCGCTCGTTAACTTTTTGTTCTAAAATCTGATTTTGCTCCTCAATAACCTCATTTAGCTTTTCAAGATTTTCAATATTCGCTTTCTGAGTTGATTCATGACTCAACTGAAGTCTTTTATATAATGACAATGAGACTAAACTAAGTTGAAGAATTACGAGAAACTTAATAATGAGATGAAACTTTTCATATCCACTTTCAGGCATATAATGCTGAAACCCAAATGCCAATATGATGGGTAAACTTAAAATTATTGCCCATCTAAAGTATTGGTAACTATTATCTTTTGCATGTATAGTACTTCCGTAAAACAACAAATATCCTACAAGTAATAATGAAATTACCAAAATAAGAAACATACTTACGTGTATGTTAAACCTGAAAATTGCTGATGCTGAAAAAAGTACTAAGTTGATTATTATGATACTTGAAATAATCCGATTAAAAGTATAGGATTCAGCTATTAGCTTAAAATATTGCTGGCTTAAAATGGCGAATAATGCAATTATAATAAATGGAAATATTTTAATGATATAACTCGTAACGTAAGGCCTGTCATTAAAAATATATTGTAATGCATAACCATCAAGCATGAAAAACAATGTGATAAATGACAGCATGTAAAGCATAT
Source organism: Salinivirgaceae bacterium (assembly GCA_002869335.1). Classification (GTDB taxonomy): domain Bacteria; phylum Bacteroidota; class Bacteroidia; order Bacteroidales; family Salinivirgaceae; genus Salinivirga. Next base: position 2,322 of record PKTE01000247.1, on the reverse strand, counting down.
AGAAAAGCTGAATCTTAATCTGAAATTTTAATATTAAAAAGAGCAATCCGGTGAGCATTAATGTTATAAGGATACCATAGAGTAATCCTGCCTGCAAATTATCTGATGATGTACGCATATTGAAGCCATGTTGGTCATAAAGCTTAATAGGTATTTTAACCTGGTTCATATGGTTCTTTATGCGGGCAAAAATGGTATATTTTATCACCGGTTCAAGCATTAATTGCTTTACAAAAAATCTACTTTTAATTTCTCTAGTCTTAAAGGGGAAGCGAGTTCCAGACTCTCTTTTGTGAATTAAAAGAAAATCTTTTTTAATAAAAAACTGTATTTCCTGAATGTTGGGGTTTCGATATTCTAAAAGTAAACTTATAGGATATTTATTAGTATTTCGTAATGTTATTTTTGTCCAAACAAGGCTGTCACGTGAAGTAATGTCTAAAAGGGATTTGCCGTTTTCGTAAAAGAGATGATCAATGTATAATACATCATTAATTCCTCTAAATCCTTTGGCTGGTTTAAATACTTTTACCTTCGCAGTAATGTCCATTTCGCTTTGCTGTCCATAATCGATGACATTTTTGCCAAATAGAAATGAAGGTAATAGACTGATTATAAGTACTAAAATATTTAAACGCATATTTTAATTTCTCTTTTTGGAAAGATAATATTTCTTTTTTGCTTAAACAAGCGTAGATATATTGCTATTTTTGATTTCCATAAAAAAAATATCATGAGCGAAACCGGCGAATACATATTTTTAACTGTAAGCTTTTTATTGATTCCTTTAATTATAATATTTCTAGTAGACAATTATTCTATATTTAAGAAAATAGGAGGTATAGTGCTAGCTTATGTTATTGGCCTATTAATTGGAAATATTGGAATTATTGATCACTCTTTTCATTCTTTCCAGGAATCATTTTCAGGAGTAGCTGTTTTATTAGCTATCCCAATGCTGCTTTTTTCAATTAAAATTGGATCATTAATGAAAACAACAGGAGCAGTATTAAAATGCTTGATTGGTGGATTATTTGCTGTAATTATAACTGTTGCGATAGGATACCTGATTTGGGGAGGAAACGAGCCGGAAATGTGGAAAACTTCAGGAATGTTGATTGGAGTATATACAGGTGGAACACCAAATTTGGCTAGTATACAAGCTGCTTTGGATGTATCACCAGAACATTTTATTTTACTCAATACATATGATATATTGCTTTCTAGTTTGTTTCTGCTTGTCATTTTCACATTGGGGAAACCAATTTTTGGTAAGTTCTTAGGGTTTACAAAAGTATCTAAAGAAAACGATGCATATTTCGATAAAGAAATGAACAAAGGTAAAAGGTGGATTCAGATATTTTCTGCTTTTACAGCGTCATTAATAATTGTGGCCATTTCAGTCGGAATTTCTTTTGTGCTCTTTAGTAAAATAGATATGCTTACAGTAATACTTTCAATTACAACCTTATCTATTACGGCCTCTCTTATTCCAAGACTTAATTCCAATAATTATGCTTTTGATACAGGTATGTATTTTATCTATGTATTTAGTGTTGGAGTTGCCTCTTTGGCTGATATATTTTCTTTTACAAATGTAGCCCCACACATTTTACAATACCTTAGTTTTGTGGTATTTGGAAGTTTATTTTTGCATATTATATGGTGCAAATTATTCAAATTAAAAGGAGATTTACTTATGGTGACTTCTGTTGCATTGATTTGCTCTCCGCCATTTGTACCTATGTTGGCTAATAAAATTCGGAATAAAAATTTAATTTTAGGAGGTCTTACTGTTGGCCTAATTGGTTATGCCATTGGTAATTATTTAGGTATTGTTATTGCTTATTTGTTGAAAAATATTTAAAAACAAGTTACCTTTAAGATGAAAATTTAGCTAGATGATAAAAAATACCTTATTGTTGCTACTCCTGTTGATAGTAATAGGGATACAAGCTCAGCAATATACTTTAAGTGGATACTTAACTGATAGTCAGACCGGCGAAATAATAATTGGAGCCAATGTTTATGACTCGCTAACGCTTAAAGGTACAATATCCAACACATATGGCTTTTATAGTTTGACTCTTTCAAAGGGTAAACATAAGATTGTTTTTTCATTTGTAGGATATGGTGCAAAGAGCTTAAGTGTTGATTTAAAAAAAGATACGCTGGTTTCTTTAGGTTTGCAAAGTGGCGAATTACTTGATGAAATTGTTGTTTCAGCAGAAGCAAAAGACCGCATCCAGAGTCCTCAAATGAGTATGCATAATATCAGGGTGGTAAATGTGAAAAAGATGCCTGCTTTAATCGGTGAGGTCG
>PKTE01000243.1 GCA_002869335.1 Salinivirgaceae bacterium | reverse complement strand
TGTTATTTATGGAAAAGAAGGACATGCAGAAGTAATTGGTTTAGTAGGACAGACCGATGGGACAGCTTTTGTTATATCTGAATCGGAAGATATTTTAAAACTGGATCCTCACAAGCCGGTAATTATGTTTTCCCAAACTACTATGCCATTGGAGGGTTTTAATGAAATGAAGCAGGAGCTAAATGTATATGTTGAAAAAGAAGTTATAGCTTTTGATACAATATGCCGAAAAGTAGCACATCGAGTGCCTGAAATTAATGAATTTGCGAAAGAACATGATGTGTGTGTATTTGTAAGCGGAAAAAATAGTTCCAATGGGCGCATGCTATATAATGTGGCAAAAAAAGCGAATCCCAATACCTGGCTCGTATCCAATGCTGACGAAATAGACCCAAAATGGTTTGAAGATGAATTGCACGTAGGAATTTGTGGCGCCACTTCAACACCACAATGGCTGATGGAGAATGTGAAAGAGAGAATAGAGGGTTTGTTTGCTTAATGAAATATCATCATAAAGTAATACATTTCTATTTGAAGTAAGTGGGCCTATCAACATCCATTTTTATTCATCTTCCAAAAGTGGAATTTTTGCTATAAATTTTTCATCAATAATGCCGAAAAATGGTTTTTCTTCAGCTAAATAGAGGTAGCGTTCTTTAAGATTATTTAGGCCTTTTCCAGTGTCGTTCAGTTTCTCTTTGCGAGGTTGAAAATTGTTTTCAATAATCAAGTAATTGTCTTTCGTATAAATGTTTAGATGTATTGGGTGGCTATTGGATATTTCATTATGCTTCAATGCATTTTCAATTAATAGCTGCATTGAAAGGGGAGGAATTAGCTTGGTAAGGTCTTCTGATTTGATGTCGATATTTGTTTTAAGTGTATTTCCATGTCGAGCTTCTTGAAGATGCAGGTACGAGTGAATAAACTGCAATTCTTCGTTAACTTCAACTACTGTTTTATCACTAGTGTCTAATACATAGCGATAAACAGCACTAAAACGATGTACAAATTCCAATGATTGTTCTTGTGATTGCACAATCAGAGAGGTTAGTGTATTTAGGCTGTTGAATAAAAAATGAGGGTTAACCTGGTTGTTCAGCGCCTGGTATTTTGATTCTGCATTTTCACGTTTTAGTTTTTCCTGCTGCACAATGGATTCTTTCCACTGTTTGACCATAAAGGTTGTTTCAGCTATTCCCAACATAATGAGGTTAATCATTACCGCAATAGCCATATGATCCATTAATTCAACTTCCAAAGGACCACCAATGCATACGCCATTATTAAATGCAAGAAAAATGAAATAGATTATTGAAATAATGATTGCAGCTGTAATTGATGTAATTACAAACTCAATGGTTATGCGTTTTACGTTATCTTTTTGCCAGGGGAATTTTACCTGAAACCAATTTACGAGTGCATGATCAACTGCTGTAATTGAAAAGGCTACCAAAAAGGTAAAAATAAAAGAAGTTACACCTATCTGCCAACTGAAATTTGGATCGTCTGATAGAAACATTCGAATGCCAAAAAACGAAGTGAGAACGAATGCAATAATGAGTGATTCATATATGGCACCCCATGATAGTATTTTGATTTTATGTGGTTGTTCTGACATATGTGTAAAAATATTAAAAACAAATTGAGCAACAAATGATATTAAGTCAGGTAGTCAGAAAAACTACCTGACTTAATATTACTAAAATGTAATTCTATAATTAAACATTGGAAAAAAACCAAGCTGATAAGTTGTCTCTTCTTGTCCTGTAGCAAGGTTAATTTGCTTGCTGAATGGGTTTTTATGATCTGTTACGTTTTGTATATCAAATGCCCACTCTTGTGAAAATCTTTTACCGTCTAGTCGGTAGGCAAAACGTACATCGGCTCTGAAATAGTCTTCGAATTTTTCAGTATAAGCTCTGTCATAGTCATATTCAGTTTGCCCGCTTGCCATAGATGCTGCTAAGTCAACCGGTGTGTATCGCTGCCCTCCTGCAGATGTAACTGCTACATCAATACTTAGCCATTGTTGAAATTTACGACTCTCTTTTTTCTTAAATAATTCAAATTCTTTTCCTCCCAAAATATTGAATACATAGTCGCTATCGAATTGAGTGGAGCGGCGTTCTCCATCGCTACCTTTATATTGAGAGTCAAACAATGAAAGCGTTGCCAAATAGTAGAATCCTTTGTGCAAGAAACGCTCTACAGTTAATTCAATTCCATAGTTTTGTCCCCAACCACCATTTTCAAGACTATCTGGGATAAAATATTGCTGCGATCCTGCGTTAACAGAAGCATAACTGCTAGGATTTTGCTCCACAACAATATCGAATAATCTTTGATAGTATGTCTCAGCTTTGACGCGCATGTGCTCTGTAATATTCCAATCATATCCTACTAC
>PKTE01000294.1 GCA_002869335.1 Salinivirgaceae bacterium | reverse complement strand
TGATGAGAAAGGCTTTACTATATTAATTGAGGATTCTGGTATTGGATTGTCTCAAAGTGATTTAGATGAGATACTTAAAGGGGATCGAGATTTGAGTAGAGAAGGAACACATGGCGAAAAGGGGACTGGTCTGGGCTTACAAATTGTGAATGATTTAATCACTTTACATAACGGCAGATTTTGTATAGAAAGATCAAAAAAAGAAGGAACTGTATTTTGTTTACAATTCCCTAATGTTTAAAATTAAAAATTTAATCCAATATCTAGCATCTAAGATCTAATAATAAACCACGTCAATTAGCTTTTACCAGGCGGTATTCCCATTTCTTTGGCTTATGCGCTTTGCCAACAGTTGCCACCAATATTCCAGTTGTGGCGATCAATGTTCCCGCTGTTAATACAGGAACTCCCAGAACTACACCTATTATAGCAGCTAATGCTCCCTCAGATGAGGTTGATATTATGATTCCTGCTCCTCCAATAGCTCCGAGCAACCCAGAAGTACCAATAATACCACCTGTAATAATACCACCTATCGAGCGATATCTGATTTTCTTTATATCTGATATTTTTATCGTATCTACACCAATAGCTAATGTTTTTTCATCAATTACATTGAATTTGCCCTTAATTCTTTTACCTGAATTTGTTATTACTTTAATTGTTTCAGATGATTCAATAACCTTTTGCTTATTGCTTTTATACTTTTTAAGTATAAGCTGATCATTTTGTCCGAACATAAAAATGGTAGTCAGGATCAATGTTGATAATATTAGAAGTTTTTTCATGTCAATTTGTTTTGTAGGTATAAATATACACTCTAAATAGATTTTATTCAATATTATTGTTTTGGTATTTTACTTGATTTAGGTATATATACCTGATTTTTAGGTTGTATTAGATATCTCACTATTTTTTTTCTTAATTTTGATTTGATTCCTGTATGAATTGCCACTATGACCAACCGAAAACCAACATATGAAGAGTTAAGTGATAAAGTTAAAGAATTACAAAAAGACAATTCTTTATTACGAAAGATGTTTTTGCAGCATCAGGGGCCAAAAAGGAAATTTTCCGAATTTAAATATAAGTCGATCGCTGATTTTTACTACGATTGTGAGATCTATTTAGGGTGTGACAGGAAAATAGAATATGTTTCTCCTTCATGTAAGCGAATAACTGGCTATGGTGCTTCTGAGTTTTTCGAAAATGAAAATCTAATAACTGAAATTGTACATCCTGATGATAAAAAAATATTTGAGAACCATATCCACGAAGTTGACGAGGATGGTTTTGTTCAACCTATTCAATACAGAATAATTACTAAAAAAGGTGAAACGAAATGGATCACTCATATTTGTCAGGAAATATATGATGGTAAAGGTAAATGTATTGGTATTAGAGCTATTAATAGGGATATTACTGAACACAAAATTACTGAAGCTCAATTAAAAGAAAGTGAATTACGTTTTAGATCGATTTTTGAGCAAGATCGCACCATAAAGCTTGTGATAGATCCAAAGACCGGCATGATTGAAGATGCAAATCAATCTGCAATTGACTTTTATGGGTATAGCAAGAAAACGTTGTTATCTAAAAATATTTCTGATATCAATATTCTTTCTGATAAAGAAATAATGGCTGAAATGGAAGATGCGGTAGCCCTGCGAAAAAATTATTTTGATTTTAAACATAAATTGGCTTCAGGAGAGATTAGGGATGTACATGTATATAGTTCACCTATTAAGTATAAAAATAACTCGAAGTTGTTATCTATCATTCACGATGTTACTTTACAAAAAGAGGCTGAAAAATCATTAATAGAAAGTAGACAAGCAATACAAACAGTGCTTGATAATATTCCAATGGCTGTATTTGCACATGCAGGAGATGGGCATATTATGCTGGTAAATGATACAAGCGAATTATATACTGGTTACACGAAAGAAGAGCTCCTTAAAATGAGAATGTGTGAGGTTGATCCAAATGTGAATGATAGAGATGATAAAGGCATTATTTGGGATAAATTGAAGATTGGAGAAAATATTAAAATACAAGCTCACCATAAAACGAAAACAGGAAGTACTTATCCTGTAGAGGTTACCATAACAGCCATGGAGCTATTTGGAAATAAAATGATATTAGGTATTGCTCAAGATATTACAGAACGATTGAAAGCTGAGTCTGTAATAAAAGAACGTGAATCTAAGTACAGAATATTAGCGGAGAATATGATTGATTTGGTAGCACAGCATGAGCCAGATGGAACCTATACTTACATAAGCCCATCAGTTTTAAATTTGTTGGGCTACGCTCCTGAAGAATTAATTGGAACAAATCCTTATGAATTGTTTCATCCGGATGATTTAGAGCATATTAAGAAAGAGTCCCATGAAGCAGCTTTGAAAGGTAAGGATGTTACTAATATAGAATATAGAATTCGTAAAAAGAATGGAGATTATATTTGGTTTTTAACCCATACTAAACCAATTTTTAATGATAAAAAAGAGTTAGTACAGTTGCAGACACACTCGCAAGATATTACTGAGCGCGTTAAGGCAGAGAATGAAATTAAAGAAAGTGAAGCTAAGTATCGCATGTTAGCTGATAATATGGTTGATTTAGTGGTTCAGCATAACCTTGAAGGAGAGTTAACTTATGTAAGTCCATCCTCATATAATCTTTGGGGATACAGGTCTGAAGAGCTGTTGGGTAAAAAGATTTATAAAATATTTCATCCAGATGAAACAGCAAAGGTGAGAAATGTTTTCAATGAGATGGTTAATTCATGGGGTGTTGAAATTAATAGTGAGTTTCGTATTAAACACAAAGATGGTATGGTTGTGTGGGTGTCAGCCAGTACCAAATCCATTACCAATCGAGAAAATGAAGTTGTAAAATTGCAAACTCACTTTAAAGATATTACCGAGAGAGTATACTCAGAGAAGAAATTAAATGAGAGCTTAATTTATTTGAAATTAGCTCAGGAGATTGCTAAAATAGGAAATTGGCAATTTGATCCAATGGAAGGTAAACCAACATGGTCTGATGAAATCTTTCGTATTTATGAAAGAGATCCAGAATTAGGAACACCTGAAATAAAGGACTATCAAGATATTTTCGACAAAGTGAATTATGAAAAGTTTCATCAAGCCTTTTCCGATGCTCTGAAAAATGGTCAGCCATATAGTTTGAAGTTAGAATTGGGAATACCAAATGGAGGGAAAAAATATATCAGAACCATCTGTAAGCCTGTATATAAAACAGCTAAGGGGTATTTCTTACGAGGAACTATCCAAGATATAACAGAGCAGCAGAAGAAACAAATAGAGTTGATCAAGAGAGAGGAAGAGTTGGAAGAGTTGAATCATACAAAAGATAAACTTTTTTCAATTATTAGTCATGATTTAAAAAGTCCGTTGGGTAGTATTATCGGGTTTTCTGAATTAATTGAGCATAATTTTGATAAATATTCTACTGATAAAATTAAGCGCTTTAATAATTTGATCTATACTTCTTCTAAAAGTATTTCTGAAATATTAGAGAATCTGCTTACCTGGTCACGGTCACAACGGAATAAGTTGTTGTATGAACCAGATAATCTTAATGTTGCGTATATTATCGAAAAGGTGATTAATCTTGAGGAAGGTACTGCTGAGCGTAAACACATTTCCATTATTAATAAAGTTCCGGTAAATCAAAAGGTGTATGCAGATGATAAAATGTTGATGGCGATTTTACGAAATTTGGTTTCCAATGCTATTAAGTTCTCTCATGAAAATGGCGAAATAATACTTAGTTCTTCAAAAACTGGAAATAAACTGAAAATATCTGTAAAAGACTCTGGTGTTGGTGTCGAAAAAGAGAGAGCGAAACGTATGTTTAAAATTGTTGATAATAGCTCTACGAAAGGAACAGCAGGTGAGGAGGGGACCGGATTAGGATTAACCATTTGTAAGGAATTTGTTGAGCGCCATGGAGGCAAAATATGGATGGAAAGTGAACCAGATAAAGGAGCTACTTTTCACTTTACAATACCACTCACAGCGGATTAAGTTGGACAAGTTTGTATCTCTTATCATTCAATAACTTAATTAGCTAGTTACTCCCAACTCAATACTCACTGCTCCTCGCTCTCAACTCTCAGCCCTTAGCTCTTCGCTCTCCACCCTATGCACTTCGTTTTTCTTAACTATTTCTCAAGTATAAAACTTATCTTTGTGCAATTATTAGATTAATACAGCTGTTAATAAGCCATGCGCAAGTATTTCAATTATTTCATATATGTATCAATAGCATTTTTGCTAGTTGCATTATACAAAGCAGATTATTTGGTAATTCCTAAGATTGGTAATATTCCATTGTTTGTATTATCGATTTTTATACTTCTCTCAGGTTTTTTAAGTGATGCCTGGGGTTGGCAAACGGCTTTACGTAAGATAAACGTAAAAATTAAATTTGCCGATGCAGTGGCTTCTTTCGGGTTATCTGTATTTGGTAAATATATACCTGGTAAGGTTTGGATAATTGCTGGCCGGGCAGCTTATATTTCAAAACGTTATAAGAATGTATCTGAAACAGAAGTGTTATCCGTTTCTTTCATTACTCAGTTTGTTTCGTTATGGGTAGGTTTAATATATGGAGCAATAGCACTTTGGGTGATGGATAATGTTTGGATCTATATCATTAGTGCGGGAGTAATCTGGTTAGGATTAACACTTACGGTTTTTACTAAATATCCACACCAAATTGTGGCTGGTTTGTACAGACGTATTTTGAAGAAAGAATTCAAAGTACCCTATATTCCATTTAAAGATGCTATTGCCATAGTACCAGTTTATATTTTACGTTGGGGGGCATTTGCATTAAGTTTTTACTTATTTGTGATTAGCCTGGTAGGCGAAAGTGTACCTTTTATAACAGGATTTGCATTTCCTTTAGCCACAATTCTTGGTATTGTAGTCCTTATTGCACCCGGAGGTTTGGGTGTGCGTGAAACTATTTTAGTGGGGTTTCTCAAATGGAACGGATTAATTACAACGGTAGCAACTACTGTTTCTGTTGTAAGTCGCTTATGGTTTTTAATTGCTGAAGTGAGTTTGTTTATTTTGGCTTTTACTATTCATAAATTGAAAAAGGAAAAAAAATTAAAATAATATGATTGCAAGATTGGATCAATTGATTGACAGCATTGCTGATCGTTATATAGTGAAGCAGACTTTAATTATTTCACTGATTATTTTTACTGTTAACATGATTTTGAAGGGCTGGTTTGCCGGTCTAGGAGCATTTTATTTAGATGAATCACATCAGGTTTCAATGGCAACATACAGCATCGGTGGTATATGGGAACTTCATAAAGAAGCAGCCAATGGACCGTTTTTTACCTGGGTGTTAAGTTTATGGATGGATATTTTTGGAATTTCAGAATTTGCCACTCGTATGTTATCTGTTGTATTTGCATCCCTAGCAGCAATTGCAATCTATATTTTCGCAAAAACACACTATAATTTTAAAGCTGCTGTTATTGCGGTAATACTATTTACTTTTGGTGATACTGTGCTCTATTTTTCACATGAAACCCGTAGCTACACGCTTATATTATTGCTGGTGACGCTCTCTTTTCATTATGGATTAAAATTGATTGAGAACTACCGAAAACGGTATTTGATTATATATTTTCTTTTGATAACAGCATTGCTTTACACGCATTTGACAATGGTGCTTGCTATTGCCATGCAGTTTTATATGGCTCTTATTTATTACCCGAAAAACAAAAAGGCATTTTGGAGTCTTTTCATTGCTCAGTTTGCAGCGGGACTCATGATTTTAATATGGGTACTTAGTAATACCTGGTTTGGCGGAAATGAAACTACTTGGGGACACATTCCAACGTTTACTAATTTGCTTGAAATGATTCAGCGTTATTTGAACATGATGCGTCCGAAATTATTATGGGCTTTACTTTTTGTAATTATTTTGATTATTTCTTTGGGAGCCATTCGTTCAAAGCTCATACATAAAATAGATTGGCGAAAGTTACAAATAGCTGTGCTTTGGGCACTTTTTCCAATTTTTGCTATGTATTTTATTTCCATTTATTACAATCCTCGTTTTATGCCGCGGTATATGCTTTTTGCTACACCCGGTATATATTTGTTAATCGGCTATGTAGCTTCATTACCCAAATTACGTAGTTTGTTTTTAATTATTATTGTAATAATTGCCTCTTCCTTTTACATTAATAATTTGAATTTAAAGTCGGATAAACCCGAAGAATGGAAAAAGCTGGTGACTGAGTATAAGAAATTGAAAGACGAAAGTTCAATTACTTATATTTCTGCTTCATATATGCATTGGCCGTTTTCATACTATTATGACCGCGAAATATTTAAAAATGACTTGCAGATAAAAGATGAACTGGAGAAAGAACATATATATTTTACAGACACAAAAGGAGGAATTAAATCTCAGCTTTTTAGTGAATTTAAATATTCAATTGTTATTCTGGCACATAATATCGCGGTTGATCCAAATAGAACACTATTAACTTACTTTACTGATAGATATAAATTAGTTTCTCGTTCAAGTTTTAAAAGTATTGAAATATATAAATTTGAGAATGGAGAAAAACTTGTGAAAAGTGATTCTGTATTTTTTAGTTTCGATGATGATCGTATTTTCCATAACACGATAAAGGAAAATAAAGAAGCATATTCAGGAAATAAGGTTTCAGAGATAATGCCAGCTGATCAATATAGTGCTACGTATGAAACTACTATGTCATCATTTGTTCAAAAAAATGCTGTGGCTGTAAATATTTCAGCAATGGTGAAACCAATTGGAGAGGCTAATAATATTAAGTTAGTGGTAGATTTGTTTGATGGAAAAACCAAAAAAAGAAAATTCAATAAGCTTTTTATGATCAATGATTTCTATCAAGGGAATGAATGGAGTAAGGTTGAATTTAAAGTGCTATTACCAAAGTATAACGAAGATGATTTAATAAAGGTGTTTTTCTGGAATTCTTTTGAAGAGCACTTGTTAATAGATGACATGAGCATTACCTTTTAATTGGGGTAAATTTTAAAGCTAAAATGATCAAATAAAAAAGCTTTGTTCTCAAGAGTTTGAATAAGTATTTGTAGTTTATCAGAGTCCTGTTTAAAATCTTCAATTAAAACTGTGAAGTTAATTTTGTTCCATTGATTGTATTTCAGGTTTTGTGATTCTGAGGTTATATTAACTATTTCCTTCTCAGAAGTTTTAATTATAATTTTAAAATGGGTTTTAATTAGATCATATTCAAGTGGGTAGCAATAAATTTGTGCTGTAAGGATAATTTCATTAGGGGAATTTGTCAATTGAGGGACATTCCTATTGAATAAAAAAGTATGCCAATGATTTGGTTTCAATGATTTTTTACCTGAATAAGCTATGCTGTCATTGGTTTTGCTGTAATATTCAAATGAATTCTTAAATGTAAATAATGGCTCTTTAGTAAGAATAAAGTTTGTTAATGAATCCGGAGTCACGTAACTGTCATATTTTCTATTAAGATACCAGTTATATTTATTATCTGTTTTTAGAAATACATCCCAATACTTTTCTTTATTCATAATCCAATGAAAAATACCATTCCTGTATTGGTAGTTTTGAATAAGTGTAAAGGCTATTATTATGATACTTAAAAGAGCTAAGATTGATTTTTTGAATTTAAAGGGAATTGAAAACAGGGCAATTAATAATATTGAAAAATAAGGTAAATAATCGACCATGGCTCTCATTCCAAAACTCATTCCGTAATACCATGAATGCCAGCTTGAAAGTGCGTAAATTACAGTAATTAAGGCAGTTAATAGTGCTGTGCCCTTGAATTTATTTGATTTGAAAATTGGTATTAATCCACCTAGTGCAATAAAGAGCAATGGTGAATAAATGAAAAGGCCATTTCTGTAACTGAATAAAAAATTGAAAAAATTGGGATCTGTGAAGTTGAATCCAACTTTTGCTTCATAATTGGCTCTGTCTCTATATTGCCAAATAAGCCATTCATCGACCTGTAATTTATACAATATTGGAATTATTGATATCAGCGATAGAAATAAGATAAAAGCAGCAAGAAGTGGTTTGACGTTCTTGAAAAGCGCAATAAAAAATTGCTTCGTATTATTCCAATTTTCACATATAAACGGTATGGATAATATTACTAAACCATTTGTAGGTCGTAATAAAATAATTAGTGCAAATGCTGTAGAAAGGGGCAGGATATGCTTTTTATGATGTGTTTCACTGAAGCGCTTAATTTTATAGAGTAAGAAACTGATGATTGAAAATGAATAGGCATGAGTAAATGAAGGCATTTTTCCGGCATAATTAAATAGCGGAGTAGCAAAAACAACAAGCAAGATTGTGATGAAAAGAATGAAATAGTTTTCAGTATATTTTTTCAATAGTTTTTTTAGAAAATAAAGTCCCCAATACAGGTAAAAATAGCTGGCAATAAGAATGGAGAATTGATAAATGGAGCTATATCCATCGGGAGGCATTCCCGCTAATAGTGTAATTACATGTGCCAGAAGGAAAAATGGCAACCAAAGTAAAGCTAATCCGGGCCATGTTTTATTGGCAATAGAACCGTTTACTTCGACTCTGAATGGATGTCGATTCCCGCTATAGTATTGATTTGCAATATCATCGTAAAAAGTGTATTCTAAATCATTGTAAATGAATATAGCTGGCAAATAGGCATAATATCCTTGTCCGTCAGAATTGATATAATTCTGGCCGGGTTTGTATATGAGTGTAGCATATAAAATCAACAGGAGCAGTATTATTTTTTCTGTATAATTATATAACCCCAATGCAGATTTTGATACCATATGTTTTATTTGTATTAAATCGTGATCCTTTTTAAAAATCTATGAGTTACTATTTATTATTCAACTCTAATTTCATATAATTTCCCGATTATATCATTTTTAGGGTATGGGATATTATCCTGATGAAATGCTACAGGTGGCCACCAATCACCATGATGGAATTCCTGAGACATTACGGCTACCATTTGGTTGTCTGGTATTTTCGTAATTGTTTTGTCCATATAGCCAACAGTATATAATTTATCCATAGTTGGCCCAATTTTCCATACAATACTGTCCGGATACCAGCCAATCTGATAATAGTAATAATCAGTTTTAAACATCTTATCCTCATTTATCGGAGTTCTGATAAATTTAGATCTGTATTCCGGATACCAACGGTAAGTTGTAAATGTAGTATCACCATATATTATTTCACTATCAAAATAGTTAACCGGGTCCTGGCAGCCAATATCATGATTTGTACAAGCAACTATTATATTATCTGTTAGTTGTGCTTTATAATTAGGGTGTTTTTCTTTTATCTCTTTAGAATAGGCGTAACGACTAGTTTTAATTATTTCAAAGTCTATTTCACTATATGACGTAAATGGTTCATAACCGAGTTTGCCATTCTTTTTAGCCACATAACCTTTATTTTTACATTCACTTCGATTGTTCCAGCTAGAGCCACTTTGTTTAATTACCCAAAAAGCATTAGTTACGCCATTCCAAACATTGTGTTTATTTATTAATTCAGGGAACTTTATTTTTCCCGTAACTTTTCCATACATAAAACCATAACGGGTCATAACACCGGCGCTTTGCTTTCGAGGGTGAGATTTGCCGTTATTTCCTTTATTGATTACCCAAATACTCTTAGAGGCGCTATCATACTTCACAGCGCTGCATGTTGAATCAGAAATATACGACATATCTTTAATGCGATATTTTTGTCCTGGTTTATAGTAATCAACAGCCGAGTCTTTAGGATATTTAAAGCTATTTGATTTAAAAAGATCTCTTGTGTAACTATCATCAATGTCTGCAATAATTGGGATATTGTAATGACTTTTATTCCAGTTTATTACATTGTAAAACTCTTCAAAATGAGCATGGTTTTCAAGGTAGTCATCATTTCCACAATTACATGCATCTGAAGCAATTTTACCTTCATGAGCTACAATGCCGGTTTCGGGCAAAAATACCATTGAAGTTTTTAATTTTTTGTCCGCTATTTTTGCAAGCTCAAATGAATTATTCTTTGAATTCAAAAAATAGCTGTAGGGATTCTCAAACAAACCTTTTTCATTTGTTTTGTCAATATGTTTGATCCATTCCGGAAGTTTATTAAGTTGGTCCTGGTTCATCACTACCAAGAGGAAACTATATTCCCCTGCTCGAGGATTTCTTTGCCATCTCAGATTGTCATTTTTTTCTTTTCTCAATACATAGCTGGCATTGTCAATGAGTGATTTCTCTATAGTAATTTTTTGCTGTGTTGCCTTGTCTTTAATTAGTTCGAACCATTTAGGGTTGTTTTTAATTTCATTTATTTTACGTTGGAGTTTTTCAGCACTGATCTTTTTTGTGCCAAAATACCTTTTTTCATTTCGCGGATTACCCACAATTTGAATATAATCTGTGATTGATTCCGATTTTGAATTAGGTTTTATTTTGGGAATAGGCTTAAATCCAATCTCAGTATCTTGCCAGCTACCGTAAAAATTAAAAATTGACTTGTCACTTCCATCCGGAAATTTATAGCTTTCGTTCTGATAGTATATTTTATAGAATAGTTCTTGTGCAGAATCACTATTGTTTTTTAATTGAAATTTGACTTCAAATTTGCCGTTTTCTGTCTGATTTATTGTTGGGTATTTTATTCCCTCAGTTAATGCATTGCTTAAATCGGCTGTTAAATGCACCGCTCCATCTTGTTCTTGAATATTCGAAATAGGATTAAAAACTATTAGTTCAATATTTTGATCTGTTTGGCAAGATGCTATAAGTAAAATAATTGCGAATAAAATGGTAATATTCTTCATGAGTAAAATTATCAATTATTGGAATCAAGGATCAAAATTACTAATATTAATTACTTTAAAATGGAATTCTCAAATTTCTCTTTATTTTTGCATCCAAAATGTTTATTATGCTTAAAAAGACATTAACAATATTTTCAGTCCTTGTAATTTCCTTGTTTTTTCTATCATTCTATGGATGGGTAGTAAAAGAAATATCTGTTAATAAGCAGAAGTATGGATTTATTACTGAACCCATAAAGTTTATGTATACATTTCCTGATATGTTTAAACAATCAGTGGAAGAGGTTAAAAAATTACCTGGAACTTTTGTGAAAACGCCTAAAAATTTTAAGCCTATCAATAAGCTTGATCAAGATGTTTATGCACTTTTTTCTTATTCAGAGAGTGACAAAGTTCGAGCAATTATAGTAAAAAACCTTAGAAATGATTCTGTCGTTAGAAAATGGACTATTGCAAATAACCATGCGAATATTGCCAGAATAATACATGCTATGCTATTGCCAGACGGTTCTTTGGTCTATGGATACGCTTATAAATGGTCAGGAATAAAAAGAATTGATACTGCAGGTAATGTTATTTGGGAACAAAAGAATGCTGTTTTTCATCATTCAAAAGAGTTTGATAAAGATGGTAATATTTGGGCATCAACAGCTAAAACAAATGGGATGACAACCGGGATGTATAAATTACATAAGCAGACTGTCTTTTATCACGATCAAACGATTACTAAAATAGATGCTGAAACAGGGAAGATTCTTTTTAATAAATCTGTATCAGAAATTCTGAAAGAAAATAACCTCGAATATTATTTACTCAAATCACCTGATGTTATTGATCCTCTACATTTGAATGACGTGGAGCCAGCGTTAAAAACTACTGAATATTACGAGGAGGGTGATGTGTTTATGAGTTTCAGACATATCTCAGCCATTATACATTACAGACCTTCAACTAATAAAGTTATAAATGTAATTGAAGGCCCGTTTGTTAGTCAACATGATGTGGATTTTCTGAATGATCATACAATAGCAGTTTTCAATAATAATAACTATGTAAGGAGAGCAGGTAAACATACAAGGAAGCCCCCTAAAGATACATCAGCTTTAACTATAGTTGGTGATTTTTATTCTAATATTGTAACTTATGATTTTCGTGATGAAAGTTATTCGTTTATTGGGGATTCAATTTTTAGAGCGAATAAAATTTTTACATATACGGAAGGATTATTTGAATTTATTGATGACTCAACTTATTTTGTTGAAGAACAGAATTCTGGAGTGATGTGGGTCATAAGAGACAACGAGGTCATTTATAAAAATGTTTTGAAATCACAACATGAAGGATATCATCATTTATTAAACTGGACAAGAATAATTAAAAACTATGATTAATTTATATATTGGCCCCGGACTGGGGATAGGAACAATTGTATTGATTTTTGTAATTGCTGGAATTGTTTTATTTTCATTTGGCTATATCTTTTGGCTGAAATTCAAGAAATTTTTCAAGAAAAAAGATAAATGATTTTCTACTATACAGCGCTTTTTATTGGGTTTTTTGTTCTTGGATTATTCTTGCGCTTGTCTAGAAGCGTATTTCATAAATTGGCCGAATTTACAATCTCACTTTTAGATGCTATTCTGTCGAATCTTGATGAAGATAAGAAGATTAAGGAAGTTCAAAAAAGAACAAATAAGTTAATGATAGCACTTTTTAAAGTTGTTGGTGCAATCATAATATCTCTCGTTTTATGTAGTGTTCCAATTGTTTTGTATAGTATATTTACAAAGACTGCTTACAATGATTTAGACTTTTCATCCTTTTACCCTATTCTTGTTTTATCTGCAGGAGCTACAGTACCATTTATTATTCCATTACCAAAGAAAAATAAAAGTAGCTATTCTGAACTATCACAATTAATTCATAGAATGGCATTGGATAATTATAATGTTGCCAATAAGCTTTTTAAAAAGGAGATTAAAAAGATTAAGAAAAAGCAATTGAATGAACGACAGCATTTTGTTATTGTTTCAGGATTGGCTCGCGCCGGAACAACAAGCTTGATGAATGATATTGCTAAAGTTCAGGGTTTTACATCGCTAAGCTATGCCAATATGCCTTTTGTAATGAGCCCAAATATTTGGCGTAAATTTTATAATCCAAAATCAGGAAAACTGAAAGAGAGAAGTCATAAGGATGGTATTAAAATAGGTTATGATTCAAATGAGGCACTTGAGGAGTTCTTTTTTAAAGCGAAAGCTCACGACAGTTTTATTCAGCAAGATTGCTTAACTGAATATGAAGTTTCACCTGAAACGTATAATGATTACCTCAATTATCAAACAATTATTAAGCTTGATGATCAAAAACTATATTTGGCTAAGAACAATAATTTTATTCTTCGTTATAAATCCTTAAGAGCGTTTAATGATGATTTTCTGATGGTAATTATGTATAGAGAGCCATTAGCTCATGCGGCATCATTATTTGAAAAGCACAAGGAGTATAAAGAACTACAAACGAAAGATCCATTTGTGATGGAGTATATGAACTGGTTAGGCCATCATGAGTTTGGTTTAAACCAAAAGTTCTTCAAATTTCAAGATTCTCCATATGAAAATAATTACGAAAAGAACTCACTGAATTATTGGTTAAAAAACTGGATTTATTATTATAGCTACGTTATTGAGATTGATCATCCGAATACCATTTTGATTAATTATGATGATTACTGTATGTCTCCTGAAAAGGTGGTCGGAGATGTAATTAGTAAAACTCCTATAGAGGCTAAACTTCCTGAGCTTAAGCCATTTCATAATTCTCGTAAAATTAATTTGGATTATAATGAAAGCTTATATGAAGAGGCAATAAGACTGTTTCAAAAGCTAAATAAATGAGCTTTTATTTGATTTCTTCCCTAAATCTTCATCCGTAATAGTTAGATTCTCGCCGAGGCATTTATTCACTGTTTCCTGTAATAGTTTGCCCTCAAAGATTTCTTCAAACGGTATTTTATGATAGTTTGATAATGAACTGTATTGCTTTTCAAACCAGCGGTTTTTAAGCCAGTTAACTCGCTCGTATTTTTTTTGAATTTTTGGGTTTACAATATTTTCTAAAGGCCAAACAGTGGGTTGCCATAATGGAACAAAATTGTGGGCAATAAAACTCAAAGCGCGTCCTCTTGAGAAGTTATAAAATGATTTGGCAAAAGACTTAGGCTCGCGCGTTACATGAATGATGTATGTCTCTTTCCGATTTAGGATTTCTTTGGGAATAACCATTGCAGTAAGCGGATCTGTACTTATGAAATGCTTTCCTTTCGCATATTTACGAAGTAACTTATTGAAAATCCATTTTTTAATCCGTTCACTATTTCCTATGTAATACATTAAATTCCCAAGCACATTGGCCAATCTGGAGATAGAAACCTGATGCTCCACCTGATATTTATCGGCTGGTAGTTTTTCCCGCAGAATTTCACCTAAACGGGTTGTACCGCAACGGCCAGTGGAAACGAATATGAGGATTTTTTGCATGTGTTCTGAGCTAAGAGCGAAGCGCATAGTGCTTAGAGCAAAGTGCTATGAGCTACGTGTATTTGTTTTTAATAATGTTTTTCTAAAATTAGTTATTTGTCCGCTAAGATGGTTTAAATTACTTAAAATTTCTTCTTTTGTATTATTGTTAATTAATTGTCTTCTTTGAAGAACTATAGTCATATTTACACATTCAAAAATTGATCTTCTAGAGTAATTAAGGAACTTTGCAAAATCTCTATCTGAAAATGAACCACTTCCTTCAGCAATATTATTTGAAATGCTAAGTGCAGCTGACCTTAGTTGCTCGCTAAATCTATAAAACTTCTTGTCGTTTAGTTGTTCACTAATGTCGAAAAATGTATCCAGAATTTGAATACTATTTTGCCAAATAGTGAGGTTTTCAAACCTAAATTGTCCCATTTTTTATATTTTATAAACTGTTTTAACCTTGTTTTTATTCTTCATTCTTACCTTCTTCTCTTTGTTCTCAATTCTTTGCCTTCGCTCTGTCCCTCTGTATTTTTGGGTTTGTGTT
>PKTE01000137.1 GCA_002869335.1 Salinivirgaceae bacterium | reverse complement strand
GTTCGGCAATTGAATGAGACTGAGAACAATCAATCCAGTGGATTCGGGATTGCAAATATCAAGAGGAGGCTAGCACTACTTTTCCCGGAAAAATACGAACTCAATATTAAAAATGACGATGTGCAACATTCAGTTGAATTGAAAATTTCATTAACTTAATTGAAAAATACATCATGGAAATTACCTGTATTGTTATTGATGACGAACTTCCCGCTATCCAGCAGATGGAAACCTATATTAGTCGTGTGCCATTTTTAAAAAGACTAGGCAGTTTCAAAAATGCAATTGAGCCAATGGGCTTTTTAAAGGAGAATTCGGTGGATGTTATTTTTCTCGACATAGAAATGGAGGACTTTACGGGACTTCAATTTATTAATAGTTTAAAGGTAAAACCTCATATTATATTAACTACAGCGTATGACCGCTATGCGGTAGATGCTTTTTCGTTATCAGTAACAGATTATTTACTAAAGCCAATATCGTTTGAGCGGTTTATGCAGGCAATAGATAAATTACATGAGATTTTTGCACCACAAAAAACTGAAAAAATAGGTGAAGCGTATAAAAAAGATTACGCATTTTTTAAAACGGAATATCGTTTACAACGTATTGATTTTAAGGATATTTTGTTTGTTGAAGGTATGAAAGAGTATTTGCGGATTCATACAACAAGTGAGCGAGTAATGACACTGATGACCTTTGGTGAAATGCTTAAACTATTACCAGCTGAAAAATTCTACCGAGTACATAAATCCTTCATTGTATCTATTGATAAAATTGATAGTATAGAACGAAGCCGCATTATAATCGGAGAGGAGTATATCCCAATTAGCGACACCTATAAAGATGCTTTTTTCGAGGCGATTAATAGGATTTAGTTTTAATTTTTAGGTTTCAAGTTCCAGTCTGAAACATTTAACTTGAAACTTTTAACCTGAAACTTGAAAAAGACTTTTTTCAAAGTTTTGTAATCTGACAAATATCTTCTTTTTTAACATCCTAATTTATTACATTTGCGATCAATTAACATTTTAATCAATTAATTAAATTTAATATAATGAAAACCACAGCTTTCACTAAATTTCATGAAGAGTTGGGTGCTCGCATGGTAGAGTTCGCAGGTTTCAAAATGCCCATTGAATATACTGGTATTAAAGATGAACATGTAAACGTTAGAGAAAAACTTGGCGTTTTTGACGTGTCTCACATGGGAGAGTTTTGGGTAAAAGGTCCAAAAGCGTTTGATCTAATTCAAAAAATTACAACAAATGACGTGGCCGCATTATTTGATGGTAAAGTACAGTACAGCTGTATGCCTAACGGTAAAGGAGGTATCGTTGATGATTTACTTGTTTACCGTTTCGATGAGGAAACATACATGTTAGTTGTAAATGGAGCTAATGTTGATAAAGATTGGGCATGGGTTGCAAAACATGCAGAAGAAATGGGCTTAGAAATAGGGAAAGAGCTTTATAACGCTTCTGATGAAATTTGTTTGCTTGCTATTCAGGGACCACAAGCATTGAAAGCAATGCAAAAAATTGTTGATCAGCCTGTTGAAGACATGGAGTATTACACAGTGAAAAAACTGAATGTGGCTGGTATTGAAAACGCAATTTTCTCGACTACAGGTTATACCGGAGCTGGAGGTTGCGAAGTCTATGTGGCCAATGAGGATGGTGAAAAATTGTGGAAAGCGGTAATGGAAGCAGGTGAGGAGTTTGGTATTAAACCTACTGGTTTAGCTGCTCGTGATACATTGCGCCTTGAAATGGGATTTTGTCTTTATGGAAACGATATTGATGATACAACGTCGCCTATTGAAGCTGGTTTAGGTTGGATTACTAAATTTGTTGATGGTAACGATTTTATCGATAGAGAATTGCTTGAAAAACAAAAAGCTGACAAACCAAAACGGAGATTAAAACCTTTTGTTTTAGCTGAAAAAGGTATTCCACGTCACGGTTATAAAATTGAAGACGCTGAAGGTAATGAGATAGGAGAAGTTACTTCAGGTACTATGTCACCATCATTAGACCAGGCAATTGGAATGGGATATTTAAATGAAGGTTTCTGGAAAGCTGATACTGAGATTTTTATCCGTATCCGTAAAAAAGTGGTAAAAGCGCACATCACGAAATTACCTTTTTATAAAGGATAAATTTATCACAAAATTGAATCAAAGCACTGTCAATAGGCGGTGCTTTTTTATTGCTTCTGGTTTCTGGTTTCAGGTTATTGATGCTTGGTTTTGCCTAGAGACCAATTTTTTAGAGTTATTGCAGGCATTCTAACTTTATTTTACAATACAAAATTAGTATGAAACAGGTTAGTTTAAAATATGTTATTAATAGAAAGTTGGACAATCTAAAAATAACGTCAACCATATTCATGAAACGTCAAACTTGAAACCTGAAACTTGAAACT
>PKTE01000164.1 GCA_002869335.1 Salinivirgaceae bacterium | reverse complement strand
TTTGCTTGTTCTGCCCAGATGAATCCTGAGTCTGGAATCGCAGTTTTTGAGCCTACTCATGGTAGTGCGCCAAAATATGCCGATTATGAAGTTTCAATAACAAACCCAATAGCCATGATGGAATCAGCATGTATGATGCTTGATTTTATCAAAGAAGATGCAATAGCCAAAAAAATTCGTACTGCCATTGCTGAAGTTATCAAAGAGGGTAAAGTTCAGACATATGATATGAAGAAAATGACTGGACGTCCAGATGTTGTGAATAACGGTGCTGCCTCAACTACAGAAATGGCTGATGCTGTTATTGCTAAGTTGTAATAAGATTCTTGAAATATGATTATAAAGGCTGTCATTTTTTGGCAGCCTTTTTTAGTCGGAGCTATTCCAGTGGTTTAAATTTAATTTGTATCTTGTAGATTAGAATAATTGAAAATTCCAATTCAAATAGCCATGAAAATATTGTTCTATATTTTTTCAGTTTTAATACTCATATATGCTAGTACCAGTTGCACTTTGGATAGTGAAGAAGAATATTTTTCACAAATCATTTGTGATACAGTGGACGTAACCTACAATGAAGTAAGAAGCATTTTTATAAACAATTGTGCCACTTGCCATAACTTTTCGAATACTTATCGTGAGGGAATTGAGCTCGATACATACGAAAGTACCGTATCTTCAATTAATACTGGTAAAGTATTACCGGCAATAAAGCATACTGGACCTTACCAAATGCCTTATCAGCAAGCTCAATTACCTGATTGTTTTATCAGACAGATTGAATTGTGGGTTGAAAACGGAATGCCTGAAACAGCAGAAGATCTTTAATAGCAATAGACATCATGAAAAAAATATTACTGCTTACAACTTTAGTATTATACGGATCAATCACATTTAGCCAGGACCTATTGTCAATGTTAGATGAGCAATCTGATCCACCTATCAATTACGTGGAAGGTACATTTAAATCCGTCAGATTAGTGAATGGATATAGTTCTGAGGTGGCAGGAAAAAATGATCTTATATTTTCTATAAGTCATAGATTTGGACCAGTAAGCGGCGGAGCATATGAGTTTTATGGACTTGATGAATCAACTATCAGGTTAGGATTTGAATATGGATTGAATGACCGGATTTCCCTTGGCATAGGACGCAGCGTATTTGATAAGCTTTTTGATGGTTTTGTTAAAATTAAACTTTTAAGGCAAAAAAGTGGAGGAAGCAGTTTTCCTGTCTCAATTACCCTAATGGAAGGTATGCAATACAAGTCACTTCGCTGGGTTAGACCTGAACTTGATTACCCTGAAACAGCCCGTTTGAGTTATGTCCATGAGCTTTTTATTGCGCGTAAATTCAATAAATGGTTTTCAGCACAGCTTGTACCTGTGATTGTTCATCGTAATTGGGTTACTGAAAAGGAGGAACAAAATATAGTTGGAGCTGTTGGTATAGGTGGAGTTTTTACTGTCAATAAATGGTTGGGGATAAATGCAGAGTATTATCATTTGCTCCCTGGTCATACGGCTGATAATTATGAGAATTCATTGGCTTTGGGCGTTGAAATTGAAACAGGAGGCGGGCATGTTTTCCAAATTCATTTGTCAAATTCAACCGGTATGACAGAGAAGAACTTTATTCCTGAAAACAAAGGTAGTTGGCTTGATGGAGATGTTGCCCTTGGTTTTAATCTTATAAGAGTATTTAATTTGGATAAGAAACCCAATAAAAGGAAAAGAAAAAAATAACGATTATGAAAAAACTTATTGTCTTCCTATCCCTGGCAATCATCAGCCTTAATGTTTTTTCGCAGGATTTATATAAGGTTTCAAAAGCAGATGTGAAGTTTACTTCTGATGCAAAACTGGAACTCATAGAAGCTGAGACAACGGATGCTCAAGGAGTAGTCAATAATGATGAGAATACATTCGCCTTTCGCATTCCAATGAATACATTTAGAGGTTTCAATAGTTCAATGCAACGTACTCATTTTAATACAAACTATCTGGAAACAGCTAAATATCCATATACCATCTTTGAAGGGAAAATTATTGAAGATGTTGATTTTAGTAAACCGGGAAACTATATGGTACGGGGCAAGGGCAAGTTTACATGTCATGGTAAGGTGCAAGAACGTATTATTAAATGCAAAGTGAAATCTCAGGGAGGAAAGATTACTATTACATCCGGTTTTTCAGTTTTTTTGGAAGATCACAACATTGAAATACCGACGGTTGTTTACCAGAAAATAGCAGAAGAGATTACCGTTGATCTGACTTTTGTGCTAACTAAATAAAATGACTTACAAATTATTTATTTCTGTTTTCCTCTTTGCAATGGCTTTAATAACTTATGGCCAGTCACCTAAAGTAGAAGTTTTTGATATTTTAGGAGAAGAGGAGCCAATTAATGTAAATGTTGTATATCAGGATCA
>PKTE01000140.1 GCA_002869335.1 Salinivirgaceae bacterium | reverse complement strand
ATAACTACATTTCAATAAGTTCAAATGGAATTTCAATTCGATCTTTGTATCCCAGGCCAGCTTCATACATATCTTCATCATCCTCTTCGTAATACCACTTAATTTTTAACTTACTACCTTTATCATAAATGGTTTCAAATTTTTCAAAAATAGAATGTATAATTTTTGAAGAAGAAGTATTATAATACGTTAGCTTAAAACAAAGACATAATTCGTCAAGAGGATCATTAGAATATTCATCAATCCAATCTAAAACAGGCTCATAAAAGTCTCTTGCATCTTCTGGAAAAGAAGCTCCTGCTATTTCAAATGTGGCATCGCTTTTGTCAAGCGTAATAGATTGTAAATCTGATGTCCCGTCGTGTATATATATACTCATGTAAGGGTTTTTTAACTAAACAAATAATGAATAATAAGGTTTATTTAGTAATTGCATAAAGATATGGATATTCATCAAAACATTAAAATATTAGAAAGTTTAATTGAAAGTTATCAATTAGACGAAGCTCAGGAAAAAGTGTCAGATCTTTTATCTACAGAGCCTCAGAATATTGATTTAATGCTGATTTTAGGTAAAATTCAGAATAAAAAGCAGCAATATGGCGACGCATTAAATACTTATAGGGCCATTTTAGATATAGATAAAGACAACGAAAAAGCACAAGCCGCTATAAAAATGA
Source organism: Salinivirgaceae bacterium (assembly GCA_002869335.1). GTDB lineage: Bacteria > Bacteroidota > Bacteroidia > Bacteroidales > Salinivirgaceae > Salinivirga. The sequence goes on along the minus strand of PKTE01000140.1, from coordinate 14,549 downwards.
TAAATAATATTCTGGAAATCAGAAGGTCATTCTATTTTGAAAATACTTATACCGATGATGACCTTTATTTATAATTTTTGGCACAGGAATTGTAAATATTAAAATGATTCATGGCTATTTTTTCATATGCAGTAATTTAGTTAGTGATGGAGCCCGACATCTCCCCGATGATCGGGCTCTTTCTTTATATACCTAAGTAGTTTTAAATTGATTAGATTATTATGTTACTTGGTTAATGAGCTTACTTTTTTTAAGGCTTTAGTAAAAAGATAATTTCCTAAATACTTTCTTAACTCAATAAACCCAATTACTCTTCTAACAAATACAAAATTTTAATCATACGCAAGCTAATAACAGAGCAAATTCTAAGGACAAATAAAAAAAAATATGTAGGTTTGAACCTCTAATTGTATTAACGTAAAATACGTTCGGATGAGATTGGTTAAGTCGTTGTTTATCTTATTGATTTTAAATGTAATAGTTCAAAGTCAAATTTTTGCACAAGAGGAAATTGTAATAGATAAAAGCAACAATAAAGTTGTTATTTCTGGTAGAGAGTTTTATATCCATATTGTAAAAAAAGGCCAAACATTATATAGAATTGCCAAAGCATACAATGTAACGGTTACTGATATAGAGAAAGAAAACTTCAATATTCAGGCTGAAGGGTTAAAGGTTGGGCAACCTGTTAAAATCCCAGCATGGAAAACAAATGAGATAAAAACAACTCCCAAAATTGAGAAAAAACCGCGCATTCATATAGTTGATTCAGGTGAAACTGCCTTTTCTATTGCTAAAAAATATAATTTATCGTTGCAAGAACTATATTCCTTGAATCCTGGAGCTAGAGAAACTATTTACCTTGGCCAAAAAATATTTTTACCAGAGAAACCGGATTCTACAATAGTTAAGGTTTTAAAAGATGATAATTTTATATACCATATAGTTGATAGTGGTGAAACATTTTATTCAATTGCTCGAAAATATGGTGTTAAAGACAAGAAACTAAAAAAAGCCAATGAGAGCCTTGATCCTAATAATATTCCCAAAGGTGCTGTATTGAAAATCCCACGGGATGAAATTAATCTATCTGTAGATAAGCCAGTTGAAGAAGATAAACAGTATATCTATCATAACGTAAAACGTGGAGAAACTCTTTTTTCTATTGGTCAACTATACAATATTGATGAAGATTTAATAAAAGATTCAAATGAACAATTAAAAGAGAGGGAACTTCTTGAAGGAGAATATATCAAACTACCTAAAGACAGAATTACCTTACCTGAGAAAGATATTGTTGAAGAAAATCAGCCCGATACAAGCATTGTAGAGTCCGTTACTGAGACATGCTACTGCCCGGATAACGCAGGTGAAGATAAAATTAAAGTAGCCCTTATGTTGCCTTTGTATGGATACACAAACGATACATTGAATTTAAATTCTAGTTATTCGAAAATCTATGAAAGATCACAAATTTTCATTGATTATTATGAGGGAACACTATTGGCTGTTGACGAATTGCGAAAGAAAGGTTTATCTATAGACCTTCAAGTATTTGATACTGATAATGATACCACTAAAGTAAAAGAAATAACAAATCAAGAAATTTTTCCCTATTTTGATTTAATCATAGGGCCTGTTTATAGTAGAAATATTGACATTGTAGCTCAAAGAGCTGCTAAATTTAAAATTCCTGTTATTAGTCCTTTAAGTATTTCAAGTGCTTTTCTAAAAGGTTTTAAAACAGGTTTCCAAATTAGTCCTAGCAACAATATTCTTTACAAAAGGATGATAGAAACAGCAAAATCTTTCGATGCTGATAACTTTATTATAATTAAGAACGGAAATAGACCTAATAATAAATTTGCAAATGAATTTAAAGAGGCCTATTTCAAAGGAAAATCATTAGAGGAAATATCTCACTTAAGATATGCAGAAGTACTCTTTTATGCTGGTGATTAAGAACTTACTTTGGATTCATTTGTTGACAGTCTTCATAATCTTGTAATTATACCAAGCTCAGATAAAGCATTTGTAAGTGATGTCGTATCCAGGTTAAATACATTGACTGAAACACATAAAATTACATTTATTGGTCATCCGCGCATGATTAATTATGAAAATATTGATATTCGCTTTTTCCATAATTTGAATACTTATATTTTTGATTTGCACTATATCGACTATTCACAAGAAGATGTGAAAGATTTTGTATATAAATTCCGTAAAATTTTTGAAAAGGAACCTGATAAATATTCATTTTACGGTTATGATATAACATATTATTTCTTACACGCTTTTCAATTATTTGGCGATCAATTCTACTGCTGTTTCGATCGATATTACCCTGATTTACTGCAGATGAATTTTGATTTTAAAAGGATAGATAAGGATAGCGGTTTTATCAATGAAAAAATGATATTGCTTAATTTCCAAAGAAACTATCTTCTACGACCAGTTCTAGACGAAAAATAGTATTAAATGGATCTATTTGGTGGGACATTAGTTATTATTTCTGTTGTATTTATTCTACTTAGCTTATATTTAGAATGGATTGGGCCTGCTTATACTTTTTTAGTGGCTGTGGTTTTTCTTGGCATTTTTGGTGTATTAACTCCTGCTGAAATTTTAGCAGGGTTTGCTAATGAACAACTTGCCGTGATTATTTTGCTCATTTTGCTTGGTGATATAATACGGCGAACCTCCGTTATTGAGATTGCCTTTGAAAGAATTTTTAAAAAGGCTGATACAGTATCAAGATTTCGAAACAGAATGATGATAATGGTAGGATTTTTCTCCGCTTTTTTAAACAATACTCCTCTTGTGGCCATTATGATGCCATTTGTACACAACTGGTCTAAAAAACATAACGAAAGCCCCTCAAAACTATTAATACCGCTATCATTTGCCGCTATTTTAGGAGGTTGTGTTACATTAATTGGTACTTCTACCAACCTGATTGTTAGTGGTTTTGTACAAGATCAGAGTATTATACCAAATCTTGAGGCACTAAATATGTTTGATTTTGCTTATGTTGGAGTACCTATGCTTATTTTAGGTTATATCTATCTTGCGCTATTCAGCAATAAGCTGCTTCCATGGAATAAAGATGCGCTATCAGATATAAGTCGTTCATCACGTAAATTTATTGTTGAAGCCCAAATTCGACCAAAATCTCATTTAATTGATGTACCAATCCAAAAATCAGGTTTAGTTGGTATTGAAGGACTGTTTTTATTTGAAATAATAAGGGATGAGCAGGTTATAAAAGTTAGTGGACAAGGGTTGATTCTAAAAGAAAATGACCTTTTACGCTTTGCTGCTGAATCTGCCAATATTGCGGACTTACTAAGTGATACAAGCGGTTTAACCTTCCCTAAAGTCGGTATGTTAAAACACAAAAGTAAGACTGAACTTGTTGAAGTCGTAGTTTCACATAATTCAACACTGATATCCAAAACAGTAAAACAAATAAATTTCAGAGCTAAATTTAATGCTGCATTGATTGCAATTCATAGAAATGGAGAGCGTTTAACAGGTGTTGTAGATGATGTTCGCATAAAAGCCGGGGATGTATTGCTTTTATTAGCAGATGACCTTTTTGCTGAGCGTATTACCTATAGTTCTGATGTATATTATATCTCCCAGATTAAAGAAGTACGAAGATTAGGTGTTTTGCGTACAACGCTTTTACTAGGAGGTACATTTTTAGCTATTATGCTTTCTGCTTTTAGGGTAATTCCATTGTTTATGGGAATCATGGTATTATTGTTAATGTTACTTCCATTTAAGATAACTAGTCCTAAAGATTTACATAAAAGTATTGACTATAATTTGATATTAATTATTGCATTGGCCATTGCTTTAGGTAATGCCATGCTAAAAACAGGAGTAGCTGATATGTTTGCAAATGTTCTCATAGAAGCATTCCTACCATGGGGACATGTTGCCCTGCTGGCGGGTATTTACCTGGTAACAGCAATATTGGCAGCATATATAACAAATAAAGCAGCTGTGGCACTTGTCTTTCCTATCTCCTTAACACTGGCAGCTAATCTAGATCTTAATCCTATGCCGTTTATATTGGTTGTGGCATTTGCTGCAGCGGCCAATTTCATTACTCCTCATGGCTATCAAACCAACCTTATGGTTTATGGACCAGGACGATATACTTTCAAAAACTTCTTTGTAATTGGTTTTCCGCTTACAATTCTATACATGGCAGTAACAATTGGAATATTAAGCCTAATGTATTTTTAAATCTGGGCTTTTGGCTACATTTACAAGGATTATAGCTTCTAAAACGATCATGGGTATATAAGCCACAATAATTTCCTGCACTCCTATTAGAGAAATAATCGCCCTAATTAAAAGCAATAAGAGAAGAATTATTGCGATTGGTCTAATTACTTTTTTACATTTTAATATATCGCAGAAAAGCACAAAATAGAGTGGATTAAAGATTAATACATCCCAGTTGGACTGCAGGTCGATATGTTCAGTTATAACCCATAAAAACATTAAAAATAAGCCTAATAAAGATGAGTAGACCGCAATTGAATACTTTATCCATCGAGATTTAAAAATTAGATAAAGAATAATTAGAACAACAAAGACATTAAATGGAGACAAAACATTACCAACTTTATACGAAGAACTTTCTTTTTTAGTAATTGTATTGTGCTTGTATACAATGGAGTGTCCGTTATAATTGATAGTATTTAATTGATTCATAAACATATCCGGAAGAGCCATAGCTTCAACCTGGTTTAATTTTTTATCAACGTAAGTACCTGTTATGAGATTAATTCCCAGCTTATACCATGGTCTGTTTTCTAAATATAAGTTTAGCATTCCGCGGTATGTGATGGTATCTTTTAATTGCTTGAGAGTATCATAATTACCTGTACTTTTTAAAAGAATATCTCGCACTATTGAGGTGCAATTCTTATCGAAAAATTCGTATTTGTATTTTCGGTTTTCTGGTTTATACAAGTAACGCAAAGTATCAGATATTTTGATTTTATCATAAATCTTTAAACTTAAATGTTGCTCATCAATTCTTCTGTTTTGGGATGCATAAATTTTCAAGAAATCGTAGTATTTATGCGTACCTAAAGCATATGGTAGTTTACCCGATAAGAATTTATAAAAGAAAAAAGGGGTATCGAAATCAAACAAACCAAAATTATAGACTATATCTGTGTGTTGATTTATATTTCTTACACGTATGGCGGTGTGACCAAATAAGCTATGCACCTCCACTCCTTTTGATACGGTTAAAACACTGATTTTGAGTGAATCATTTTGCGCATTAGCTCTATCCGGCAACAAACTAAGTGCTAATAAAAATATAGCGGTTAATATATTGTATAGGTGTTGCTTATGACATTTCATTTAAACTAAAGATTAAGATAAAGCTTCAGCAACTGTAAAGGTGCTCCCTCCAATAAATATTAAATCATTAGATAATGCAACACTTTTAGCAGCTTCAAATGCCTGTAAAACGCTTTCAAAGCTTTCTCCTTGCAAATTGTACTTAAATGCTATGCTCTTTAATGCTTTTTCATCAAGAGCTCTTGGAATGTTAGCTTTACAAAAATAATATGAGGCTTTTTTAGGGAACATAGGCAATATACTTTCAAGGTTCTTATCGTCTACTACACCCAAAACTATATGCAAATGGTTATATTCTATTTCATTTAATTGACTTAAAACATATTGCAAACCTTCTGTATTGTGAGCTGTATCAGCAATTGTAAGTGGTTTTTTATTAAGAATCTCCCATCTACCTGCAAATCCCGTATTTTTGCGAACTCTTTTTAGTCCATTTAGTTTATGTTCAAGTTTATGTTTAAACTTCCCTGACAATATATCAAGGGCTGTTAATACTGTTAATAAATTATTAGCCTGATAATTTCCAGTAAGGTCAATTTCCCAATCAATATTTTCGTTGAATACCCTATCAAATAATGTAACTTTCTGCGTATAATAAGGTGGTTCCGAAAAAGTCTTGATTATTTCGAATCGATCTTCAGCCATATGAACCGGAGCTGCCAATTCCTGCGATTTTGTAGCAAAAACATTAGCTGTTTCAGCCACTTTCTCTCCAATAACCACAGGAGTTTCTGCTTTTATTATTCCAGCTTTTTCCCAGGCTATTTTTTCAATAGTATCAACTAAAAATTTTGTATGGTCTAGTCCAATATTTGTGATAATGCTCAGTTCAGGGTTAATAATATTTGTAGAATCAAGCCTTCCTCCCATACCAGTTTCGATAACAGCTACATCAACTCGTTCTCTGGCAAAATAATCAAAAGCCATAGCTGCTGTTATTTCGAAAAAACTGGGCTGAAGCTGTTTGATAATATCTTGATTGTATCCGACAAACTGTACAACAAAATCCTCATTAACCATAGCTCCATTAATCTTTATTCTTTCACGAAAATCTTTCAGGTGAGGCGAAGTATACAATCCAACTTTAAATCCAGCTTCTTGAAGCACAGAAGATATCATATGGCTTACTGAGCCTTTACCATTAGTTCCTGCTACATGGATCGTAGGGTAATGTTTATGGGGATTACGGAAATGTTCATCCAACTGCAATGTAGTGGATAAATCTGCTTTATAAGCCGATGCTCCTTGCCTTTGATACATAGGCAATTGAGAGAATAAAAAATCTAAGGTTTCCCGATAGTTCATAAATTGACAGATAAAATTCAGTACAAAATTAATAAACGGCTTTAATTTTTTGTAAATTTAAACGAACAACATAAAAAAAAGCCCTATGCCTAAAAAACAAAGTAAAGTATTCGTTCTTGATACAAATGTTTTACTACATGATTTTCAATGTTTGTATCAGTTTGATGAGCATGATATTGTAATTCCAATTACGGTTTTAGAAGAACTTGATAAGTTTAAGAAAGGCCATGATCAAATTAATTACAATGCCCGTCAAATAGCCAGAACACTTGGTAATCTTTCTGATGACAGGCTATTCAATACAGGTATTAGTCTTGGACCTAAAAAAGGTAAATTATTTATTGAGACAGGTAAACCCTATACAAAAGAGTTCAAGGACTCCTTTCCGGATGATAAGCCAGACCACAGAATCTTATCAATAGCACTACAAGTAAAGGCCTCTAAGCGGAAACCCGTTATTTTCGTTTCCAAAGACATAAATCTTCGGCTTAAAGCTAAAGCCATGGGAATGCCAAGTGAAGATTATGAAACGGACAAGGTTGAAAAGATTGAAAATATTTTTGAAGAGGTTAAAACAGTTACAAATATCAGTGATGACCTTATTTCAAAGTTATATAATGGCACACCTGAAATAGAGCTTGATCAGTTTAATCTTGATTTTGATCCAATTCCCAACCAATTTATCATTTTGCAAGGAAATAATAGTTCAGCTTTGGGGTTTTATGATCCACATAATAGGTCTGTTAGAAGAGTTGAGAAACAAAAAACCTATGGGATTGATCCTCGAAATGCTGAGCAAACCTTTGCATTAGATGCATTAACAAATAAAAACCTGCCACTGGTTTCAATAACAGGTAAAGCAGGAACAGGAAAAACACTTCTTGCTCTTGCCGCTGCTTTATCTCAGGAAAGAGAATTTACTCAAATTCTATTAGCCAGACCTATCGTTCCACTCTCTAACCGCGATTTAGGTTATTTACCAGGTGATGTGGATGATAAGATTGGACCATATATGCAACCTTTATTTGACAATCTTGGAGTTATAAAGCAACAGTTTAAGTCAAACAGTAAGTTTTATATGCGTATTGAAGAGATGCTTAAAGATGATAAACTTAAAATCACTCCTTTGGCATACATTAGAGGTCGTAGCTTATCCAATGTATATTTTATTGTGGATGAAGCTCAAAACCTTACACCGCATGAGATAAAAACAATTATTACAAGAGCTGGTGAGAATACAAAGATTGTGTTCACCGGTGATATTCAGCAAATTGACTCACCTTATCTTGATATAAGATCTAATGGTTTGTCATATTTAACTGATAAAATGCGTTCTCAAGAATTATTTGGACACATTCATTTAGTTCGTGGTGAAAGAAGTCTATTGGCAGAAATAGCAAGTGATCTTTTATGATTACATGCTGAATATCAGACATTTGCAAAAACAATTAAGTTTATTTTTCTTAAATTTAAGTGTGTAGATTATAATATTAGATATTTTAACTAACTACAGGGTATTTATTTAGATAAATACCCTGTTTTTTACCTATAAATGTTAAATAATGTTCGGCAACATGTGGAAATTTTATGAATATATCCCATATTTTTATATTTTTACACAAATTAAATTGTAATCGTTGTTGAATAATCAAAAATACAAAAGGTTCAATGCTATTACATCCGCATTCAAAATACATGCTGATGCGGAGACTTATCAACCCCACTATCCTAACTATATCAATCTTACTAAACTATTTTTCAGAAGGGATTTGCAATTTTTTAAAACCTTCATAAAATAAATTATATAATATGAAAAGTATAATATTAAATACAACATTTATTTTTTCTACATTATCAGTATTATTCTTCTCAGCTTGCACGAGCTCTACCCAGAATGGTGAAATAGAAAAATTAAAAGCGGAAAATCTTGAGCTCAAAAGAGAAAGAGCAGAAGCACACACTAATTTGCACGAATTAACTTCAACTATAAACTTTATACAGGCAAATCTGGACACGATAAAGCTACAAGAGCAAATTATATCAACGGTAGCTCGCACAGATATTGAAAACCAACCAGATGCCAAAGACCAAATTAAAAATGATATTTCAAGCATTTACAATAAGCTGATTGCCAATAGAAGAAAGCTTACTAAACTTAACAACCAGCTTAAGCACAACTCAAACCAAAATACTGATCTCAAGCAGTTAATAGAGCGCATGAATAAGCAAATGGACGATAAAATTATTGAGATTGAACATTTGAGAAGCCAGTTAGAAAGAATGCAAGGTAAAATATTTAGTCTTGAAGGATTGGTTGATACTTTAAATAGTTTAAGAAAACAACAAGAAGCCATTATTGCCTATCAGCAAGAAGAGATGAATACGGTATATTATGCTTATGGCACACAGAAAGAACTCAGAGAAGCCAATGTAATAACTAAAGAAGGTGGTTTATTGGGTATAGGCAAAGCTCGTAAGCTGAAAGACGACCTCAATAAAGACTATTTTACAGCTGTAAATAAATTTGAATTTAAAACGATTACATTAAAAGCCAAGAAAATCAGAATTGTAACCCCACATCCCGCTGATAGCTATAAAATTCATGGTGAAAAACCGATTGATAGTCTTGAGATTATAGATCCTATAAAATTCTGGTCAAACTCGCAATTTCTTGTTATTGAAATAAAATAACCTAATTATGACAAAACAAACACCTATAAATTATGATGTGGTAAGTAAGCATATTGCATCATTAAATATTCCTGATTTAAGCAAAGCCACTATCATGGAAATTGTAAAAGTTGTTGATTTAATTCAGGAGGAAACAGGAGATAAATACATCCGAATGGAAATGGGTGTACCTGGATTAAAACCTGAAAAAATTGGAACAGAAGCTGAAATAGACGCACTTAAACGTGGTGTGGCTAGCATGTATCCAAGTATTGAGGGTATTCCTGAGTTAAAGGTTGAAACAGCGCGTTTCATTAAAAATTTCATGAATATTAATATCAAACCAGAAGGTTGTGTGGCTACTACTGGTTCAATGCAAGGTGGTTATGCTGCATTTCAGGCAGTTAGCTATATGGATAAAAACAAAGATACTGCATTGTTTATAGATCCTGGTTTCCCAATTCAAAAGCAACAATTCAAAGTTATTGGAGCAAAATTCACATCATTTGATGTTTACAATTATCGTGGAGATAAACTCAAAGAAAAACTCGAATCAGTATTAAGTAAAGGCAACATAAATAGTATTATCTTTTCCAATCCAAACAATCCAAGTTGGATTTGTTTAAATGACGAAGAGTTAAAAATCATTGGAGATCTTGCGAATAAATACGATGTAATTGTAATTGAAGATTTGGCTTATTTTGGAATGGACTTTAGAAAAGACGGTCTTGCTACGCCAGGTCAGGCTCCTTATCAGCCATCAGTTGCTAACTATACAGATAACTGGATCATGCTAATCTCCAGTTCAAAAGTTTTTAGCTACGCAGGTCAGCGAATGGCAGTAATGGCAATATCTGACAAGCTGTATAACAGATCTTATCCTGATTTACAAGAAAGATTTGGTGCTGATAAATTGGGATATACTATCGTTTTTAGGCTTTTATATTCACTGAGTTCAGGAGCTTCACATTCTGCTCAGTTTGCATTAGCTGCGATGTTGAAAGCAGCTAGCGACGGTAAATTTAATTTCGTTGAGCCTGTGAAAGAATATGGTAAACGAGCAAAAGTTATGAAAAAGCTTTTCACCAAATATGGATTTGATATTATTTACGATAAAGATCTTGATGAAGACCTGGCAGATGGTTTTTATTTTACCATTGCCTATCCGGGAATGAATGGTGGTGATTTAATTAATAACTTATTGTATTATGGCGTAAGCGCCATTTCATTAAGGGGTGCAGGTAGTGACCATGTAGATGGTTTACGCGCATGCGTATCACAAATTGCACCAGCACAATTTGAAGACCTTGAATATCGGTTAAAAAGATTTAACGAGGACTACCCTATTTAGGTTATTTGTAGTCATGATAAATAAGGAATAGTAAGCGATTTAGCTTATTTGAAACATAAAAAATTCGTTAAAAATCAATACATTTGTATCACTTAAATTTAAAATAGAAAACTATGGCAAAAGTACGAGGAGCAGTTGTTGTAGATACCGAAAAATGCAAAGGATGTAACCTTTGTGTTGTGGAATGCCCAACTAATGTTTTGGCATTATCTCCTAATGTAAATGGTAAAGGATACAACTATGCTTACATGGAAAACCCAGAAGCATGTATCGGGTGTTCAAACTGTGCATTAGTTTGCCCGGATTCAGTAATTACCGTTTACAAGGTAAAATTACAGCAAGCTTAATTGCTAAAATCATCAATCACTAAAAATTTAAAACTCTTAAATAATGGGAGAATTAAGATTAATGAAGGGTAATGAGGCAATAGCCGAAGCAGCCATCCGCCACGGAGTCGATGGTTATTTTGGATACCCTATTACACCTCAATCCGAAGTTATAGAAACACTAATGGCCCGCAAACCATGGGAATAAACCGGAATGGTTGTATTGCAGGCAGAAAGTGAAGTAGCTGCAGCAAATATGCTATACGGTGGTGCTGCATGCGGTAAAAAAGTAATGACATCATCGTCAAGTCCCGGTGTTAGTTTGAAAATGGAAGCCATTTCATACATTGCCGGAGCTGAATTACCTGCCCTTGTGGTAAATGTGGTTAGAGGAGGTCCTGGTCTTGGAACCATTCAGCCTGCTCAATCAGATTACTTTCAGGCTACTAAAGGTGGCGGTCATGGTGATTATCACTCTATAGTTTTAGCGCCAAATTCAGTACAGGAAATGGCTGACTTTGTAGAGCTAGGATTTGACTTAGCATTTAAGTATAAAAATCCTTCTATGATTTTGTCTGATGGTATGATCGGTCAAATGATGGAAAAAGTTGAGCTTAAGGATTTTAAACCGAGATTGACTGAGCAAGAAATTATTGAAAAATATGGTGACTGGGCTACAACAGGTAAAACTGCTGATAGAGAAAGAAATGTCACAACTTCTCTTGAACTACAATCAGAACTACAAGAGCAATTCAATATTAAGTTGCAGAAGAAATATCGTGAACTTGAAGCAAATGAAGTTCGCTTTGAAACTGCATTTGTTGATGACGCTGAATATCTTTTTGTTGCATATGGATCAAGTTCTCGTATCTGTATGAAAGCTGTAGAAATTGCTCGCGAAAAAGGTATTAAAGTTGGTCTATTACGCCCAATTACACTTTATCCTTTCCCTAAAAAAGAATTGAATCAGTTAGCTGATCAGGTGAAAGGAATGTTAAGTGTTGAAATGAGCGCAGGACAAATGGTTGAAGATGTTATGCTTTCTGTTGAAAGTAAAGTTCCGGTTGAGCATTTTGGTCGTTTTGGAGGTATTATACCAAGCCCGGACGAGATTGTAAAAGCATTGGAAGAAAAAATTATTAAAGGTTAAGCAACTATGGATGTAAAAGATATCATCAAGGAAGAAAACCTTGCCTATAAAAAGACGAAAGTTCTTACCGACAATGAAATGCACTATTGTCCGGGATGTACACACGGTGTTGTGCATAAAGCAATTGCAGAAGTAATTGAAGAAAAAGACATACAGGAAAAAACCATTGGTATCTCACCTGTTGGATGTTCTGTTTTGGCTTATAACTATATTGATATTGACTGGCAAGAAGCAGCTCACGGGCGTGCTCCTGCCCTTGCAACTGCAGTAAGCCGCTTAATGCCTGAAAAATATGTATTTACATATCAGGGTGATGGTGACCTTGCTTCTATTGGTTCTGCTGAAATTTTACATGCATGTAACCGTGGCGAAAATATCATGGTAATTTTTATTAATAACGGTATTTATGGTATGACAGGTGGTCAAATGGCCCCTACTACTCTTCCAGGAATGCCTACATCTACCAGTCCTTATGGCCGTGATGTTAAGCTAGCAGGTAATCCACTTAAAATGACTGAGATTGTAGCACAATTACCTGGTACTACCTTTGTAGCTCGTCATTCAGCTGAAACTGCTGGAGCTGTGCGTAAACTTAAAAAAGCTATACGCAAAGCTTTTGACAATATAGATGAGAAAAAAGGAACCTCTTTTATTGAAGTTGTTTCAACTTGTAGTTCAGGATGGAAATTACAGCCTGATGCTTCGAACAAATGGATGAAAGAGAATATGTTCCCATTTTATGAACTTGGCGTCTTAAAAGACGAATAATGTCGAATTGCTAAAATTAAAAGAAATGAAAGAAGAAATCATTATAGCCGGTTTTGGTGGACAAGGCGTACTTTCAATGGGTAAAATTTTGGCCTATTCAGGCATTATGCAAGATCAGGAAGTAAGCTGGATGCCTTCTTACGGACCAGAAATGCGTGGTGGAACAGCCAACGTTACTGTTATTTTAAGTGATAACAGAATTAGTTCACCTATTTTGAATACTTATGATACTGCTATTATACTCAACCAACAATCATTAGATAAATTTGAGTCAACAGTGAAGCCTGGTGGCGTATTGCTATACGATCCAAATGGTATTACAACCCCACCTTCACGCAAAGACATCAATATTTATAAAATTGAAGGTGCTGAGGAAGCAGCCAAAATGGGAAATCCTAAAACATTCAATATGATTATTTTAGGTGCTTTCTTAAAAATCAAACCGATTGTTAAGAATGAAAATGTGGAAAAAGGATTGGAAAAATCTTTACCAGTAAGATATCATAAACTTATTCCACTTAACCTTGAAGCCATTAAAAAAGGACAAGAGGTTGTACAGGAAATTCAAACTGTTTAATTACAATAATTATTCGAATAAAGCGGATCGTAACTGATCCGCTTTATCTTTGTGCATATGATTTACCAACTATTTATAATTGGCTTAGGGGGTTTTTTAGGTAGCATTTCTCGTTATATGCTATCAAAAGTTATTCAGGAACAGGCAAATAGTTCATTTCCATGGGGAACTATGGCCGTCAATATTATAGGTAGTTTTATTATAGGAATTATTTTTGCTCTCTCTGTAAAAAATAATATTCTCCCTCCAGTGTGGCGAAATTTTTTAGCCATTGGTTTTTGTGGTGGCTTTACTACATTTTCTTCATTTTCCCTCGATAATTATCAACTATTGGCCAATAATCAGTTGATGTTTTCTCTATTGTACACGTTAATATCTGTGATTTTAGGTTTTATTTTCTTATATTCAGGCATACTAATCGTACGAGTATTAACCTGATAAGAATATGAAACAAGTTAAAAAACTTAGACTCTGCATTATTGTGGGTGAAGCAGCTCATTATAGGCATACTCCTCTTTATGAGGCCATTGTTTATGCGGCAAAAAAATCAGACATGGCCGGAGCTACAGTTTCTAAAGGCATCATGTCATATGGTGAAGAAAGCAAAATTCGTAGTTATCGCTTCTTCACATTGTCACAAGACTTACCTGTAATCATACAAATAATTGATAAACAAGAGAAAATTCAGCAATTCATCGAATTGCTAGAAAAGATGCTAAATAAATCAACCTTAAAGGCTTTAATTACGACCGATGAAGTGAATGAAATAGTTTTGGACTGATTTTTGAATGATTAATTTTGTTAATGAAATGTTTTTTTTATTTTTGGAATAACCAATTAATCTAATTTATCGTGTCAATGAAGAGATTTCTACTTATTATCGCAACTATATTCATGCTATCAAACATAGGTCTGGCACAGAATACTGCAAAAATCCAGTCAATTTTCATTTATAATTTTATTAAGTTAATTGAGTGGCCTTCATCTTATAAATCAGGGACATTT
>PKTE01000148.1 GCA_002869335.1 Salinivirgaceae bacterium | reverse complement strand
GTAGTTTCAGCAGAAGCAAAAGACCGCATCCAGAGTCCTCAAATGAGTATGCATAATATCAGGTTGGTAAATGTGAAAAAGATGCCTGCCTTACTCGGTGAAGTCGATATTATGAAAAGTATTCAAAAACTACCAGGAGTACAATCCGCAAACGAAGCTTCATCAGGTGTTTATGTGCGAGGCGGATCTCCAAGTCAAAATTTAATACTGCTAGATGGCGTGCCAGTATATAACGTGAATCACTTATTTGGTTTGTTCTCTGTCTTCAATGCCGATGCTATTAATAATGTTAACGTTATAAAAGGTGGTTTTCCAGCACGCTATGGTGGTCGGATTTCTTCTGTAATTGATATCCGTTTAAATGAAGGTAACTTAAAGGAGACTAAAGTAGAGGGAGGAGTTGGAATATTATCCTCAAATTTAACTGTGTCTGGCCCCATAAAAAAAGATACAACTTCATATATGATTTCAGGTCGTAGATCTTACTTCGATCTTTTTACAAGGGCTTATACTGCTATGAAAGACTATGGTTCAGGGGGTTATTGGTTTGGTGATCTTAATGCTAAAATAAACCACATTTTTAGTTCAAAAGACAGACTCTATTTGAGCTTTTACATGGGAGAGGATGAATTTTTTGTAAAAGATGATTTTGAAGGTTCCGGAACTGAAGAGCAATTCGATATGAGTTTGCGATGGGGGAATATAACCTCAGCATTGCGTTGGAATCATATGTTTTCATCAAAGTTATTTAGCAATACAACAGTCACTTATAGTCGTTTTCATTTTATTGATGAAATATCTATTGATTATAAAGAGAATTATGATGGTTACAGTTTTTCACATCAACAACAATATCTTTCAGGCGTGTATGATTGGGCTTTTAAACTAGATATGGACTATTATCCAAATACAGCTCATCAGGTTAAATATGGCGCAGATTATACTTATCATACTTATGCACCAGGTGTAAACACAGTTAAGACGCAAATTTCAGGATTTGATGATTTCAATGATAAAAAAGGAAGCAATAATATTTATGCTCATGAATTAGCAGCTTATGTTGAAGATAATTGGGAAATTAATTCATTATTTCAAACAAATGTAGGACTACGTTACAGTAGCTATTTTGTGAATAATCATTTTTATCAAAGTTTAGAGCCTAGATTAAGTCTGCGCACTTTGATTAATGAAAATATGAGTGTGAAAGCTTCTGTCGCAAATATGAAGCAATATATTCATCTTTTAAGTAACAGTTCAATTACTTTACCCACAGATCTTTGGGTTCCGGCTACCGATAAAGTTCCACCGCAAATTAGCTGGCAATATGCATTAGGACTAAATTATATTTATGATCGTACATGGAAGTTAAATCTAGAAGGGTATTACAAAGAGATGGAAAATGTGATATCGTACAAAGAAGGAACACAATTTATTCCTTCTGACAAAAATTGGCAAAATAAAGTGGCAAGTGGTAAAGGCTGGTCATATGGAGTTGAATTTATGGCTGAAAAGGAGTGGGAGCATACAAATCTGAGTCTTGCTTACACATTATCATGGACATATCGCCAATTCGATGAGATTAATTTTGGAAATGTGTATCCATATAAATATGACCGTAGGCATGATATAAACTTATCATTGACGCATGAATTTAACGATCATATTGATATGGGAATCAATTGGATTTATGCTACTGGAAACGCTTTTACAATTCCTTTTGAAGCATATAATGCAGCAGAAGATCCATTTGAAGATTATTATGGCTATTATGATCAGGTTTCATATTACAAAAGCAGAAATAATTACAGATCACCTGCCTATCATCGTTTGGATGTAGGTATTAATTTTCATAAGCAAAAGAGATGGGGAGAGCGAACCTGGATGTTCTCTGTTTTTAATGTCTATGGTCGTTATAATCCCGTATTTATGGTAGTAGAAGATAGTGGCGATTCAGGTGGATTAGAATTGTATCAAATTACTCTTTTCCGCTATGTTCCATCTATCACATATCGTTTTAAATTTAACTAGAAAGCCATGAGAAATATATTATTCATTATAATTGGTCTAATTGCTTTAAATTCCTGTGAAAAACGAATTCCAATCGACATAGAACAGCAAGATCCCAAAATCGTAATTAATGCTTTATTTGATAATACAAAGAAGTTTACGGCAAGTATCTCAAAAAGTGTAATGATCGATGATGTTTCTGGCAATAACACGATAACAAACGCAATTGTTAAGCTATATGAAAATGATGTGTTGCTTGATACGCTTTCACATACAGGAGGTGGTGTTTACATGTATAATGATACCTTACAGCCAGGAAATAGTTATGAATTGATCGTAGCATGTGATTTAGGCACAGCATCAGCAACTGCCACAATGCCTGAAGTTGTTCCAATAATTTCAGTTGATTCTGTTGTGCAAACTCAAATTGTCAATGATGTTTGGG
>PKTE01000150.1 GCA_002869335.1 Salinivirgaceae bacterium | reverse complement strand
CTGGTATATTCTGAAATTTGGAATGTACTGCACAGTGCCGCATCTGCTGAAAAAGAATACCAGACTTCCCTTGAACTATATAAATATAGTAGTCTGGCATTTAAAAACACCATAAAAAAACTTGAAAAAGGGTTGGCAAGCACCAGTGATTTTGAGATCGCAAAACAACGCCTGGTTTCATCTGAAGTTGAAATGTTGAAATCAAAACTCACTTACATAATGCATACGCAAATTTTAGAGTATTACAAAACGGGTAATTGGGATCATTTGGATCTGAATGAATTATAAAAAAAGGAAATCATGGATATAGTAATAGAGAAGAAAAAAGGAATCAAACGCAAGCATATTTATTATGCCATTGGAACTGTGTTTTTTTTGATAATAGCATATAATATCTTTTTTGCAAAAAACGTATCGACGTATTCGGTTGATAAGGACAAAATTAGCATCTCCACTGTTCAAAACAGCGTTTTTAACGACTATATAACGGTAAGTGGAAATGTGGAACCTATTGCTACGATTTACCTCGATGCCATGGAGGGTGGACGAGTAGAGGAGCGAATAGTAGAAGAGGGTGCCATGTTGAAAAAAGGTGATGTGATTTTACGTTTAAGTAATCCGGATTTAAATCTCAGTATTCTGAATAGTGAGGCCCAACTGGCTGAAAAATCTAACTTTTTACGTAACACAATGGTGGTTCTTGAACAGGAGAAGTTGCAGATTCAGAGTGAGTTGTTGAGATTGAGATATGAGATAAAAAGAAAGAAAAGAAAATTGGATCAAAACACGGCCTTATATAGAGATAGCTTAATTTCACAAGAGGAGTATTTGCTATCTGAAGAGGATTATAATATGTCACAAAGTAGCTTTGATTTATATATCAAAAGGCAAGCCCATGATTCTATTTATCGTTCTATTCAGGTTCATCAAATGGAAGATAATTTGAGAAATATGGACTTAAATCTAAAGCTTGTACGTCAACGAAAAGAAAATTTAAACGTAACTTCCCCAATTGATGGTCAGTTAACTGTGTTAGATGCGGAAGTAGGGCAGTCGATTCCCAAAAATAGCCGAATAGGGCAAATTGATATTTTGAGCTCATATAAAGTTGTAGCTCCCATCGATGAGCACTATATTGATAAAGTGAAAAAAGGCTTGATTGCTATTCTTGAACGTCAGGGTGAAGAGTATGAACTGAAAATCAGAAAGGTATTTCCTGATGTACGCAATGGTAAGTTTATAGTAGAGATGATTTTTACAGGTCATACACCAGAAAATATGAGAACCGGACAAACCTATTATTCTCGCTTACAACTTGGAAATCCACAGGATGCATTGCTATTAGAAAAAGGTAGCTTTTTCCAGGAAACAGGAGGTCAGTGGATTTTTGTAGTGTCAGAAGATGGCCAATATGCTGAAAAGAGAGCCATAAAAATAGGAAGACAAAACCCTAAATATTACGAAGTGATAGAAGGCTTAGAAGCAGGTGAAAAGGTAATTATATCGGGTTATAGCAATTTTGGCGATAATGAAAAGTTAGATCTAAACTAGCAAGAAGTCTCATTTTTATAATTTTAATATGATATCACACTATATAAAAACGGCAAAGAACAATGTGTTGAATAAAAAAAGCACATCGCTGCTCAGCTTACTTGGGCTTAGCATCGCATTTCTTTCCATTTTTTATATTTATTCCTATGTCTCTTTTGAGTTATCATACGATTCTTTTTATAAAAATGCGGATAAAATATATCGTATTAGTGGTGATATTGTAGCAGCTGAAAATACAAGAACACATGCTATAATAGGTCCTTTAATGGGCCCGGGTTTAAAAGAGGAATTTCCAGAAGTAGAAGATTTTACTCGTCTTACTCCGTTTCAACATAATATTTTACTTGAGTTTGAAGACAAAAGTTTTACCGTCAAAGAAGCTTACAGGGTTGATCATAGTTTATTTGATATTTTCTCACTAGAATTTATTTATGGGGATAAGAAAGATGCGCTTGTAGGTCCTGATCAGATTGTAATTAACGAAAGTCTTTCTCACATAATATTCGGGAAAATGAATCCCGTTGGAATAATTCTGATGTGCAATGAAAAGCCATATACAATTAAAGGTGTGATAAAAGACTCTCCGGCAAACGCACATCATAAATTGAATGTATTGTTTTCACCAGCAGAAATTAACCCGGATGAGTTAAGTGAGGTCAGACGCTCAGAACGATTTTGGGCTCCTTCAGCATATACATTCATTTTGCTAAAGCAGAATAGTGATATAACAGCAATAACAGAAAATTTCGAAAGTTTTTTCAATCTGCACATGGCCACTTTTGGGAAACGGATCAATGCAAAATTTGAGCTTGTTGCTATACCGCTAAAAGACTTGCATTTTTCCCGGCACATGAGTTATGACTATCCAAAAGGAAATAAATTGTATACCTATAGCTTGATT
>PKTE01000052.1 GCA_002869335.1 Salinivirgaceae bacterium | reverse complement strand
TTTTAGATATTTGAAGTAAGCTTTAATTCCGGAGAGTATACGTGCTTGTGAAGTGGGGCCTAATCCGATTTCATATATCCATTGTAAAAAACCTTGTAGCTTTTTGGTGGTAATCGTTTCGGGTTGGGCAGGTGAGGAGCTTTCATTTAAAAACTGGTAGAGTTTGCTTAAATCATCAGTATATGCATTGATTGTATTTTTTGAAAGGCCTTTTTCAATTTGCAAAAAAGCTTGAAAACTATCTAGAAATGGAATATCTAATTGTGTAGATGACATGAGTCTGTATTTGATTCAAAAATAATCATTTTTAAGTTTCAGGTTTCAAGTTTTAAGTTAGAAAGTTTCTGGTTTCAGGTTTGAAAGTTCCGTATTTAAGGTTTAAAAGTTTCAGACAACCCGAAACCCGAAACCTGAAACTTAAAACTTGAAACAAAAGTATCTTTTCTTACCTTTGGGTATCTAAACTATAGAAATATGAAACTAGCCATCATCAACGGACCAAATTTGAATTTACTGGGACAACGAGAGCCTGAAATATATGGAAATGAGTCGTTTGAGAGTTACTTGAACAAGCTTATTGCTCGTTTCTCGGCACATGATATTGATTATTTTCAATCAAATTCAGAAGGCGAATTAATTGATATTATTCAAAAAGTTGGGTTTGAAGTGGATGGTATTGTGATCAATCCTGCTGGTTATTCTCATATGTCTGTTTCTATTGCTGATGCTATGGCAGCTGTTCCTGCACCAGTTGTTGAGGTTCACATTTCAAACATTTATGCCAGAGAATCTTTTAGGCAAAAATCAATAACCGGGAAAAATGCTAAAGCGGTAATTACAGGCGCAGGTCTTCAGGGTTACAGTCTTGCCATCGAGTTTCTGACCAACCAGGAAGGGTAGTTAATTCTGAAAGCGAATTTACTGCATTTTTGATTCTTTCTTTTCCAGAACCTTTTACAATATGATAAGGTTTTTTTAGTTTTTCAATCTCTGTTTTGTATTTGTAAAAGAGTAATTTACGCATCTCCCCACCATTTTCTCGTACAGGATCGGGTTGCCATGGTAAATCATATAAACAAAGCAGATAGGCGTCAAATTCCATTTCTTTCATCCAATGATCCATCATCTCAGGAATTTCGCCAAATACAACTTCAAACCATATTTTTGTTATTATCAATTCTGTATCAAAAAAAATCGGTTTTGGATCGTTTTTTACCTTTTCATATGCTTCGACCGACAATTTTGCAATCTTTTCAACATCTTGATAAGTGTATTCTCGACCAAGATCTTCGATATAACCACGTGCAATTTCTTTAATCCAGTCACTTTGGTAATAACTGGCAAGGCTTTGGGCGAGAATCGTTTTTCCTGTAGATTCTGGACCTAAAATAGCTATACGTATTCCTCTATTGGTCATATCGTAATAGCTTTACGTTGAAGTCCACTAGCTGTAATTACTTGTTGGACAGGTTGTTTTCGGTAATCGCGTAACCATTCAATATAACCAATAACCGCCATTGTGGTATAAACAAAAAATAGAACGGCAGTAGGATAGAGGCCTTTGTCGATATAGAGTACAAGTGAAACAAAGTCAATTATAATCCAAAAAATCCAGTGCTCTTTAATTTTACGGGCTAGCATCCAGGTGGCAACCACACTACCGGCAGTCGTAAATCCATCACCGATAGGTACTTCTGAATCTGTAAGATAATTTAGAAATGCCCACATTATGACCCAAAGAATAGCCCATGAACCTAATAATATATTCATCAGCTTTTTTCCAGAAGATGAAACAGGAAGTTCCTTAGAATTATTATTTCCTGATTTCCAATGAAGCCAACCATAAATGCTTATAATTACATAATATGCTTGCAGCGACATGTCTGCATAAAATTTACTGATCAGGAATACATATATGTACAGGGCACTTGTTAACAAGCCAAAAAACCAAAGTAAAATATTTTGACGTATAGAAAGAATCAGATACACGATGCCCAGCGCAGCTGCTGCAATTTCAATCCAGTTTCTGATAATCCAATCTAAAATAATGCTGCTCGAATCTTCTCTTCGTTTCTTATTGGTTAATTTCCTTTAATTAGGCTATTGTAATAACTATCACTTGAGATAATTTCAACAGCTTTTTTGAATATTGGATCAAGCGGATTAATCAACTCAAAGAATTCGTTGTACCCATATAAATTTCTTGCATAAAGTGCTTTAAGTTGTATATATATGGCTTCTTTTGATCTTTCCATGTCGCCATCTTTAGGCTCTAGCTTTTTATCCTTTGCATATGACATCAATTTGTTGAATAGCTTTTCAGATACTTCAAATTTTTTGTTAAATGTTTTGAAGTCTGGATATAGATAGAGTAATCCGTCTCTGTTTTTATTTATTTCAGTCAAAACAAACTGATAAAAAATACCTTTTCTTATTAAGTCACGATAAAAATCGGTGTAGTGTGTTGTATCAATTGGCACAAATACATCGGGCATTATTCCACCTCAACCAAATACAGTTATTTTGTTTACTAAAGTTTGGTATTTCAATGAATCAGGGAAATTAATACTGTCTGCAATTAAAAGTTCTCCGCCCTCATAGCGTTTGATTAAATCACGGTGGTAATCTTTTATCCCTTTATCATATGGTTTCTGAATAACTCTTCCTGTT
>PKTE01000153.1 GCA_002869335.1 Salinivirgaceae bacterium | reverse complement strand
GTTTTTACCATTACTTATATACCTGTCAAAACTCAAGTGATAAAAAACAAATGAGAATATCATGAGCACCGATGCAATGGCAACAGCCAATCCTACCACATTGATAATGGAGTACGACTTAAATTTCAGTAATCTTTTTAATCCTATTTTAATATCTTGTTTTATCATTTCAAGTTTTATTATTCATATTTTAAAGACAGTACAGGGTTTCTTCGGGCGGCTCTGAAAGTTTGAAGACTTACAGTAGCCAGGGCAATAAATAGTGCGATAAATCCAGATAAAACAAAGACCCACCAGCTAATATCGGTTTTATATGCAAAGCTCTTTAGCCACAATTGCATCACATAATAGGCAACTGGTGCAGCAATTACAAAAGCAGCTATAACTAACAGTAAAAAGTTTTTATTTAGCATAATTATTATTTGAGCAGACGAAGCTCCATTCACTTTTCGTATCCCAATTTCTTTGGTTTTTTGCTTGCTAATATTAGTAGCTAAATTCAAAAAACCCATGGCCGAAATAATGATGCTTATTAGTGTAAATAAACGGATCAACGTATTTTTTCTCATATCGTTCGCATACAACATCTCAACCCGCTGATCGAGAAATTGGTACTCAAATGGCACATCAGGAAAAAATGCACTCCATGTATCTTTTAAAGAACGAATTGCTTCATCTATTTTGGATGTTTTCAAGCGGATATTTACATAACCATTTGGATTAGGGTTAAGAAGAAACAAAACAGGTTCAGCTTCTGTATGTAAGGAGTTAAATGATGCGTTTTCTATTATTCCAATAACCTTTACGCTATTGACTTCTTCCCCCACAATATCATCCGTAAAGCCGCAATAATCAACAAATGCTTCATTCACTATAACTCCCTGACTTGCACCTGTTTTAAACTCACGGCTATAATTACGTCCTTTCTTTATTTTCATTCCCATCAATGGAATATAATCGTAGTCAATGCTTATTGAATTGACAATCTTTGTAACCGTTTCCCCATCTACATCCAACTGAAAATGAATACTTCCCATCACATCACCTGGAACGCGGTTTGAACTGGCTATGTTTGAAAAAAGCGTCGATGTTTTCAATGCATCTTTAAATGCATCCACTTTTAGTAGCTCTGATTCTTCATCGGGTAATTCTATTAAGACCACATTATCTTTATCAAAACCCATATCGCTTTCAATGAGGAAATTCAGCTGCTTTGAAATTACAATGGATGCTATGATAAGTATAATGGATAAGGCAAATTGCACAATCACAACTGACTTACCCAGCTTCAACCCTCGAATTTTGGTTTCATTCGTAGGTTTTACATTTGTAAGTTGAATACGTTGATTTCGAAATTGATTTATAAAAGGAATTACTGACGAACTTATGGTTGACAGGATAATCAACAAAATAGAAATTTGGACTATTTCTTTTCCTTCTATAAACTTCGCAGGTTCAATGCCTGTAATAATTTCTGAATAAGGCAGCGTTACAAATAAACCAATTAATGCCAACACCACAGAAATGGTAATAAACACAAATGAATTGATCAGAAATTGCCAAAATACAATTGCTCGGGATGCACCAAATGTCCGTTTAATTCCGGTAATCTTTGCATTCTCCACACTATTGAATATTAGCATATTACCATAATTCAGCATGGCCAACATAAAAATAAATAGGGCTATAAAAATCAAGCTATAGGTGTACAACTTGTTTCCCTTGGGATAATCATAACTCATGTGTTTTGAGAAATGTAAGTCTTTTAGTGGAGTAGCAATAAGTTGAAATTGTGCATTAATACGTTTTCCAAAAGTGGACATATGCGTATTAAAAAAACTTTCGAAGTTTTCAGTAATTGCTGTAATCTCACTATTCTGCTTAAGCAAAATAAACGTATATGCCGAAGGTGCCCAAAATCTTTCTGATTGCTCAAGCTCACTTATATCATTAGGCTTACTTATTTGTTGAGAAAATATCACGTTTAATTTATGATGTGAGTTAGCCGGGGAATCTTTTATTACACCTTTAATTGTATAGGCCTTTTCATTAAACATCAGGTCAATTCCAATGGGATTCATTTGCCCGAAAATCTTTTGAGATAGACTTTGGTTAATTACAATCTGATTTGGAGCAACAAGTGCATCATTTTTGTTTCCATAAACAAATTCGAGTGAAAAAATATCGAATAAACTATGGTCTGCCCCGTAGGCTTCTTTTACAATAATTTTTTTCTCTTTAAATTCAAGTAAAACATTATGTTGAAAAGGAGTCAGGCGTGCAAACTCCTCAATTTCAGGAAATTCATACTTCAAACCCTGTTCCATTGATTACCCTATAATTGCATGGGTCATTGTATTTTCAGCTGCAACAATATCACCACTGATTCGATATATCTTATCAGCATTCTTGTAATTGGCATCGTAAGACAATTCAAAAGACACGTAGGAATAAAT
>PKTE01000038.1 GCA_002869335.1 Salinivirgaceae bacterium | reverse complement strand
AGTTTCCTCCTTTTTGATATTTGAGAAATAGAGATGACTTTTCCCGTTTGGCTCCCTGCGCAGTAAACCTTTGGCCGTCATGTTCTGCATAATTTTTAGGGCTGTAGTGTAACCCACATCTTTTTTTTCTACCAATTTTTCATGTATTTCTTTTACAGTGAGCGGTTCCTTTTTCCAAAGTATGTTTAGGATTTCCAGCTCTGCCGCAGTAGGCATATTTGTATTTTTGTCCATGGTCATATTTATTACGATACTTGTCGTACAAATATATACGACATTTGTCGTAATAACAAAATATTTTTGTATTTAATTTTAACAAAGGGATCTAGCGAGAATTTAATCGACTATTATACTGATACTTACAAATTTCAAATCAAAGAACCTTTCAAAATATTAGGCAGTTAATACCATTTATAAAACATTACAAGCTATTTGAACACTCTTTTAGTTGATTTCATTACAAACAATAAAAAAACTGATGTGTTACAGTTAAAAATAAATCAGGTTATATAAAATTTGAGATAATGAAAAAAGTATATTTAATTATTCTAGCACTTAGTTTAACTAACTTATTATTATATGGTCAACAAAAAACAGATCAAATAAAAGTATTGTTTGTGGTTACTTCACATAGTGAGATGGGAAACAGTGGCAAGAAAACCGGTTTCTGGTTGGAAGAGTTTGCAGCACCTTACTATTTACTAATTGATAAAGGAGTAAAAATAACGGTTGCATCTCCAAAAGGAGGAGAAGCTCCCATAGACCCACGAAGCAAATCAGGATCGCGATTATCAGAAGCTTCCAAAAGGTTTTTAAACGATAAAGATGTACAGAAAGTCATTCAAAATACAGTAAAGTTGGATGAAGTAAATGCAGCAGATTTCGATGCTGTTTTCTATCCTGGTGGACATGGTCCGCTGTGGGATCTTGCCGAAGATAAAACTTCAATAAACCTAATTGAATCATTTAATAACCAGGGTAAACCAATTGCAATGGTTTGTCATGCGCCGGTAGCATTAAAAAATGTTAAAAATAGTAATGGTGAACCGCTGGTAAAAGGAAAAACAGTTACCGGATTCTCCAACTTAGAAGAAGAAGCAGTAGGATTAACTGATGTTGTGCCCATTCTATTAGAAGACATGCTCAAGCAAAATGGAGGAAATTACTCAAAAGCAGACAAATGGCAATCGCATGTGGTTACTGATGGCAATTTAGTGACCGGACAAAATCCGGCCTCTTCTGATGCCACTGCTGAAAAACTATATAAATTACTAAAAAAGAGCGCCGAATAAATTCTAATTATATACGCAGCTACAACTCCAATTTAATATACTGGCCCCACCCTACTTTACAGCGCGATTAGATTCGCTGATCTCCTGTCTGTATGTTGTATCGTGAAGTTTTGTCTAACCCAGACAAGACCAAATAATCAAATTGATTTGACATAAAAGCCAATTCTGTAATTTCATTTAGTCTATCCTTAAAATCATTAAGTATGCCATTTTAAGCACCTGTATTTTTGTAGTGTTGTTTGATAATTCACTTTTATAAACTATAAAAATGAATTTCAGATTAATCTAAAACACAAATAATAAAAATACTAAAGAAATGAGTAAAAAAGTTGCAATTATTACAGGTGCTAGTTCAGGAATGGGAAAATCTGCCGCATTTAATCTTCATGAAAAAGGATATAAGGTTTATGGTATGGCAAGACGCACCGAAAAAATGGCCGCCCTTATAGAAAACGGAATGGAAATTCTACCACTTGATCTTACCATAGATGAATCCATCGTAAAGGCAGTAGACACAGTTCTGGAAAAAGAAGGTAGAATAGATGTGTTAATCAACAATGCAGGTTATGGTTCTTATGGTTCTGTGGAAGAAGTGCCAATTGAGGAAGCAAAACGTCAGTTCGAAGTAAATATATTTGGTTTATCGCGTATTACACAATTGGTATTGCCCACTATGCGAAAGCAAAAATCCGGAAGAATAGTCAATATTTCTTCCATGGGTGGGAAAATGTACACGCCATTTGGAGCATGGTATCACGCTACAAAATTTGCATTGGAAGGATGGAGCGATTGTTTAAGAATTGAAGTGAAGCAATTTGGAATTGATGTAGTTATTGTAGAGCCGGGAGGCATACAAACTGAATGGGGCGAGATTGCCATGGAAAATTTAAATAAAATATCAGGTAATGGTCCTTACGCTAATTTGGCAAAAAAGGTAATAACTTCTTCAAATAAGAATAAAAGTAAACTAACACCTGTTGACGTATTAGGAAAAGAAATAGCAAAAGCAGCTTCTGTAAAGAAACCCAAAACAAGATATCTCAAAGGTTATTTGGCCAAACCACTTGTAGGTATGCGAAAATGGCTGAGCGACCGTACGTTTGATAAGATGCTAATGAGTCAAGTAAAATAATATTAGTACCTTTCAATTATGACAAAAGAATTT
>PKTE01000039.1 GCA_002869335.1 Salinivirgaceae bacterium | reverse complement strand
TTAAGTGGCCATGAATACACTGTTTTGTGCCTGGATGTAGATAAAACTAGTAGCTATGTTGTTTCTGGTTCTTACGATACAAATGTTATATTATGGGATTATAAAACGGGCACGCAATTAAAATCTTTTAAGGGACATAATTCAGGGGTCTGGAGTGTTAAAGTTTCGCCCGATAGTAAATATGTGGCAAGTGGCTCGTGGGATAATAACCAGAACGCAAAAGGGAGCGCTCAAAATTGCGTGAACATTCTAAATTTAAAAACACTCAAGATCATAAAGAGCCTTTCAATCTCTCCTGACAGATATAAAACCGTGAGATTTATTCCTGAATTAGACGATACTTCGCCTAATGGTATTTACGATATTTTGTTTAATATCAACGGTAGTAAAATTGCTGCCATAACGCGCAGCGGAGATTTGTTTATTTGGGATATCAATGATAATTTCAATGAAACATCATACAGCTTTCGCGAAACCAATCACGATTTATTGGCACTAAGTCCCGATTGGAAATATATTGCTTGCACTGAGCGAAAAAGGAGCATGGTTGATACAGGATTCTATTTGCTTCAATTAGGAATGAACGAGGTAATGGCCAAATTTAATAATCCTAAACGGTCAGTTATTGAAGTTTACTTTTCTTCGAATTCTCAATATATAGCAAGTATTAGCGGCGACAGAATTACTCGGAATGAAATTGATATTTGGGATATCCGGACTCAGGAATTATTATTTACGCTAAAGGGACATTCAAATGTGATTCGTTCCATCGCTTTTGGTCTAAATGACAGGTATTTAGCGAGTGCTGCAGAAGACAATATCGTTAACTTATGGGATATTCATACAGGGAAATTGCTGGCAAGTTTTACTGAAAATAATGGAAAAGAGTTAACATCTGTCGTTTTTTCACCCAATCAAAAATACTTGATTACTGGCTCACAAGATAAAACCATAAAATATTGGAACATTGAAGAGTGGATAAATTAAAAATAAACTAAAAAATGAAATATAGCCTAATAATACTATTTATACTTACTCTCTTTTTGCACAGTTGTGGGCAGGAGTCTAATGCAAAGCCATACAAGGTTTTAAAAGGTCACAAGCATAAAGTGCAAAATGCTTTTTTTAGTCCAAATGGGAAATTCATTGTGAGTCATGGTTGGGATAATACGGTGAAAATATGGGATGTTGAAACCTTTTCAGAAATAAGAACTTTAACAGGGCATACAGATCAGGTTTGGGGTGCTGCGGTTAGCCCCGACAATAAGCTTATAGCAAGTGGTTCAATGGACAGATCGTTTATAATTTGGGATGTGGAAACAGGAGAGAAATTACATCAAGTTAAAATTACGCCCTACAATGCTATCATAAAGGGCGAAATCCCTGAATTGGATGACGAAATTCAAAATTCAGTGTATAAACTAGCTTTTAGTCCCGATGGAAAAACGCTGGCAGTTGCTTCAGCAGATAAACTTGTACGACTTTGGGATGTAGAACAATCTGTATTAATTGATTCTCTTGATGGTCAACATACATCCAATTGGATGTGGGTAAGCTATAGCCCAGATGGTCGTTATTTAATTACCGGATCAGGTCCGTCTTCACATAAAGAGGGTATGAAAGTAATTTGGGAAACAGAAACCTATAAACAGGTAGGTAGAATTGTGCAGTCGGGAGATCTATTATTTACCGACAATAATCAGATTGGAATTTATTCCGGAAATAGCAACATGAGATATTATAATTTATCAAATGGTGAATTTGTGTATAATAAAACCTTCCCCGATTTCAATGGGAATTTTACCTTGAGCCCCGATAAAAAATTCATTGCCTGTTGTAACGAAGATTCCTATATCGTATTAAAAAATGTAAGCACACATGAAGTAGTATGGACATATAAAAATAAGCTTTTGGAAATTCACAGTGCCCATTTCAGTCCCGATGGAAAATACTTGATAGCTGGTACTCCGGAAGGCACTATTTTAGTTTGGAAAGTAGAGATGCTAATAAAACCATGGTAGTTGATTTCATAAAAATAATTCAATTACAATCCTTAAACTCTAGAGTAAGAGAGTTGCGTGGTGGCAAAGCAACAGACTGTTCCAAACTACCGCTACGTAATCCCCTCAACCCAACTATCTCCCTAGGGGAGATTGAGTACATCGATTGGGCTGTATTGCAGGATATTAGATTTTGAATAAAATGATTCCGGAGGAATCACATATCTGTAGCTTGGTTTCAAGCTTTAGATATCACCGCGTTGTGAATTTAATCAGCGGAACAATTTCACAATCGGTGATTGGGTAGCCTGATAATTATTGGACTCCTCCGGAGTGCTGTTGACGCTGTATATTGCTGTGCTACAGATATGTAAACCCTCCGGGTTTATTGAGCCTATTATTCTGGCCTTCTCCGAAATATCCCCTCAACCCAGCCTTCTCCCTCGGGGAGAAGGAG
>PKTE01000296.1 GCA_002869335.1 Salinivirgaceae bacterium | reverse complement strand
ATGAAATGTTGAATATAATAATTTGCAGATAAAATTAGTTAATGGTGCACTTTTAAGTTTATTTGCTTAATTTAATAACATATAGTATTGGAAAGAAAATTATGCAGTTATATGATTCTCTAATTAAAGACATAGAGAAAAACATTATATTATAAATTTTTTATAGATGAGTAAGATTATTAACAGCATATTTAATGCGGGGACAAGTACCTCAAATAGTCAATCTGAAAATAGGAATATTGTACTTACCAATGTTATTAACTTCGTTATCTTTTCAATCACGTTGACTGATCTTATTGTGGAGTTTCTATTCCACTTTTTGAATAATGGTCCAATTGGATATGGAACATTACGTATATTACTAATTGCTTTGATAGCCGCTTTTAGTTTACTTTTATCTAAAATTGGGTATCCTAAGCTAAGTAAGTTTTTTTTAACGATATTTCCTGTATTAATTCTAGCCTATTTCCCATCCTTATTTAATTTTATACGAGAAGAGTTCTTAATTTATGTGCCATTTGGAATTGTTGGACTTTCTTTAATACCACATTTTATATATTCCTTCAAAAAACAAAAGTTTATCTATATCTCATCAATAGCCTATTTTTTATTGATGCTTTTGATGTATGATTTTGTAATGTTTGAAATTGCACCAGCTAATCTTAATATCATCCCGATAATAAAGGGTAATCTTCTATTTTATAAAATTGCACAGGTAGCTATATTTTCATTTATTAACTTTTCTGTTTTTTATTTACGAATAAGAAATAGTGAGTATGAAGAAAAACTGGAACAGCAATCTCAAAAATTGGAGTTTCAAAATATAGAACTAAAAGAAAGTAAAGAAGAATTAACTGCACAGAACGAAGAACTATTAACTTATCAGGATGAATTAAATGCTAAAAATGAAAAACTAAATAAGGCGCTTTCTGAACTTAAAGCAGCCCAGGAGAAACTAATTGAGGCAGAAAAAATGGCTTCGTTGGGTGTTCTTACTGCCGGAGTTGCTCATGAAATTAATAACCCTGTAAACTATATTTATAATGGCATTATTGCAATAGAAAGCCATATGGAAGAGCTTGGTCTAAAAGATAACGAAGAGCTTAAACCTTATTTTCATGCCATTGATGAGGGAATAGAGCGAGTGGTTGATATAGTCAAAAGCCTGGGGAGATACTCTCGGAATGAAGATATGCCCCATGAAAAAATTAGTTTGCATGAGGTTATTGATGATACGCTTTTAATGCTTTATTATAAATATAAAAATAGAATTGAAATTATTAAAAAATATCAAGTTAAAGAACCTTTTGTATTTGCCAATGAGGGGCAATTACATCAGGTTGCAATGAATTTAATTATTAATGCTATTCAAGCAATTCCAGATAAAGGCGAGATTATAATCGAAACAAAAAAAGTTGGAGAGAAACTTCAAATGTCGATCAAGGATTCAGGAATAGGAATCAAAGATAATGTGTTAAAAAATATTTTCGATCCTTTTTTTACAACAAAAGACCCTGGAGAAGGCACTGGACTTGGACTTTCCATTTCAAAAAAAATTATTCAAGAACATAATGGTTCTATTCAAGTTGAATCAATGTTACAAAAAGGCACAACATTTGTAATTCAGTTGCCAATAGTTACTGAAAAATAATTTGATGAAACAACTATCTGGTTCCATCTGATTTAAAACCAATGAATTGCTGATGAAAAATATTCTTTACGTAGACGATGAAGAGATGAATTTGATGCTTTTTGAAACAATGTTTAGCAAATCGTGCAAAGTAAATACTGCCTCAAATGGTCAAACCGCCCTGGACTTATTGACCAAAATTGATAAGCCTGAAGTGGTTATAAGTGATATGAAAATGCCTGGTATGGATGGTTTGGAATTTATTTCAAAAGCTTCTGAAGTCTACCCAGATATAGAATACTATATTTTATCCGGATATGAAATTTCTCAAAGAGTGCGTGAAGCTTTAAACAGTGGATTAGTAAAAAAATACTTTCAAAAACCTTTTAGAAAAAGAGAGCTGGAAGCCATTTTGAATTAAACTAATTGCTGGCTGCTCAAAAGTTTCACTCTTCCTTCATAGTTTTACTAATTTTCTTTTCTTTGCAATGCAAAAGCAGATGCAATGAACAATGAACAAATCGAGAACCAACCAGTTTCCCCAAATACTCTTAAAATTGGAATGGTTTCAACCATTCTTTTTGTATTTATCAATATCCTAAGTGCAATAACAATACAGCAAGGTGAGAATAATAGTGGAGGTATTGGTTTTGCTGGTGGAGTAAGATTAATTATTTATTATTTCCTGTATGCCTCAATTTGGTATTCAATGCGTGAAGTTTTAGTTAAGGTTTTAAATCATACTCATATGTATTCGGTTACAACGTGGATGCCTCGCCTGGTTATAATTTCGGGGCTTTTTACATTGGCTGCGGATTCATTAAATGTACAAAATTTATTGATGATGATCTT
>PKTE01000340.1 GCA_002869335.1 Salinivirgaceae bacterium | reverse complement strand
ATAATACGTAATTCTACACCTAAATAATTGGCGAAAAGTGTAAGCATGTCATATTGAAAACCCATGGGTCGACCACGGTAGCTAAAATAACTAATTGAATTGTAGTTGGTTAGGGCTATTAGCGTGTCTCTTTCGAGTATGCGCTCAAGAACGTTTACTGCTTTTGCATTCTTTTTAGCTTTTTGTGTTTTGCCAATCATGAATACAAACGAAACTGCAATAAATGCTGCAATAACAAGCGTGCGTCTTGCTTTACGCACATGATATGAAGGTAATTTCTTCAAATATTTGAACAATTAATTTCATTAGTAAAGTATCAAAAATTGTTCAATTTTCAAAGGAACCGCCTCTCAAATAGTTCTAGAGTGAATTTAATAATTTGGTAATTAGAGGTTTGTTGGAGAAATAAAGAGGCTATCTCAAAAGTATTTCCTTTTGAATCAGCCTCCTTTTTGATAATTATTGTAATAATAAAACTTTTCCTACATAAGCAACTGAAAGTACAATTCCTGCCAATGATGTAAGCGCAATAGCTGAACCCATTGCTTTAGTATATTTACTTAAATCACTATATTTTGTAGTATCTGCAGATACTTTATAGGCAATAAATGTTAGTAATAAGATGATTAAGGAAAGCATTGATATTTCCTTAAAAATAGCAGCTATTATTATAATTACAAATGCTAGAATTGTACTCCAATTAAGCAATTTAACTGCATTGCCCTGTCCAAATCTGACCGGAAATGTTTTTTTGGCTGATTTGATATCATCTTCATAATCAAATGTGTTACTAACTAACCCTACGTTCATGGTGAAGATACCTAATGGCACACCAAGTATTATTGGTTCCCAACTAAATTGCTGTGTGATTACATAATAAACGCCAAATACAATCAAGGGACCAAATGCCAGAAAGAGCGCACTTTCACCTACTCCGCGATAGTTTAGTCTGAAAGGAGGTGATGTATAAAAGAAAACAATGAAAGTACCTATTGCCGACATTATGAGAACTGGTAATCCGATTAAATAGAATAAATATATTCCAATTCCAAGTGCTGGTACAAGACAAATAAGTGTAGCCCAAATAACTTGTTTTGGGGTAATTTCTCCACTAATTAATGGACTATCATGAAATTGCTTTTCCTTGTTGCCCAGGTTGCCATTTTTAAAATCAAAATAGTCATCAATAAAATCTGCGGCAGAGTGCGCAAGAACTATAGCTATAGTTGTAAGTGTGAAAATTGTCCAGTCAAATATTCCATCTTTCCATGCTATAACTCCACCAAGTATCGCAGGAATTAAACTTACCACCAGGAATGGAGCTCTGGCAGCTTTAAACCATATTTTTGTCCAATATATTAATTTCATTTTGACAGTTTTACGTTATAAATTAAGTGGGTAATGGTATTGTAATATCCATCCCGCCATTATTCCAATGGTTGTAACAATCATAATCAATATTGACTGTACTGTGGCACTCAGATATTGAGCCATTGAAGCGCTGGTATTGGATAGTTTTTTCTTTAGCATCATAGCCGGGATTAATCCCAAAAGAGCAAGACCACTATGCAGGGGCAAAATTTTACCTGCAATTAATATAATTATTGATCCAAATGCACCGTAAATCAATGAGTCAATTAACCAATTCTTTATGCTAACTACATTTTGACCATCATCACTGATTTTTATTTTAGCTCCTTTCAAATAGGCCACTAGCGTAATAAGCAGGCCTATGGGGATTGAGATAAGAATTGGTTCTAACGCAATGGTTCCAGTTAATGCCAGATAACCACCTGCAATACTTAGAGGGCCAAATGTTATGAAAACTGTTACTTCCTTGAATCCTTTTAGCATTAAGTAGGTAAACGTAAGTGCAATGAGTCCACCTGCTGCTGCAAATGCAAGAATTTTCCACCCGATTGATACATAAAAGTAGTAAAGGATGAAAAGATTTGCAGCTAAAACTACTAAACCAACAATTAGCGATGTGTTTTCCTTTTTGAAATATTGTGCAAAGAAGGGTTTCCAGCCTGCAAATATTTTAGTGTGTGCATCACGGTTATCTGTATGATTATTGGTAAAGTAATAGTAGAGATAGTCGCCACCAGCCTGTCCTAGAAATAGTCCGATAATGACAAGCAGCCATGAAAGAGGCGAAAAGTTTGTTCCGTAATTCAGCACACCAATTAAAAGTGCTGGCACAATAGAAGCACTGAATAACAGAAATTTAATTTGTAAAATGTAACCCGATCTGCGGGTATCTGTATCACTCATATCTTTATAATTTGTATGAGAGAAACAGTTGATTTGTGATTTTGTTAACGGAAATCAGACCTTTTTGTCTTATATGGAATTACATATCAAACCCATAACTCAATGATACATAATGCGAATAAGGAACTTGTGATACTCCTCCAAGGTTTGTGTATGCATAGTCAATTGAAAGGCGTTTGATTTTTAATCCTGCGCCAATGGTAGGCTGCAGTGTGTATTTCTCTTTATCGTTGTCGTCCTTCAATTCTTTTTGGAGGTTGATAAAACCACCTCTTAGGAAGAACATTTTTGAATAATCCATTTCAATTCCAAGGTGTGGGTCCATACTGATGAAGTCGGTTTTAACCAGCACATTTCTTTTTCCGTCGGTAGTCAAATCAATATTGGCTTCAGCCATTATTGTAAACTTTTCTTTAAAAGTATAGGATTTGGATGCGGCTAGAATAAATTTTGGAAGTGTTAGCTCCAATGAGTTTTCTGGTAATTCGTTTCCGGTAAGTTCGAAGGCTTCTTCGAGTTCACCTTGTTCAAAATTCCATGCGTTGAATGTTGAAGTTACATCGCGCGCTAAAACACCAAACTGCCAGCCTTTATAATTATAGGTTGCACCAGCATCAATTCCAAATCCCCATGCATTGGCGAATTCACCTGCAATGCGTCGGACAACTTTTACATTAGCTCCCACATTTAAGCCTTCAATTCCCAAATCTCGTGCATAGGAAACTAAAAAGGCATAATCGGCTACAGAGAAGCTCTTGATTCTGTCGTATCTTAAATTGCCTTCCGCATCAATAAGTTCTAATGTGTTTGGAATGTTATCAACGCCAAAGCGGATAAGTGAAAGCCCTATAACTTGTCGATCGTCTATTTTATATGAGGCTGCACCATAGTCATATTTAGCAATACCGGCAAAATATTCAGAGTGCATATAACCAATTTGAACATCATTTTTAGCGTTTAATAAACCTGATGGATTCCAATATGTAGCGTAAATATCATTTGTAGATGAAACTACTGAATTCCCCATTCCAAGAGCTCTTGCGCCAACTCCAATGGCCAGAAACTCGTTACTATATTTAGGTGCCGATTGAGCAAAAAGCCCAAAAGTAATAAATACGGAAATGGTTATGAATGCGATTTTTTTTAACATAAACATGTTTCTTTCTATTTGAATTGGGAATATTACCCCAAAAATTATGCAACTGTATTTTTTAACTTAAATTTGCACCTAAATATTGCAGTAAATATAAAAAAAAGACCCGAATTAATGTTTCGATCAGCTATTCCGAATATAATTACATTACTAAACATGCTATCAGGAGCTTTAGCAATTGTGGCAACTTTTGCTTTAAAGTTTGAATTGGCAGCTTTGCTAATTATTTTGGGTGCTGTTTTTGATTTCTTTGATGGGTTTGCTGCCCGCTTATTGGGTGTGACTTCTGCCGTTGGAAAAGAACTTGATTCGTTGGCTGACTTAATCACCTTCGGAATGGCACCTGCCTTTATGATAATGAATGTATTGTTTTCATTGCTGAATGTGGATGTGAATGTTTTTTCTCTACAATTATTAATTGGACTTTTGCCTTTATTGCTGGGTGTTTTTTCAGGATTGCGTTTGGCTATTTTTAATGTAGATGATTCTCAAACCTATTCTTTTAAGGGGTTGCCTACTCCAGCCAATGCTGTGTTTCAAGTGTCGTTTGCATTTTTACTGTTGCAGAATGTGCAATTTGCCACATGGAGTATTGTTTTGCCTACTGTAATAGTATTTAGTGCATTGCTAATATCTCGCATTGATTTGTTGAGTTTTAAACAATGGAAGGGTAGTACACGTATATTAATTTTAATTCTTTTAATTTGGTCGGTAGTAGCAGGATTTTTGTTTAAATTTACAGCCGGAGTTTTTATAATTCCGATTTATATAATTCTTTCTGTAATAAATAGTTTGTTAAATAATAAAGGCACAAAAGATGAAGTTCATAGCTGAAATTAACGTAATGCCACTTAAGGCACTTTTGGATCCACAAGGAAAAGCAGTTACAACCAGTATGCATAACATTGGGTATAAATCTGTTCAAAATGTAAGAATAGGTAAACACATTACCTTAGAAATTGAGGCAGACGATGAAAAACATGCTCACGAAAAAGTGGATGAAGCCTGCAAAAAGATTTTATCGAACCCAGTAATGGAAAGCTATGAATTTGAATTGAAGCCTATGTAGGTTTCACGCAAAGGTGAATAAGAAGCGCAGAGGGCGCAAAAAATATAAAATGAGCGTGCAGAGATGTACGCTTTTTTTGTTTAACCATTAAATATCTTTTAAACCATTAAGCACTTCGGCAAGCTCAGTATAAAAAGTTAAGATTCATTAAGGGAGTTAATTACCTGTCTTCATCTTCTTAATGTCTTAATGGTTAAAAAATTAATGTTTAGATTTTTTCAATTCAGTGGAAGTATCTTTGTAGATGGCTGTCCACTTTTCAAGGTGATCTTGAACAGGTAATGTAAGAATTATTAAACCTTTATAGAATTGCTCGTCAATAATTAAAGAGTTGTTAGATTTCCCAATTCGAACTTTTTCATATTGCAATTGGAAAAATATTGGAAAAAAAGGAAGTAGGGAGATATTAGTTCGAAATTGGAAAAAACCATTTTTAAGTTTTCCTTTAAAGGTTTTGCTTGTAATTAATGTGTCATTTTTAATTACGCTAATATTAAGATTTTTATGGTTGATAAAGCTTAGTTTTATTTCATCAGCCACATATAGTTCTTTATTATTTTTAAATGGTAGCCTAGTGGTTAATTTATTATTCCATCGAAGTATACTAAACAAATTAGGATTCATATTCCAGTATACTGTGTCTTGAGTGTTGTGATACGAACCGTTCAAATCATTGAAATTAGTTTTATCCAAAAAGGTATTCTTATAGTCAGTTGAGCTTAAATTTTTCATGGGGGCACAACTACTAAACAGTAGCATGATGAGGAAAGTATAAAATAATTGTTTCATGGTTTTTTATGCATTCTAGGTTTCCCAAAATAGTAAAATGTAACTAATTGATAAACGTTGTTTTGCCTATGATTGCTTAGCTTAACTTTCTTAATGTCTTAATGGTTAAAAAATTAATGTTTAGATTTTTTCATTACCTCATTTTGCACCCTAATAGACTCTTTATGCACGCTCTGTAGCATTTTTTTAACAAATTCAGGATCGAGGCCAAGTGTGGAGCCGGTTTCAATACGGGAGCGAATTATGTTTTTCCATCGTTTTAATTGAAAGGCTGCAATGTTGTGTTTGCTTTTATACCGACCAATTTTCATGGTGGCATTCATACGCTGGGATAAGAGTTCTAATATTTGTGAGTCAATCGAATCGATCTGATGACGCAGATTTTCCAATTGTGAAATGGATACTTCTTCCTGATCTGTGCGAAACTCCAAACTGCGAAGCAGCTTTATTAGGTTTTCAGGAGTTAATTGCTGTCGGGCATCACTTAAGGCTTTGTCCGGATCAATATGTGACTCAATAATTAACCCATCAAAGTTGAGGTTTAAGGCATATTGTGATACTTCTGCCACTAGCGCTCTTTCTCCGGCAATATGACTGGGGTCGCATATAATAGGAATTTCAGGAAAGCGTGTTTTCAATTCAATGGGTATTTCCCATTTTGGAATATTTCTATATGGCGTCTGCTCGTATGGATAGAATCCTCTATGAATGGCTGTAACATCCATGCAACCTGCTTTCATTACTCTTTCAATGGCACCTATCCATAGTTCCAAGTCAGGGTTTACCGGGTTTTTTACCATAACCTGGCAATTAGCGCCTTTCAGTGCAGATGCTAATTCTTGTACGCTAAAAGGATTTGAGGTTGTGCGTGCCCCAATCCATAGAATGTCAATGTCGTTTTTTAAGGCCGTTTCTACATGTTCCGGAGTTGCTACTTCTATGGCAATGGGGAAATTGTACTTTGCTTTCACCTCTTTTAACCATTGTAATGCTACATCACCAGCACCTTCGAATGTACCGGGACGGGAGCGGGGTTTCCAAACACCACTGCGGAATGCTGTAATTTTTGTGCATTCGCTTAATGCTTTTGCTGTGGCTATAACCTGTTCGTAGCTTTCTGCACTACATGGGCCTGCAATAATGATAGGTGTTTTGGAATTAATTGCCATTGATTGAAAATTTATACAAAGATAGTAAAGTCGTGGTTAAGTCAAATTGAAAATAACTTCAGCGCGAGTGTACGGATTTTTTTAGCCACAAAGAATGCACAATATTCACAAAGAAGATATAGCACAAAAAACACCCTGCCAAAATTTGACAGGGTGTTCATTTATATTGCAATATGATTATCTGTTAATCTCAGCGTAGTATTTGTAGAACAATGGAATAGTTTCAATTCCTTTATAAAAGTTGTATAATGGATAGTTCTCGTTTGGCGAGTGAATAGCATCACTTTCCAATCCGAATCCCATTAATACAGACTTAATTCCTAGTACTTCTTCGAATGTAGAAATAATTGGAATACTACCACCACTACGTACTGGAACTGGAGTTCTTCCGAATGCTTCTTCAAATGCTTTTTCAGCAGCTTTATACTCAGGTATGTCAATTGGGCAAACATATGCCTGACCACCATGCAATGGAGTAACTTCAATTTTTACTGATTTAGGAGCCATTTTTTCAATGTGCTTTTTCATCAATTCAGCAATTGCTTCATTATCCTGATCTGGTACTAAACGACTTGATAATTTAGCATAAGCTTTTGAAGGAAGCACTGTTTTAGCTCCTTCGCCAGTATAACCACCCCACATACCGCATACATCGAATGATGGACGAATACCTGTACGCTCAATGGTTGTATATCCGGCTTCACCTGAAAGCTCTTCTACGTCAATTGCTTTTTTGTACTCTTCAGTACTAAAAGGAGCTTCGTTTAATTTTTTGCGTTCCTCGTCTGTTGACTCTAACACGTCATCGTAGAAACCAGGAATTGTAATTTTGTTATTCTCATCTGTTAGTTTAGCAATGATTTTTGCTAATTCGTTGATTGGGTTAGCTACAGCTCCACCAAATAATCCTGAGTGAAGGTCGCGATTTGGCCCTGTAACTTCAACTTGTAAGTATGTTAGTCCACGTAATCCTGTTGTGATTGATGGTATGTCAGGTGCAATCATGCCTGTGTCGCTCACAAGAATAACGTCTGCTTTTAGCATGTCTTTGTATTCAGCACACCATGTAGT
Source organism: Salinivirgaceae bacterium (assembly GCA_002869335.1). Classification (GTDB taxonomy): domain Bacteria; phylum Bacteroidota; class Bacteroidia; order Bacteroidales; family Salinivirgaceae; genus Salinivirga. Next base: position 8,003 of record PKTE01000340.1, on the reverse strand, counting down.
AAGGTTAGGTGAGCCAATTTCTTCTTCACCTTCAATCATAAACTTCACGTTTACAGGAAGCTGATTGGTTTTTACCATAAACTCAAATGCTTTGGTATGCATAAAAGCCTGTCCTTTGTCATCATCAGCACCACGAGCGTAGATTTTACCGTCGCGAATTTCCGGTTCAAAAGGTTTTGAGTCCCACAATTCGATTGGGTCTAGTGGCATTACATCCATGTGACCATAAACCAAAACAGTTGGTTTAGCAGTGTCAATTATTTTCTCAGCATAAAGAATTGGATGTCCTTTTGTATCATATATTTGCGCTTTGTCAACACCTGCTTCTTCTAAATATTTTTTCCAAAGTTCTGCAACTTTGTACATGTCATCTTTGTGCTCTGATAATGAGCTAATACTCGGGATGCGAATGAGTTCAAATAGTTCATCTAAAAATCGCTGTTTGTTCTCTTCGACGTATTGCTTTAAGTTTTCCATATTATATAAATTTAACGATTATAAGCTTTGAAGGCTGAAGATAAGAAAATATGTGCTTGCACCCCAATTATTTTGTAATAACGACTATATACCGCATAGAGCGTTAATCCGTATCCTACGTCATAATGGGGTTTATGTGAAAAGTTTGCTTGCAGGTAAAGGCCAGGTGTTCTTCTTAAGATATAAGCATTTGAGTTTACTATGGTGTCGACTGGTGAGCGTCCTGCCACAAATGAAAATCCACCATATACGCCAAAATTAGATTTTAATCGCTCGTACCGATATCCTGCTCCTGCATGAAAATCATTGATTTTTTGTCTGCTAAAGTATTGGTCTAACCCGCCACCACCTTCTAAAAAGCGAGGTGTGGATGCAAAGTAACCTGCGTTAAATGCAAAATCTGTTTTCTTGATTTGCATGTGGAAATCTAAAGCCAGATTCTGTTCCCCTTTTGATGTCATAGTATTATAACCATAACCTAAACCAAAAGTTATATAGGGTGGATAAGCACCAAAATACTTTCCATCATATAAAAAATCTTCTTTGGGGTTTAGCATTTCCTGTGCCCATAAAGACTGGCTGATAACGATTGTTGTAAGAAGTAGTATGAGTTTTTTCAAAAGCATTATTTTCATTATTAATCTTAGAAAACGATTTAAGTTAATTGTTTATTATTCATTTTCTTCAGATTGTTGTCGCCACATTTCTGCATTTAACTCCAATTCACTATACCATTTACTTCCGTATTTCCTGATTAACGAATCTTTTAGAAATTTGTACAAAGGTACACCTTCTCTTTTACCTTTTTTAAGGGCAGATTTACAAATCCTGTTTTTTTCGTAGTTCACAGCATCATATGATTCATATTTTGTAATACGAACCGGATATAAATGACATGATACAGGCTTTCTCCAATCAATTAAACCTTCCATCCAGGCTTTTTCGATGGCACAAAAAGTAATTCCTTTATCGTTGTAGGTATATGCGCAGGCATCGTTTTTCATTAGTGGAGTCACAGTATCTCCTTCGTCGTCTATTACATACCAGCCTTGTTCTTCTACTGTTTTTATCCCTTCTTCTGACATATATTGACGAGCAATGGGATAAGCCTGCTCAATAAGTTCTTTTTCGTCTTCTTCGAGTGGTGCACCTGATCGTCCTACTACGCAGCATGCACCATTACACTTTTGTAAGTCGCAATGGAATACCTTTTCGATAAGGTCCAGACTTACCAGTGTTTTATCAATTTCGATCATAGTAATGGGTCTGGCGGTCATTCAACAAGTGCTTTTCCTGTCATGGCTTCAGGAGCTTCAATGTCCATCATTTTAAGGATGGTTGGCGCTACATCCGCTAGTATTCCGTTATTTACTTTTTTGAATCTGTCTGTTACTGCAATAATAGGTACTGCATTGAGTGAGTGTGCTGTATTTGGTGAGTCATCTGAATTTACAGCATTGTCTGCATTACCGTGATCAGCAATAATAATCAACTCATAATCGTTTGCTCGGGCAGCTTCAACAACCTGACCTACACAATCGTCAACTGCTTCGACAGCTTTTGTAATAGCTTCGTAAATTCCTGTATGACCTACCATGTCGCCATTGGCAAAATTCAAACAAATGAAGTCTGTTTCAGCCTTATGCAATTCTTTAACAATGGCATCTTTTACTTCGTAAGCGCTCATTTCAGGTTGTAAATCATATGTGGCTACTTTAGGTGATTGAATTAAAATTCGCTTTTCATTTTCAAATTCTTTTTCACGACCTCCACTAAAGAAAAATGTTACGTGAGCATATTTTTCTGTTTCTGCTATACGAATTTGTTTTTTGCCTTTTGCAGCCACAATTTCTCCCATTGTATCGGTAAGATTATCTTTGTCAAAAGGTATGTGCACATTTTGAAAGCTATCATCGTAGCGAGTCATTGTAAGATAGTACAATGGCATTGTTTTCATTTCGTGCTCTGGCATATCTTGTTGTGAAAGAACTGTAGTAATTTCACGTAAGCGGTCTGTTCTGAAGTTGAAACAGAATACTACATCACCTTCTTTAATTGTCCCAGTTGGATCACCATTTTCATTTTCAATAACCACAGGTTTAATAAACTCATCGGTTACATCAGCATCGTATGAGGCTTTTACTGCCTCAGCAGCGTCTTTATATTTTTCACCTTTTCCATGCACGTAAAGGTCATACGCCAATTTAATTCTTTCCCACCGCTTGTCGCGATCCATGCCATAGTAACGACCCACAACAGAGGCAATTTTCACATTTGTATCTTTAATCTCTTCCTGCAATTCTTTGATGAATCCTAATCCGCTTTTGGGGTCAGTATCTCGTCCGTCAGTTAATGCATGTATATAAACACTTTCCAGGCCGGCTTCATGCGCCATGTGGCTTAATTTGTATAAATGTTTGTTTGAAGAGTGCACTCCACCATCAGAAACAAGGCCCACAAGATGAACAGCTTTATTGTTCTCTTTGGCATAGTTCCATGCTTTTACAATCTCTTCATTTTCAGAGATGGAATTGTCTTCCACAGCTTTGTTAATCTTTACCAGATCCTGATATACTACTCGTCCTGCACCAATATTTAAGTGACCCACTTCTGAGTTACCCATTTGCCCGTCTGGCAAACCAACATTTTGTCCTGAAGCTTGGAGCTGAGCAGTTGGAAAATCCTGCATCAGTTTGTCCATATTCGGTGTGTTGGCATTATATATTACGTCTGATTTATCTTTTTTTCCTATTCCCCATCCATCGAGGATCATTAACATCACTTTTCTGTCCATCTGTTATGTATATTTAGTTATTATTCAACGATTAATAATGACATAGTTGATTTATGTCACCCGCTGAAAGTACAAATACCATGCAAAACATACATGGTATTTGATCTCTTAAACTTTATTTAACCTTTATAATGATTCGATTAATTTGCTGAAAATTTTGGTCATTTGAGGTTCAACTGTTCCTGCTACATCCTGTACTTCGTCATGAGTAGTTCCTTTATCAGGATCAGCTGGTTCTGAAACATTTGTGATTACAGACATTCCGAAAACTTTCATTCCCATATGTACTGCTAGAATTACCTCTGGCACGGTAGACATTCCAGTGGCATCTGCTCCTAAAATACGGAACATTTTGTATTCAGCGGAAGTTTCTAGTGTTGGACCACTGCTACCTACATAAACACCTTTTTTAACCTCAATTCCTTCTGCCTGTGCAATGTTTTCAGCTTCTGCAATTAGCTTTTGACTGTATGGCTCGCTCATATCTGGAAAACGTGGTCCCAGATCGTCAAGGTTTTTACCTCTTAAGGCATTTTGTGGGAAAAAGTTGATGTGGTCGCGAATAATCATCATATCTCCGGCATTGAATGATGGGTTTAGACCACCGGCTGCATTGGACACAAAAAGTGTTGAAACACCAAGCATTTTTAATACTCTTACCGGAAGAGTAACCTGGTTCATTTCATAACCTTCATAATAGTGAAAGCGACCTTGCATGGCAACAACTTTTTTACCAGCCATGTCACCAAATATTAATTGTCCTGAGTGACCTTCTACGGTTGAAACCGGAAATTCAGGTATGTTTTCGTATGGAATTTTAATGCTATTTTCAATTCTGTTTCCAAAATTTCCTAATCCACTACCCAAAATAATTCCTACTTCAGGTGTGCCAGTTATCTGGCTTTTAATGTAATCTGCTGCACGATTAATCTTCTCTATCATATCTAGTTGTTTTTAGTTTTTGCAAATATATTGATTTAGTTGAAATTTTTTTGTAATATTGTGTAAAACAGTTGTTAAAAGATAAGCTGCCAGGCTTGTCAAATGAAAAAATTAAAGCTATGAGAAAACTTACACTTTTTATTTTTATGATCAGTGCCTATTTGGCTTATGGTCAAAATAGTTTGAATAGAGAGAATTCTTTAGATCAAGCTGTTCAGGAAGTAAATCAAGACAGCATAGAGAGTTATATGCGAAAACTTGAAAGCTTCGGAACTCGCTACACTTTTGCTGACAACAGAAAAGAAGTAGCCTTGTGGATTAAAGGCAAGTTTGAATCCTTTGGTTATACAGATGTTTTTTTAGATTCATTGGTGTCAGAGTCTGACATTAGTGGAGAAGAAATGACCATCTATAATGTGATTTGCCGCAGCGATAATTTGTATAGTGTTGATGATTATGGACTAATTGGCGCGCATCATGATGCTACGTTATATAACTTTTCGTATGTGATGGACTCAGCTCCAGGTGCCGATGATAATGCTTCCGGTACAGCGGGAGTCCTTGAAATAGCAAGAGTTTATAAGCAATATTACGATGGAGCTTTGCCATTGCATTTTGCCACCTGGACTGGAGAAGAAACGGGTATTTTGGGGAGTGAAAGTTATGTGGAGCGTTATTCAGAAATGGATTCTTTACCGTTGTTTTATGTCAACTTAGATATGATTGCGAATCAAACTTCTGCTAGCTCCCAAATGAATTACTATTATGATGATCTTTTTTCACATACCTATCAATATATAGAGCAGTATACAGATATTGGCATTCATCATTTATATATATCTCAAGCTGCGGGAGATAATTGGCCTTTTGATGATGCTGGTGTTCCTTTTGTTTATTTTCAGGAGTATGACTTTTCTGAGAATTATCATTCTTTAAGTGACCTGGTAGATAGTTTGGAAATGCCTTTTGCCCATAAAATGGTTAAGGGAGCGCTTGCAGTAACCTGGAATATTTGTGGTGCATTTCCTGATATAGAATATACAGGCTTTAGTTATGATGGCAATGGTACTGATTTTACATTGAAATGGTCGACCGTTGATAATGTAGCATATTATCAGATTAAAGTTTATCAGGACGAACAGTTGTTAGCGACTATGAATACGACAGAAGATACTATGCATATTACAGGTATGCCATTGAATTCAGATCTGCGTGTTACATTACAGAAAACAACTAATGATAGTGTTAAAGGACTTGTTCATACTAGATATATTGAACTGAATGATCAACCTCCAGTATTTGAGTTGACCCCTGCTATGGAGCTTACTAGTATTTCTATAGTGTGGGATGGAATAAAGCCTTCAGACCTTTATGAATATGTTTTGCAGCGTAGACTTGACGGTACCGAAGAGTGGGAAACGGTAGAGAGTTTCAACATTGAGGTAATGGAAACTAATATTGAAAATCATCCTGCAGGAATATGGGAGTATTCCTTAATAGTGAAAGATACACAAGGATATGAAACCAGAAGTGAAACGTGTTTTGCTTATTCTACTGAAACAAAAAATCACATTATGTTTGTTTCCGGTCAGTTAGGTGGATATGGCAACCCTACTCATGCGGATGTATTTTCATTTTATGAAAATATTTTGCCAAAAAAGGATTCTCACTTATTTATAGCTTCTATTGATCGCAAGTATTTGCCTATTATGCAAAATATGGAAGCGGTTATTTGGAATGCATTTTCTTCAAATAATTCGCAGTTTTATGAAAACCTTAAACTGATTAAACCTTATTTGCAAAATGGTGGGAAGGTGTTATTGTTTGGCAAAAATCCACAACTTCACCTAGATGCAGAGTATATTAATAACATCAGTTATAGCAATAATAGTTGGGTCGATAGTTTGGGAGTTGATTCAATAATAGTAAATGATGGTGCCAGACTAAAGCAGATTTTACATACTTCAGGATTAAGTGCGAATGTTGATCCTGATAAGCTATCGGCTTCTTTCAATGGCTCGATGCCCAATTTTGATGTATTTGAATTAAATGAAAATGCAACTCCGGTTCTAACATATCAGAGTCTTTCAGATGTAGCTCCCGAGAATAATTCTGATGGTGAAGTTATTGCCATGAAACATGACTTTGAAGAGGGGGTTTTAGTAGCTTGTGGTGTGCCTTTGTATTATTTCTATGAAGATGAATCTGAAGTGCTTTTGAAAACGCTTCTCGAAGACGAGATGATGGTTGGGGTTCAATCGTCAGAGCCTCGTGTTTCAGAGTTATTTGTTTACCCGAGTCCGGCCAATGATGTCATTTATCTTGAAATGCCCTCAAATCAATCATTTACTGGTAATTGTTTCATATATGATGTAACCGGAAAAATGGTTATGAGCAAAGAGTTGAAGATATCGAACAATCAGAAAGTAGAATTGCCAGTGCATTTTCTAGAAACGGGAGTGTATGTTTTGCAATTGAATGGTAATGAGAGTTATAGTGGAAGGTTTATAAAAGAATAAGTATAAGATTGTATTAAACGATTTTTCTATACTTACCCTTTACTGATTCTTTTCAGGGAAGGGTAAGCTTTTTTGTTTAACTTGTTGATAAATAACTTTTTTCTGATTAATGCGTTAAAATGTTAATATATTCATCCGTATTTTTTTGTTACTCAAAACCTATTAAAATGAAAATTTTCTACCCGTTATTTCTCTTATCATTTTTGCTGGGGATATCAAATCAGAGTTCAGCACAGCAGAAAACAGTCGATTTACTATCTGAAATTTCAGCTGAAGTTAATCAGGATAGTCTGTCCAGTTATATTTTGTCCTTACAAAATTTGAAAACCCGCTACGCACTTGCCGACAATAGAAAGGAAGTTGCCTTATGGATTAAGCAAAAGTTTGAATCTTTTGGTTATCAGAATGTGAAGTTAGATTCTTTTTTTCTGGATTATAACAATTACAACTTAATGCAATATAATGTCATTTGTGAAAGTGACAGTGTGTATGACCATGATGATTATGTGCTTCTGGGAGCGCATCACGATGCGATAACTCACAGTAATCCAATGGATTCTACGCCGGGAGCAGACGATAATGCTTCTGGTGTTGCAGGTGTTCTGGAAGCTGCACGTATTTTAAAAATGCATGGCGGAAATTCAAAAATTCCATTTCACTTTGCTACCTGGGCAGCTGAAGAGCTAGGCTTGCATGGAAGTAAATATTATGTGCAAAAGCACTTGGCAAATGGTACGCTTCCTCTATTTTATTTGAATCTCGATATGATTGCAAACGCTACGAATGGCAATAGAAAAGTTAATTATGTGGTTACGAGTAATCTGAGCTATTTGTTAGACGTGGCATCTGACTATTCTGAGGTTGAGCCGATATCTGCCTCGAATGGTGGCGGATCAGATCATATGCCATTTATTTCGGAGAGAGTTCCGATATTATATTTTGCCGAAAATAACTTTTCAGAATATTACCATAGCGATCAGGATCGTTTGGAGAATCTTGAATTAGATTATGCCAAAGAAGTTGTAAGAGCGACTGCTACTGCATTATATTTTGGTGCAAATGCAATACCTTTAGTTGAAGTAGAGCAGGTTATTAATGCTGGTAATGGCGATGACTTTATCATAACCTGGAAAAAAGAGGATTATGCTATAGGTTATCGAATTGATTTGTTTTCTGGTGAATCATTAATCCAATCTTTAGAAACAACAGGAGACAGCTTATATATAAGTGGTTTGCCTGCTAATCAGGAAGTTTGTTATGAACTATATGGT
>PKTE01000250.1 GCA_002869335.1 Salinivirgaceae bacterium | reverse complement strand
GCCATTCAATATCAGATAAACCACTCTGATTTTTTCAAACTTGGATAATGGATATTAAATACGCAACTATCATAAAACTACTTGCCGGACTTGTAGCCATCTTTTTGTCGATATGGCTGGCCATATTAATTAAGCACAACACATTACCCATTGAATATATTAAAGGCCGATATGATACTCTTATCATATTATTTTCTGCCTGGTTTACAATGTCTGTTTTATTTAAAAAATACTACTTAGGTAGCAAAAGAGACTTAAGAAGAATTTTGCCTTCTATCATACGCACGAACCTGTTAATTGGTGGAGTTACTACTCTTATAATGTTTGGAATTAGGGAGCTGGATTTGTCCCGATTTGTACTTTTTACCTCTTTAATTATTGGTACTTTTCTGGAGTTAGTTTACTTTATTACATACAAACAAATAGTAAACTCTAAAAAAATTGATGACTCTCTTCAGGAATTTATCGATGAACGTGAGCGTTTAATTGCCAAAAGAATTAAAACAGGACAAGCTCCTATAAAATCATCAGAAACAGCCTTAAAAACAGCCATTAAGCACTCCAGTCATATTTCCTCTTATATCATTCAGGAGAGTAGTGAAGAGGTTTTTAACTTAATAAATCACTATTTCGATTTTTCAAAAGACAATTTTACCATTCTTTCAACGACCACCCGCTTTAATGTGATGAAGCTGGCCGAAGATTGCTTTTGTTGTATAGCAAACCTAAAAAGGGTAAATGACATTCGGTATATCAATAAGTTTTTTGAAGCTGTGAATGTCAAAATATTAAACGAAGGCTTTTTTATTGGTTGTGTAGAAACTAAAAATATGCGCAAAAAACGCATAATGAAAAAGTTTCCTCCGGTAATTAACGGTATTTATTACTTTTTCGATTTCTTTTTGAAGCGTGTTGCTCCTAAATTTAATGTTACCAAAAAACTCTATTTTTTCTTAACCCGCGGTGAAAACCGGGTTATTTCAAAAGCCGAAACACTGGGCCGGTTATATTCCTGTGGTTTTGATGTGGTAGATACTAAAATTATAAACGGTTTAATGTATTTCGTTGCTCAAAAAGTAAATAAACCTTTCCGGGATAGCAATCCTACTTATGGCCCATTAATTAAGCTTCGCAGAATTGGGAAAAATGGTGAGTTCTTCTATGTGTATAAATTCAGAACCATGCACCCATTCTCAGAATATCTGCAAGCATACGTATATAAGCAACACGACTTAAAAGCAGGTGGTAAATTCAAAAATGATTTCAGAATTACAACACTGGGGAAATTCATGCGTAAATTTTGGATTGATGAGCTACCCATGTTGCTAAACTTATTTAAAGGTGAAATGAAAATTGTGGGCGTTCGCCCCCTAAGTAAACACTATTTCGACCTATACGATGACGAATTAAAACAAGCACGAATCAAAACCAAACCGGGATTGGTTCCTCCTTTTTATGCCGATATGCCTAAAACACTGGATGAAATACAAGCTTCAGAATTAAAATATCTTAAAAAACACGACAAACATCCATTTTTAACAGACTGGACCTATTTCTGGAAAGCATTTTTTAATATTCTATTCCGAAAAGCACGAAGTGCGTAAATGGATATTGGATATAAGATCTTGGATCTTTGATAAAGCAAATTGATTGAATAACAGGGCTTAAACACTAATAATTTAATCCACTTAATCCGCGTTCAAAAACCATTTTATTAATATAGATTGCAGATCTTGCTGATTATTTATCCAGAATGTTTTAATTATTTCTAAAAGAAATTGAAAGCTAACTGAAGAGTCTTAACCTCACAAAGTAATATTATGGATAAACGGATTCCGTCCCAAGTACAATCTGAAGAATAAACATAATAGTTCCACAAAATAAAAACACCAAATCTGTTAAATCTGCGTTCTAATTAAGTCCTGATATTAATTAAAAAAGATCAACCATAATCAGGAACAGTCAAAGATCAAAATTCTAAGATCTTAGATCTAACATCTATTAATAAATTTTTGTTATTTTGTTACGTATATACTGAAACTCAGATTAATCGAAAAATGAACCGCTCACTACTATACATACTTTTCTTAATTCTATCGATCTCAAGTAGTTATTCGCAAAGCATTAACAGCTGGATCAAATCAGATCAATATTACTATAAAATTGGTGTTGCTAATGAAGGAATTATTAGGGTTTCACTAAGCAATTTAACTGCAGCAGGCGTCCCGACAAGTTCCTTTAGTCCTGAAAATATTCAGGTTTTTAGTAATGGACAAGAAATTCCCATAAAAATAAGTACATCTTCCGGGGTGTTGAATTATTTCGAATTTTACGGTAAGGGTAACGATGGTTCATTCGATATTGATCTTTATACTAAGCCATCAGCCCAAACAAATCCATTTTTTAGTCAAATTAATGATACGGCAGCTTATTTTTTTACTTGGAATAACCAAACAAACAACAGGCGATATGCAGAAACGGCGTTTGACAATCAG
>PKTE01000339.1 GCA_002869335.1 Salinivirgaceae bacterium | reverse complement strand
GCACAATGAAATACAATATCAGTATCATTACCCAAAGCATTATCGAGGGAGTATACGTCCGTCACATCGCCATAAGCATACTGAATTTGATCTTCAAAATCAGACAAACTGGCATTATAAAAACTCAGCGTTTTGGCCAATCTTTCCTTACGTGCTTCATTTCTAATAAGAAGCCTTACGTTATGGCCTTTTGATAATAGGTGGTATGTAAGGTGGCTACCTAATAACCCGGTAGCACCCGAAATAAAAATCATAAATTAGAAAATTGACTTTTTAAGTTCCATCTGTGATGTACCTATGATGTGATTACCATGAATAATCTCAAATTTATATACTCCCGGAGGTAGTGTTTCATATACCTGATAATAAATGCACATATCAATTGCTTCATTATTGTATTCTAAATCACGTTTAGCAGAATACATCACTTTCGTATCATTAACCATTACAGAGTCTAATTGTTGATTCTCCATTACAAAATCTGCAGGCGTAATTATTCGCAAATAAATTGTCTTTGCACCAGCTTCAACCACACGGTTTTGGTCTATGGTGAAACAAGCTCTGAATTTATTGATTTGCTTCGTGCGGTTTCTTTCCTTGCCATTTTCATTTAACCCGACTGAAACAACATTAAGAGCTCTTAAAATAGATGCTACTTCAACTTTTTGAGAGGCTTCTTCTACTTTTGTGGTCAGCTCTTCATTTTGAGATTGTACATCTTTATACTTTGTGCGAACTTGTCTATTCTCCTGTCGCAAGGCAATATTACTTTGATTCAACGAATCTATTTGTACAATATAGCTGCGCATAATTTTACGCATTGTGCCTAACTCTTTTTCGTACTCCTTAAATTTAGAACGACTATAGTACCTTTCGTTGCGCAACTTTTTCAGTAGCTCTTGTACGCGCTCCTTTTCTGACAATAATTCCTGATTAACCTCTTCGTTGTCCGTTTGAAGCGATTCATATTCCGCAATCATGTTCTCTAAATTGTTCTCCAGGCTATCTTTGGTAATATTGAGAGCGACATTTTCCTGCACCTGGACTTTATTTTTTTCCTTCTCAGTGTAATATAACCATGCTAATCCAATAACTGCAAGTGTCAAAATGGCAAGAGTAATATTATAAAAAAGATTTGAACGGTTTTTGTTTCCGTTGCTATCCGTAAGATTATGATCAAAATTTTCGGTATTCATTTTCTGTATCTTATTTCAATAGTTTGATCTGTTTTGAAAATATTGGCAAATATACTCATAAAGAGTTGAACACATAATTTTTAAACTCAATTTCAACTATTTTATGTCTAAAAACGAACCATACAGAAAGGATAGTATGATTATTAAAACAATTTTAACAAATAGTTGTAACCAATGATACAAAATATATGAACTTCAAATCACTACCTTTGTTCCGTCAAAACACAATTTGACCACACAATTGTTATACATTTGGAATATATTTTGTGTATTTAGATTAATTAAAAATTAAATAAGGATAAGGCTTATGGCCACTGAACAAGATAAATTATTAGACGAAGTAACGAAGAGCGATTATAAATACGGGTTCGTAACTGAAATTGAGGCTGATGAATTACCCAAAGGTTTGAGTGAAGAAACAGTGAGGCAAATTTCAGCCAAAAAGAATGAGCCGGAATTTATGCTGGAATACAGACTCGATGCTTTTCGTAAATGGAAAGAGATGTAAATGCCGGATTGGGCTCAATTAAAAATCCCGGAAATTGATTTTCAGGACATTATATATTACTCTGCACCAAAGCAAAAGCCACAATTAGACTCAATGGATGACGTTGATCCTGAGCTGGTTGAAACATTTAACAAGTTGGGGATTCCTTTGGAAGAGCAAAAAATGTTGGCGGGTGTAGCTGTTGATGCTGTAATGGATAGTACCTCAGTTAAAACTACTTTTAAAGAAAATTTAGCTGAAAAAGGTATTATTTTCTGTTCCATAAGTGAGGCTGTACAAGAGCACCCTGACTTAGTGAAAAAATATTTAGGAACCGTTGTTCCGCCGGAAGATAACTTCTTTGGGGCACTCAACTCGGCAGTATTCTCTGATGGATCATTTGTATATATCCCAAAAGGTGTACGTTGCCCAATGGAACTATCTACATATTTCCGTATTAATGCGGCCAACACCGGACAGTTTGAGCGCACACTCATCATTGCTGATGACGACAGTTACGTAAGCTACCTTGAAGGATGTACGGCCCCAATGCGTGATGAGAATCAACTACATGCAGCTATCGTTGAAATTATAGCCTTAGAAAATGCCGAAGTCAAATATTCGACTGTTCAAAACTGGTACCCTGGCAATAGTGAGGGTATTGGAGGAATTTACAATTTTGTAACTAAACGTGGATTAGCCAAGGGTAGAAATTCAAAAATAAGCTGGACACAGGTTGAAACGGGTTCAGCCATAACCTGGAAATATCCAAGCTGTGTGCTAATGGGTGACAACTCTGTTGGTGAGTTCTACTCAGTTGCTGTTACAAATAACCACCAACAAGCAGATACAGGATCAAAAATGATTCACCTTGGGAAAAACACCAAAAGTACGATTGTTTCAAAAGGTATTTCTGCTGGTAAAAGTCAAAACAGCTACAGCGGACTGGTAAAAGTGATTAAAAGAGCAGAAAATGCCCGAAACTTCTCCCAGTGCGATAGCTTACTTTTAGGTGATAAATGTGGAGCACATACATTTCCTTACCTGACAATAAATAATGATTCAGCTCAGGTAGAGCACGAAGCAACTACTTCAAAAATTGGAGAAGATCAAATTTTCTATTGCAATCAACGTGGTATATCTACCGAAGATGCCATTGGAATGATTGTGAATGGTTATGCAAAAGAGGTGATCAATAAATTACCGATGGAGTTTGCTGTAGAAGCACAAAAGCTATTACAAATTAGCCTTGAAGGAAGTGTTGGATAAAAATAGAATATCAATTAGCAAAACAATATAACATGTTATCAATAAAAAACTTACACGCCTCAATCGAGGGACAAGAAATATTAAAGGGAATCAACCTAGAAGTTAAACCAGGTGAAGTACACGCTATTATGGGACCCAATGGTTCTGGAAAAAGTACGTTAGCATCTGTTTTAGCTGGACGCGATATATTTGAAGTTACCGATGGTGAAGTAACTTTTCAGGGTGAAAATTTATTGGAAAAAGAGCCTGACGAAAGAGCAAAAGATGGACTGTTTCTAAGCTTTCAGTATCCGGTAGAAATCCCAGGAGTAAGCATGGTTAACTTTATGCGCGCCGCTGTTAATGAGGTACGCAAACACAGAGGTGAACCAGAACTAAAATCTTCTGACTTCTTAAAAGTGTTACGCGATAAAAAAGCTCTTGTTGAAATTGATTCAAGACTTACAAATCGTAGCGTAAACGAAGGATTTAGTGGTGGGGAGAAAAAGAAAAACGAAATTTTCCAAATGGCTATGCTTGAGCCAAAACTTAGCATCCTTGATGAAACCGATTCAGGTTTGGATATTGATGCGTTGCGAATTGTAGCCAATGGAGTTAACAAATTAAAAACTCCGGAAAATTCAACTATTGTAATTACGCACTACCAAAGATTGCTTGATTATATTGTACCAGACGTAGTGCATATTCTGTACAACGGAAAAATTGTAAAATCTGGCGGTAAAGAGTTAGCTCTCGATCTCGAAAAACACGGATACGACTGGATCAAGAAAGAAATGGAAGCATAAAAATTCGATTATGACAGACTTAAATTCAAAATATAATCAACTTATTGCCGAAAACCTTGAAAAAGTAGAGTCTCATTCAAGCGATATCATGAATAATGGTCGCCATGAAGCCAAAGATATCTTCAGTAAAAAAGGTATTCCGAGCATTAAAAATGAGGATTATAAATACACAAACCTTTTACCTCTATACAATCAGGAATGGTCGTTGCCGGATTTTAATGCCCCAATGCCATTTACCAACATTGATGATATTTTTCGATGTGACGTACCAAACCTTGACACGAATATTGTACTAACAGTAAACGGCCAATACTATGAATTCCAGGGTGATAAAGAGACACTTCCTGAAGGAATGATCATTGGTGGACTGGCTGAAATGAGTAAAAAACACCCTGAATTAGTTGAGAAGCATTTGTTTAAGCAAGCTTCACAAGAAACAGACAGTCTTATTGCACTCAATAAAGCACTTGCCGTTGACGGACTATTTATGTACGTGCCTAAAGGAGCTGCTTTCGAGAAACCAATACAAATTGTAAACTTGCTATTAGGCGATAAGCCATTACTAACTCACAAACGCCACTTAATTGTAGCAGAAGAAAGGTCACATGCTCAGATTGTAATTTGTGATCATACATTAAGCGCAGAAAGATTCTTTGATAATAGCGTTACAGAAATCGTAGTGAATGAGGGTGCTTTACTAGAATATTACAATATTCAAAACCAACATAACGGCTCTTCGCAAATTACATCTGTATTTGCCAATGTGCATAAAGATGCAACTTTCCATACTAGTACCATAAGCCTTCATGGAGGCTTAATACGCAATAATCTGCGTATAGCCTTAATTGGTGAAGGAGCGCATGCCGATGCATCTGGACTATCATTAACCGACAGAGAGCAGCATGTTGACAATCAAACATTCATCGAGCATCGTGTACCAAACTGTACAAGTAATCAATTCTTTAAAAGCGTGTTAGACGAGAAATCAACCACTGCCTTTACTGGCCGGATATTAGTACAGCCCGATGCACAGCATACGAATGCCTACCAGAGTAATAAAAGCTTATTACTTACAGACGAAGCCTCGTCTAATAGTCGTCCGCAGCTGGAAATTTACGCTGATGATGTTAAATGTTCCCATGGAGCCACTACTGGTCAAATGGATGATGAAGCATTATTTTACATGCAACAGCGAGGTATAAATTCCAGAGAAGCAAAATTGCTTTTAATGTATGCTTTTGCCTTTGAAGTAATTGAAAAAGTAAAAGTAGAACCATTGGCAATACGAATCGAAGATCTTGTTAACAAACGTCTTCGCGGTGAACTATCACGATGCAATAATTGTGAAATACAGTGCCATTAAAAATTATTAACAGAAATACTCAAAATGAGTTTTGATATAGCCAAAGTACGAAAAGCATTCCCCATTTTACATGAACAAGTGTATAATAAACAACTTGTTTATCTGGATAATGCTGCGACCACCCAAAAACCACAATCGGTAATTGATGTATTGAGCGAATATTACCAAAAGTACAATTCTAATATACATCGGGGAGTCCATTTCTTAAGTTCACATTGTACTGAGGCAACCGAAACAGCGCGTAAAAAAGTACAACTGTTTTTGCGAGCGGCTCATGCGCGAGAAATTATATTTACCCGGGGAACTACTGAGGCCATTAATCTTGTGGCACAAACTTTTTCACAAGATCATTTAAAAAAAGGTGACGAAGTAGTAATTACCCGCATGGAACATCACTCCAATATTGTACCATGGCAAATGGCTTGTGAAAGATACGGAGCCAAATTAAAAGTAGTCGATATACATAAGAACGGGTCGTTGGATCTGGAATCATACGAAAACGCCTTAACCGATAAGGTCAAAATTGTGGCATTTGCACATGTTTCCAATACATTGGGTACAATTAACCCCGTAAAGGAAATGATTGAGGTTGCACACAGCAAAAACATACCAGTATTGGTTGATGGTGCTCAGTCAGTGCAACATACTCCGGTAAATGTGCAAGATTTGGATGCCGATTTTTATGTGTTTTCAGGTCATAAAATATATGCCCCAACTGGAATTGGAGTGCTTTACGGCAAAGAAGAGTGGTTGGAAAAACTACCACCATGGCAAGGTGGCGGTGAAATGATCGAATCAGTTACTTTTGAAAAAACCACCTACAATGAGCTACCCTTTAAATTTGAAGCTGGTACACCTGATTACATAGGAGCCATAGCCTTAGGGGCAGCAATTGACTTCGTGGAAAAAATTGGTATAGAGCAAATTAGCAGCTACGAAGATATGCTTTTAAGATATGCTACCGATAAAATTAAAACAATTGAAGGAATTGAAATCATAGGAAATGCAAATCGTAAAAGCGGCGTGCTCTCATTTGTAGTAGATGGTGTGCACCCATACGATATTGGCGTACTACTGGATAAAACAGGAATTGCTGTTCGCACAGGAAATCATTGTACACAACCATTGCATGATTGGTATGGAATTCCAGGTACCGTTAGAGCTTCCTTTGCTATGTATAACACTAAAGAAGAAATTGATTACCTGATGGAAAAATTAGAACAGGTACTATCAATGTTGAGATAAATAATTAATTATGAGTATTGAAACCAAACAGCAGGAAATTGTAGAAGAATATTCAGTGTTTGATGACTGGATGGACAAATATGCTTACCTAATAGAACAAGGAAAAGAGCTAAGTGGATTGGATGAAGCAAACCGCACAGAAAACAATATCATCAACGGGTGCCAAAGCAAAGTATGGTTACACGCGGACTATAAAGACGGCAAAATATATTTTACAGCTGATAGTGATGCCATATTAACCAAAGGATTGGTTGCCATGGTTATTCGGGTTTACTCTAATGAAACACCAGATGATATCATAAATGCTGAGCCTTGGTTTATTAAAGAGATCGGTTTGGAAGAAAACTTATCACCAACACGCTCTAATGGATTAACGTCCATGTTAAAACAGATCAAATTTTATGCACTGGCGTTCAAAGCTAAATACGGTAATGCGTAATGCAATTTTTTCATTAAATGAAGAAAGGATTTATCATGACAAAAAAAGTTTCAGAAGATATAATAGTTGAAAAACTAAAAACCATATTCGACCCAGAAATTCCTGTAAATATTTACGATTTAGGGTTGATCTATAAAATTGATGTCGACGACAACAACGAAGTTGAAGTCCTAATGACACTAACAGCTCCCAACTGTCCGGTAGCTCCACAACTAGTTAGCGATGTAACAGAAAACGTTAAAAGCATTGATGGCATCAATGACTGTTTCGTAAACCTAACTTTTGACCCACCATGGGATCAGGAAATGATGAGCGAAGAAGCAAAATTAGAATTAGGATTTTTGTAAAAATTACAATTGGATATAGAGCCCTGCATTTGGATGCGGGGTTTTTTGTTGACCATTAAAACTGCTCGGAAATCATCTGCAGTTCTTTCTCATTAAGCACTTTAATCTTTCTGCCTTTAAGTTCAATGAGTTCTTGAGATTTAAATTGAGAAAGCATACGTATTACAGATTCTGTTGCCGTACCAACCAAATTAGCCAATTCTTCCCGAGTAAGTGGAATGTTCAAATAACCATCTTCATTAATTCCAAATTGCTCAAGCAAAGTAATAAGCACTTCTGCCAATCGCTCTCTCACTGTTTTTTGTGCAATGTCGGTAATATACTTGTTAGCGGTACCCAGTTCTCTGCAAGCTTGCTGGATTAGTTTCAAAGAGAAATCATGATTGGTCTCTACCAGTTTGAATAAACGTTGCGCAGGAATAAAGCAAACAAAAGCTTCTGAAATCACCTTTGCAGTACTACAAAAAGTTTCTTTACTTAATACAGAGCGATACCCAATTATATCTCCTTTTTTCGCAAAAGCAATTATTTGTTCTCGCCCTTCAGTGCCTGTTTTAAACATTTTTACGATTCCCTCATTTACGCAATAAAACCCTGTAGCATGGTTTCCTTCATGAAATATAAAATCGCCTCGCTTATAAGTCTGACAGTTTTTGTCATAGTTAAGCAAAGCATATTCCTCTTCAGTTAATTGCTCAAATAACGTTGATGTCTTTAAGGTACAATATTTACACTCTATGTTCTTACGGTGTTTCAACTCTTTTTATAGATAAATTGATTCCTGTCAATTATGGCATGGCAATTTATCACTTTTTGAGGATAAAAAAAAGAAAACAATCGATTGCGTTTCGGAATTATCAATCGCCCCAACGAAAACTTTTTTGCTGAAGCCCAACCAAATCAATAATTCGGTCTACAACGGTATCTGCTAATTCATTTATGTTTTGAGGGTTTTGATAAAATGAAGGAGTTGCTGGGCAAATTATTCCACCGGCTAAAGTAATAGTTTCCATATTTCGTATATGAACCAAATTATAAGGGGTTTCGCGGGGGACAACAATTAATTTGCGTCGCTCTTTAAGCATAACATCTGCCGCACGAGAAATTAAATCATCAGAAATACCATTTGCAATTCGCCCTACTATACCCATCGAAGCAGGAACTATTATCATGGCATCAAAATCATTTGAGCCTGATGCCAAAGGGCAATAAAAGTCATTATTTTCGAATATTTGCATATCCTGAGCTACGGGCAGTGGCTTATGAAGCTCTTCTTGCCATATTTGTTTAGCATTTTCGCTAAAAACAATCGCAATTTTATCAATTTGATTATCTAAACCCTTAATTTTTTTAAGCAAGCGCTGCGCATAAATAGCACCACTGGCTCCGGAAATTGCAATAGCTATATTTTTCTTTTTAATTGAAGGCATAATCTAATTATTAAATTATTTGCAAAATTGGCTTTCCTAACCCAGAGCAACATCCAACAGCATCATTGTAGCAAATCCAAACATGGCGCCAATGGTAGATAAGTCAGATTTATTTCCTGATTGAGATTCGGGTATCAACTCCTCTACAACCACAAAAATCATTGCACCAGCAGCAAAGGAAAGAGCATACGGTAATAATGGCTCAATTGTTAGTACAAGGTATGCTCCTATTACTCCAGCAATTGGCTCTACGATACCTGATAGTTGTCCATAATTAAATGCTTTTAATCTAGAAAAACCCTCTCTGCGAAGTGGAATAGACACAGCCGCTCCTTCAGGAAAATTCTGAAGCCCAATTCCAAAAGCAAGTACAATGGCCCCAGAAAGCATCCCAACATCTGGATTATTGGCGAGTGCTCCAAAAGCTACTCCAACAGCCAACCCTTCAGGAATATTATGTAATGTAATTGCTAAAACAAGCAAAACACTTCTTTGCCAGTTTGTTTTAATACCCTCAGCTTTATCCACCGACAAACCTAAGTGCAGGTGAGGTAAAATTTTATCAACCATCAACAAAAAAGCACCGCCTGCAAGAAAACCAACCACAGCTGGAACCCAAGGTGTTGAGCCGCTTTCTTCTGCCATCGAGATCGCTGGACTAAGCAAAGACCAGAAACTTGCAGCAATCATTACTCCAGCCGCAAAACCCAACATTGAGTTTAAAATTTTTTGATTTATCGACTTAAAAAAGAAAACCATTGCCGACCCTGCAGCAGTTACCAACCATGTAAATAATGTTGCTCCTAAAGCTAATAGTACGGGATTGTAGTTTAATAAACCATCAAGTTTCATAATTTCAATTTTCTTTACATGTTTTCATGTAAGTAGGAATATATTATAGAAAACAATATTTCCTACGAGCATTTTCACTAGAAGTCAAACAAGCGATTGGACAAAAAGGTTCGCAGTCCGAAAAACACAAACACATCCTGATTGTCTACAATATCACTGGTCTCTTTCCGCAAAGCTACACCTGCATAAATTCGCATATCAGTTCTGGGATTCAGCAAATATGAAAATTGGGCGTGAACATATGCAAATTTTGTGTCTATTGTCTGCTTGTTTGTGTTTAGAGGAGATAGATTTTGAGAAACAAAAAGATCTTTACCCTACATATTTAAAGCAGTATCTGTTTGATAATTGGCATAATTAGCCTGTAACTCAATTTCAAAATCGCGATACTGATAACTTAAAATTCCAACCATTTCAGTGAAATTTGCTCCCATGGGGTGAGCTAGCGATTGTCTTGCATGACCATAATTCTGAGAAACCTTAGCGTGTCCATAAGTATAAGGTTCTACAGAATTTATTTCCCCTTGCAAATACAAATCACTAATAGTTAGAGCATCAAACCATTTACCTCCTAGCTGAAAACCAAATTTACTCGCCTCATCTGCGGCATTTTCCGGAGCATTATGAGCTAAATCATCTAACACGACCTGTCCATATAATTGAATTTGAGCCGGAAGCAACAACTTCCAGTTCAGACCTAATATCACATTGTTTTTACCGGACAATCCATATTCAGCAGTGCTACTTAATATTAAAGGATTGATATAATTCGGTTTAAAATTACTATACCCGGTTGAATCTTCCGGGTTATAAATAGTAGCCTCAAAAAGGCCAACTTGCAGCCATTTAGTTGCTTGCCAATTTAAAAAGAGCATATTAAACCGTTTCTTTCGAAAACCACTTTCTGTGGTGTTGGGCAAATCAAAGTCCATCAATTCAGCATACATCATACTGTATTGGATCTTGCCAAAGGTGGCAATTGCCTTTAAATAAGGATAACTATAACTATTGTCGCTCAACAATAAAGAACGATATCCATCACCTACAAAGTTCTTCCCCTGGCCAAACTGAATGTTCAAAAAAGGAAAGGCATTCCATGATATAACACCTTCGGCTACCGCAAAGTCATACCCATTTGGATACAATTGACTAAACGGAGCTTCGTAAGGTTTATAGTTGGCAGCAAAAGGGATTACCTTTTTTTCTGATATAAATTCATTTACAAAAGGTTGAAAGGCCACCTGATTTTCATAAAGCACAGAATGAAATGCCACTTTTTTCCCAATACGACCCGCTACCTGAAAGCCACGTGTATTTCGAAATAAATATTCATCAATATCCTGATTTTTACTCATTTCAAAGTGCAAAACCGGATCTGCAGTAAAACGAAAATCTTCTGTTTCAACCATAATCAGATTTTCATACCTCAGCTTTCGCCAAAACCAATTTTTTCCCTCGCCTTCTCGAGTATAAACACCCTTAAACAATTCTCCCGTATCACTAATTACCAAAGGCTTAAGCGCTGTAAATTGCTGCTCTCCATTTTTATACATCTGATGTTCAGCAGCCATGCTTCTGTGCTTATTCAATGGCAATAAATGCTGTGCCATTAAAGCATCCAATGAAGAAACAAGCAATAATATGATTACAATGACTCTAATCATCAGAACCCTATGTTAAATTGAAATGAAATGGTTTGCTGATTGCCCTGATAATAAGCAGGAGTATACATATCCAGGTAATATTGAGCATCCTGTCCATCCACATCAAAGCCTTTGATGTTGGTGTTTTCATAAATCAGCTTGAAATAAACATTTTGCAATATTTCATAGCTGGCACTCAAAAGAAAAGTTTTGTTTTGCCATGTTTTGTCTTGCAATACTGGTTTTGCGTCAATATCTCTATCACCACCATCATATGCATATTCATTTCCATGAAATGCTAACCAATAGGACGCTTTAAGCCTCAGACGAGAAATTGGTTTTATAGTTAGTGATATATAATGCTCCTGGCTGTTATCCAACAAATAATGACCTAAACCATAATTGTTTGTGGCGTATGTTGTAGCCTGTATTCTATGTTTATAAGTTATAGGATAGGTATGTGTGAACTCATAACCTATGCTCACATTTGGAATGGGCCAATTTTGAAGCCTCAAGCCACCTTTATAGGAGAAAAAATTGTGCAAAGTATCATTTCCTACCCGATCTTTTTTAAACTCATCCACGAACATAGACCCATACAAATGCAAATGCTTAATGTTTCTGATACTTACATTAAGGAAAAGTTGTGAGTTTTGATTTTGAATGGTATGATTTAAGGTATGATCAATTGATTTATAAAATAAAAATGGAATTAAATAAGCTGGATGCGCGCCACCCATATCGCTATACACGATTGAATTTCCCAAAGAGAAACTTGTGTATTTCCATGGATGCAGCGTAAACATATTTGAAGCAATATTCTTTGGGCGAAATACCTGCCGATCTTCTCCATACTGACTTACATAGGACAAAGTACTATCCACAACTTCACTAACTAACCAACCGTGTAAATAATCAAATTCAAACCAATCAACCGGTTTTAAGTGTAATTTCACCATTGCAAATGATGGTGCCCGAGAATCTATTATATTTGGTCCATGCTGATTATCACCCCATTGCACATGGTCTTTGGATAATGAAACATGTCCCCATTTCCATCCAAGTGAAATACCACCTCTCGTTTCCGAATAGTCACCACTATTTTGACCATCGAGCCCAATTTTATAATTGCCTCCATCCTGACGAGTAAAGTTCCCTGGCCAGTTTAAAATTTCAGAAACTGTATTATCTCTTACTGAAGCCCATACTCCTATATGTTTACCAATAGTAGCGCTTGCCTCAGCTCCTCCCCAAAAATGAGTTAATGAACCATTATCATTGGTGCGATAGCGAGTTCCCCAAATCGGCTTGGCTACTGCCGCAAAATTAGAATCACGATATACAAATCCCGTATGCGTTAAACTTATAGCTGCATTATCGCTGTATTTATTGAGCAGATTTACCTTTTCATCCTTATAAGGATTATCATATTTCCCATCCCAAACCTGATAGGCTTTTAAATAGAATGCTATTTCCTTTTTCTGCCTTTTATTCAAAAGAGAATCCGCTTGCTGGGCTTCTAGTAACTTTTCTGAAATAAATTGTTTAGTGTAAGGCTTTATGGCACTATGAATTGAAATAACTTTTTCTGAGGCAAGCTCATCCAAAAACTCATAAATAGCGTCATTACTTACATGCTCAGGAATAGCTTGCCCGAATGAACTTCGAGCTATAAAAAATAATAAAACAACCAGGCATGCAACTATCCAATTTTTCATATTTGAAATCATATTAGTAGCTGCATACGAAGGTATAAAAAAGTTTTGATTCGGATTTTCTTTGCTAATCAAGTTTCAATACAGCAAGGAAAGCCTTTTGTGGCACTTCCACATTACCTACCTGACGCATACGTTTTTTACCTTTCTTCTGCTTTTCAAGTAGTTTACGCTTACGAGTAATGTCACCACCATAACATTTGGCTGTTACATCCTTACGCACCGCTTTGACCGTTTCACGAGCAATAATTTTTGCGCCAATAGCTGCCTGAATAGCCACATCAAATTGCTGGCGTGGGATTAACTCTTTTAGCTTTTCACACATTTTGCGCCCCAAAGTATATGCATTGGCCTCGTGAATTAGTGTGGATAATGCATCTACACTCTCACTATTAAGGAGTATGTCGAGCTTAACAAGTTTCGCAGGGCGATAGCCTGTGGTATGGTAATCAAATGAAGCATAACCACGTGAAGCACTTTTTAATTTATCATAAAAATCAAATACAATCTCTGCCAGCGGCATTTCAAAGGTTATTTCAACGCGATTCCCGGTAAGGAAGATCTGATTTTTCAATTCACCACGTTTATCAATACACAATTTCATAATAGGCCCAATATAATCGGCATGTGTGATAATTTGTGCATGAATAAATGGTTCTTCTATACGATCCATATGCGTGGCTTCTGGTAAACCACTAGGATTATGAACCTCAATCACTTCTTGTTGATTGGTGTAAACATTATACGAAACGTTTGGAACAGTAGTAATTACATCCATGTCAAATTCTCTGTCCAATCGCTCCTGAATAATTTCCATATGCAGCAACCCAAGGAAACCACATCGGAATCCAAATCCTAAAGCAGCTGATGATTCAGGTTCAAATGTTAATGAAGCATCATTTAATTGCAATTTCTCTATTGAAGCTCGCAAGTCTTCATAATCATCGGCATCTACAGGATAAATTCCGGCAAATACCATTGGTTTTACATCTTCAAATCCTGAAATGGCTTTATCGCAAGAGTTTTCTACATGTGTAATAGTATCTCCAACTTTAACTTCTTTAGAAGTTTTTATACCACTAATAATGTATCCTACATCACCAGCAGAAAGCTGATCTCTTGGCTGCATAGTCATGCCCAGTACACCAATTTCATCTGCATCATACTCATGTTGAGTATTAAAAAACTTCACATGGTCCCGTTTACGTAAGGTGCCATTTACTATTTTAAAATAGGCAATAATTCCTCTAAATGAATTAAATACAGAGTCAAAAATCAAGCATTGAAGAGGGGCTTCAGGATCACCTTTTGGTGGCGGCACTTTTTCAACGATAGCTTCTAAAATGGCTTCAACTCCTTCTCCTGTTTTACCAGATGCTTCCAGTATATCATCTCTATCGCAACCCAACAAGTCAACTATTTGATCTTTCACTTCATCAAGTTGTGCATTAGGTAAATCTATTTTATTAGCAATGGGAATTATTTCCAAATCGTGCTCAATGGCCATGTACAAATTAGAAATGGTTTGCGCCTGAATTCCCTGAGTAGCATCTACAATAAGTATAGCACCTTCACACGCAGCAATGGACCGAGACACTTCATAACTAAAATCTACGTGTCCGGGAGTATCAATAAGGTTGAGCATATACTCATCACCTTTGTACTCATATTTCATTTGCACCGCATGGCTTTTAATGGTAATACCCTTCTCCCGCTCTAAATCCATGTCGTCCAGCATTTGGTCCTGGTATTCACGCTCACCTACTGTTTTTGTCAACTGCAACATGCGATCAGCCAATGTGCTCTTCCCATGATCAATATGGGCTATAATGCTAAAGTTTCGAATTTTTTTCATATTCTGTTGGCAATTAAAAGCCTAAATTTTTTCTTTAAATAATTAGAACGTACAAAGATATGTCTATTTGTCAACTTACAAAACACAAACAATTAAGACAACTAATTTGTGCTGCTAAATAAAATTTTAATATCACGATGTACACAATAGGAAAAAATATGGCATTAAACAATAAAATTCCGTAATTTCGTTAATTATAAAGAAATAATAGAAATGGAAAAGAAATCAATACTTGTTACCTGGGATTTTACTGAAGTTTCGGAATATGCACTTCAGCACGCTATACGTTTAGCAAAAATTGTAGATAATGACATAACTATCATTCATATTGTAAAAAATTCAAAAGAATCTGCATCAGCACAAAAAAAACTAGAAGACGTTGCTTTTGAATCAGATATAAAATATAGTATTAAGCCTTCTGTTATTGTAAAAGAAGGAACCATTTTTACCACTATAAGTGAGGTTGCAGCCGAAATTGAAGCCAACATGGTGATTATGGGAACACACGGCATTAAAGGCATGCAGAAACTTACCGGTAGCTGGGCTCTTAAAGTTATAGCCGGATCTATGGTTCCATTTGTTGTTGTGCAGTCTCCTCCGAGCGAAAGTCCATTCAATAAGATTGTGGTTCCTATTAATTTCAAAAACGAAAATAAAGAGCAAATTCCATGGGTTATTTACCTGGCAAGATATTATCGAAGCGAAATACTTTTCTTTAAAGATGCTGTAAAGGATGACCACATCAACATGAAGATCAACCGCAACCTGATGTTTGCTAAGAAAATGCTTAATCAGTACAACATCAAGTATGATATTTTAGAGAACCGGTCAAACCTTAAATATGCAGATGCAACCATTGCTTTTGCCAAAGAAAATAATGCCGATACAATAGTTGTAATGACTACTAAGAACATTGGTATTAAAGATTATATGATGG
>PKTE01000291.1 GCA_002869335.1 Salinivirgaceae bacterium | reverse complement strand
TATTGTTGCCCGTGCTATCGATAATGAAATGAAAACCAGAGGAGAGGAGTTTGTGTATCTTGATTGCAGGCATTTAAATCAAAAAGAACTCTATTCTCATTTTCCAAATATTTGCGATAAGGTAAAGAGTTTGGGGATTGATACTCGAGAGCAAATGATTCCTGTGCTTTTTGCGGCTCATTATCAGTGTGGAGGTGTTAAAGTGAATAAAAACGGTCAAAGCTCTATCAATTATTTATATGCGGTTGGGGAGGTCTCATCAACTGGGTTGCATGGCGCTAACAGATTAGCTTCTAATTCTTTGTTGGAAGCTGCTGTTTATGCAAATAATGCCGCAAATCATGCAATAGAAAGTATTAGAAATCGCAAATTTCAGGAAGGAATACCTGCCTGGAATGCTGAAGGCACAACACACCCTGAAGAGATGGTACTTATTACGCAGAACTTTAAAGAAATGCAGCAGATAATGAGTAACTACGTAGGAATTGTTAGGTCAAATTTGCGTTTGGAGCGAGCTCTTAATCGTTTGGAGATTATCTATAAAGAAACAGAAGAATTATATAAAAAATCAAAGGTTTCACGGAAATTATGTGAGCTTAGAAACCTAATAAATGTGGGGTATTTGATTATTAAAATGGCTCAAAAGAGAAAAAATAGTATCGGTTTACATTATACAATTGATTATCCGAAAAATTAGTAAAAGAACTGCATATGTTTAAAACAGGGTTGAAGATATTTATTATAACTGCGTCATTGGCGGCTATAGTTTTAGGGTACTATTATTTTTTTCAAAGAAATAAAAATGTGCCTAATACATATGGTATCTTCATAAAAGATGGTCCACTTTTAAGAGTGAATAAGTCTGTCAAATTTTGGGATGCTCTTGATCGAAATGGATTTCTTAAGAATATGGATTCTTTGTTGTTCAATACTTTAGCTAAATTGCAACACGTGCAGGAGCAAGAGTCTGTAAAACAGGTGTTTGTGTCGCCTAGGGTAATGGGAAACTCTATTTCATTAGCTATTTTGTTAGAAAATTACTCTAACACACATGCATATAACGTAATGGACTATTTGAAAGATAGTGTATTTCAGAATCTGAAAATAGTGCCAAAAGAAAAATCAAAATTTGATTATTTCGCTGTCTATAAAGGTGAAAATCCTATTATTTATTTTGCAAATCTGGATGGAATTGTAGCTCTAACTTTTTCTGATGATGTTTTAATGGATGTTTTAGCAAAAGTTTCAGATAATAAGCCAGTTAACCCTCATAAATTATTTAATACAGCAAATGATGAAGTGCTAGCTAATTTATTTTTTGATAAAACTGCTTCAGGGGATCATTCTAAGTCGTTTATAATTAGTTTTTTACAAAGGCCGTATGGGCAGTCAGACAGATTTGTTTACGATATGTATCTGAAAGACGGCACATTGCTTATGAGTGGACTGTCTATGCCTCAAAAAGGAAGCATTGAAGAGGAGCTGACAAAAGCATCCTCACGTCCGTTTGAACTTGCTGAGATTATACCGGAAAAAATTGAAACTTTATATCAACTCTCAGCTGATGGTCTTGTAACTCAATTTAACCGGAAAGAATTAATTACCGATAAGCAGAATTTATGGTTAAGTTCCTTTACTGTAGACGAATATTCATTTTTTAAGTCTGATGAGTTAAGTGGAGTTGGAATAAAGTCAAAAGGTAGAAGCAATGCTGTTGAAGCCCTTCGCTCTTATGATAAAGTTACAGGTAAGTCGCTTAAATTCCAAACCTATAAATTCGATAAGGAAACGTCATTTGATATTGCTTCTGGAGATTTTAACTGGTTAGGGAAATTATTACCCGGCTTTTTTGATCAAAAGCAAAAATTGAATTATGCTGTGGCAGTTGGTGATTATGTTGTTTTTACCAATCGCAATGATCAAGCAAAACATATTTGCAGAAATAGTGTATTAAATCGCAACTTAAAAGATGCTTATCGATTTGAACAGCATAAAGATCATCTTTCAAGTGCTTCTAATACTTTGTATTATGCTGATTTTGCAGAGGTAAACATAAAAGATTTTATCAGCCCACAACTCGATAATTTTTTGAACGCAAATGGTTTATATGATTTGTTTGAAACGGTTGCAGCTCAATCTAGTGGGAGTGGTAATCATTTATATAATCAAGTTGTATTTTTCGGACAAAGTGGCCGATTGCAGAAGAGCAATGTGAATTGGAAAACGAAGCTTAGCGCCTCCGCTTCGCTGAAACCTGTTATCACAAAAAATCACACCAATAGTGATGACGAAATAGTTGTGCAGGACGATAATAATTACATTTATCTTATAAGTAGAAAAGGTCGAGTGTTGTGGCAAAAAATGCTTGATGGTCAGGTAATCAGCGATGTCATTCAGGTAGATAAATATAAAAATAGAAAGCTTCAGTATTTATTTAATACTTCGGGCAAGGTTTATTTGGTTGATCGTAATGGAAATGATGTGGAGCGATTTCCCATAAC
>PKTE01000123.1 GCA_002869335.1 Salinivirgaceae bacterium | reverse complement strand
CTCGCACAGTTGATCTTGATATCACGTTTAAAGTAAAAGTTCCGAAGGACATAGCCGTGTCTTTAAAAACAATAAACGGAAATATTGAATCTAAGAACATTGAGAATGCGCTGGCATTAAAAACCATTAGTGGCGATATTGATATTTCAATGGATAGTAAAAAAAGCTTTGACCTTATCATGAAAACCATTTCCGGAGATATGTTTACCGATTTCGAATTTGAGCAACAAAAGAAAAGCAATTTCATTCATATTGGAGGCTCCATTGATACCGAAATTAATGGTGGCGGCAAGCCAATAGAGTTAAATACAATAAGTGGAAATATTTATTTTAGGAAGAAGTAAAACTTAATTAGTCTTTGCAAGAAAGCTCCGATAACTTCGTTTCGCTCACATTTATTATCAGTCATTTACATGAGTAAACTCCTAATAATAAATGATCGCAAGCCTTGTTCTCGAAGCTTTCTTATCAAAGACTTTTTTGCTGGTACTAATTAAAAAGTCATTTGATGATTATTTATAAAATCCTTCAGCAAATTCGTATTACTATCATGATAAATGTGAACTCATCTGATCACTATTAGGTCGACTAAAAATAATCCTTTTAGTGAATTAATTGCACCTCTAAATGCGGGTTTGCCTGATCAAATTGATAGGATAACGAGGGAATGAATGTTCAATAAATATAAATGACATAAAAGAGGCTTGTCCAGCTTTAATTTGTCATTTAGTTTATTGAACAGAGCAGATTGAACGGCGAAGCCCTCATGAGCCAAAAGGCGAATAACCGTAATTTGATCTAGATTTACGCATTTTTTTCTAAGGCGGATTTCTGCTCATCAACAAAAAGTATGATGTAAGACCCCAAATTGCTTATTTGGAAACGAAGCGTTGAAATTCTATGGATCGACCTTAGCAATTTTAGCGGGCACCTTCTTGCTCGAAACAACCGCGAAAATAATTTTTGGAAGCGGATGTGTATTTATGATCATAAATGAGATAAGCAATAATACATCCGCGGCTTAAATTATTTTAGGTTGTGAGAGTTTAGAAGGTCGCTAAAAATGCGTAGTCTTGATTTTTTTGCTTCGTTTTTATATCAACCGAGCTTGCGAGCTCACGACCAAAGGGAGTAACATAAAAATGAAGAGACCAGCCGGCTTGAGGCATAAGCAATATAAAATTGCGGTGTTGAATTTCCTTGTAGAAACTTGATAAAGATCAACGGGTCACAAACATATTCGCTGCACTACGATTATTTAGCTTCTCGTAACGTCTCCGTATTTTATTTATATCAACTTCCCCATTCAACGATAAAACCCACCCGTTCAACGATAAAAATTGCACATCTTTCCTTTTGAGTCTTTCTTTGTATCGAACCCTTAAAACTCGAAAAAATGAAAAGACTTAAAAATTTATTATTCATGTTAGGAGTAGCCGCTTTGTTCGGAAGTTGTGTTACCTCAGTTCACCCTATTTATACAGAAGAAGATCTAATATATGATGAGGGCCTACTTGGCGACTGGGTCAGTGAAGATTCAACGGTTTTCTCTTTCAGGAATAAACCACAAAACAGTATGCCTTTTTATAAAAAGGACAGTAAAGACTCTGCTTCAATGGCCTATTATGCAACTTATTATGATAAGGTCCCGGCAGAATTTAAAGTTCATATGGTTCAGTTAGATAAGTATAAATATCTTGACTATTTTATTCATGAATTTGATTTAAATAATGAACTGGCCCAAACTACGCTCTTTCCTGTTCATACATTTACAAAAATAGAGCGTAAAGGAGACTCGTTAATTTTAACAGGCTTTGATGCGAGGTATATTATTAAACTTTTGGAAGAACGTAAAATCAGGATTAAGCATGAGATGTCCGATGGGAATATGCTTTTAACAGCTCCTACCGAGGAGTTACAAAAGTTTATTATTAAATATGCCGATGATCCGGAATTGTTTGACGATGACCCATCTGTTTTAATTCGAAAAAGATGAACCAAGCTAATTTACAGAATAATAAAACATTAAGAATAATGCAGCATCTGGCTTTCTGGATGCTTGCATTTTTTGTGCTTATCGAGCTATTTGCTTATGATGAGGAATATGCAACGGTTGATTACATCTATACTGGCATATTTATGCTCACACTGATGATTCCTTCATATTTGAACTTGTACTTTTTTGTTCCCCGATTTTTATCGAAAAAGAAAGGCGTAATCTATGCTGTATTTATGATCGTATTGATTTTTGCTTCAGCCATTTTCAACTACTATTTGTTCAGTGATTTTATAGATTACATTGTGCCTGGGTATTATTTCATCTCATATTATTCTTTGTTTGAAATCATCATCTTTTTTGTGTCGTTTTTGTTTGTAACCACACTTTTAAAGCTTTCTAAAGAGTATTTTACATTACTTGAGAGTAAAAGAAAGCTGGCGCAAATCGAAAAGGAAAAAACCGAAGCAGAAATGAAAATGTTGAAATCGCACCTTGATCCGCATTTTCT